>NZ_CP094516.1:944625-1259500 GCF_029909975.1 Bradyrhizobium sp. ISRA430
TGGTCAAGCATCACCATTCCGACGTCGGCGTCGCCGTGGCGATGCCCGGCGGCCTGATCACGCCGATCATTCGCAAGGCGGAGACCAAGACACTCTCGACCATCTCCAACGAGATGAAGGATTTTGCGGCGCGGGCCCGCTCACGCAAGCTGAAGCCCGAGGAGTACCAGGGCGGCACCACGGCCGTGTCCAACCTCGGCATGTACGGCATCAACCACTTCACCGCTGTGATCAACCCGCCGCACGCGACCATCCTCGCGGTCGGCACCTCGGAAGAGCGCCCCGTGGTCCGTGGCGGCAAGATCGAGATCGCGCAGATGATGAGCGTGACCTTGTCGTGCGATCACCGTGCCATCGACGGCGCGCTCGGCGCCGAGCTGATCGGCGCCTTCAAGCAGCTCATCGAAAACCCCGTCATGATGATGGTGTGACGACGAAAGCATCCGCGTCGTCATTGCGAGCCATCGGTTCTGCGTAAAGCGCAGCCCGATGGCAGGCTCCGCGAAGCAGTCCAGGGCGCTACCGGCAGGCTGGATTGCTTCGTCGCAAGAGCTCCTCGCAATGACGGTCTCGAACATTCAGGCCGGTCGAACGGGAACGAGCGTACAGCATGGCCGATACATCCTTCGACGTCATCATCATCGGCTCCGGCCCCGGCGGCTACGTCACCGCGATCCGTGCCGCGCAACTCGGCTTCAAGACCGCGATCGTCGAGAAGTCCTATCTCGGCGGCATCTGCCTGAACTGGGGCTGCATTCCGACGAAAGCGCTGCTGCGCTCGGCCGAGATCTATCATTACATGCAGCACGCCAAGGACTACGGCCTGTCGGCGGAGAAAGTCTCGTTCGATGCGAAAGCCGTGGTGCAGCGCTCGCGCGGCGTCTCGAGCCGGCTGAACGACGGCGTCGGCTTCCTGATGAAGAAGAACAAGGTGAGCGTCATCTGGGGCGCCGCCTCGATCGATGCGCCGGGCAAGATCACCGTGAAGAAGTCCGACGTCGAGGCACCGAAGGGCGCGCTCGGCGAGGGGGCCTATCAGGCCAAGCACATCATCGTCGCGACCGGGGCGCGGCCGCGCGTGCTGCCCGGGCTCGAGCCGGACAAGAAGCTGGTCTGGACCTATTTCGAGGCGATGGTGCCGGAGCGGATTCCGAAGTCGCTCCTCGTCGTCGGCTCCGGCGCAATCGGCATCGAGTTCGCTTCCTTCTTCCACACCATGGGCTCCAATGTGACCGTGGTCGAGGTGCTGCCGCAGATCTTGCCCGTCGAGGACGCAGAGATCGCAGGCCTTGCGCGAAAGCGTTTCGAGAAGCAGGGCATCAAGATCATGTCCTCGACCAAGGTGACCAAGCTCGAGAAGAAGGCCGACAGCGTCGTTGCGACCATCGACGACGGCAAGGGCAAGCCGGTCACCACCGAGTTCGAGCGTGTGATCTCGGCGGTCGGCGTCGTCGGCAACATCGAGAATCTTGGGCTCGAAAAGCTCGGCGTCAAAACCGACCGCGGCTGTATCGTGATCGACGGCTACGGCAAGACCAACGTTCCCGGCATCTACGCCATCGGCGACGTTTCCGGGCCGCCGATGTTGGCCCACAAGGCCGAGCATGAGGGCGTGATCTGCGTCGAGGCGATCAAGGGCTTGCATCCGCACGCCATGGAAAAGAACATGATCCCGGGCTGCACCTATTGCCATCCGCAGGTCGCTTCCGTCGGCCTGACCGAAGCCAAGGCCAAGGAGAATGGCCGCGAGATCCGAGTCGGCCGCTTCCCCTTCGTCGGCAACGGCAAGGCGATCGCGCTCGGCGAGGACCAGGGGCTGGTCAAGGTCATCTTCGACAAGAAGACCGGCCAGCTCCTCGGTGCGCACATGATCGGCGCTGAGGTCACCGAGCTGATCCAGGGCTACGTGGTCGCCATGAACCTGGAGACGACGGAAGAGGAACTGATGCACACGGTCTTCCCGCATCCGACGCTATCGGAGATGATGAAGGAAGCCGTGCTGGATGCCTACGGGCGGGTGCTGAATATTTGATCGGGCTGAAGATCCGCGTCGCGCGGCGATAGCAGTCCCGTCATCCTGAGGTGCGAGCTGCGCAGTGCATCGCAACGCGCTGGGCGCCTCGAAGGATGAACGGCCAGGATTCCGCAGGCGGGCCGTCGGCCTTCGAGGCCTCAGCTTCGCTCCGGCACCTCAGGGTGACGGATTGAGTAGGGAATAGACCAGAACAAGAAGAGGGACGAACCCATGCAAGACAACGACAACCTCACCATCGAACGCCCGACCTTCGTCACCCATCTCGAATGCGCGATGGAAGGCGACCATTATCCCGCCGACCAGGTCCACAACCTCTCCAAGGCCGGCAAGCCGCTTTTGGTGCGCTATGATCTCGCCGGCGTGAAGAAGGCGCTGACGAAGGATGCGCTGGCGCAACGTCCGGCGGACATGTGGCGCTACCGCGAGCTTTTGCCGGTCCGCAAATGCAAGGACATCGTCTCGCTCGGCGAGGTCACCACGCCATTGATCCGGCTGCCGAAGCTCGGGGCAAAACTCGGCGGCGGCGAGATCATCGTCAAGGACGAGGGGCGCCTGCCGACCGGCTCGTTCAAGGCGCGCGGCTTGGTGATGGCGGTGTCGATGGGCAAGGCGCTCGGCATCAAGCACATGGCGATGCCGACCAACGGCAACGCAGGCGCCGCGGTCGCGGCCTATGCGACGGCCTGCGGCATCAAGACCACGATCTTCTGCCCGGCCGATACGCCCGAGGTGAACGTCAGCGAGATCGAGCTCCAGGGCGCGACCGTCTACCGCGTCAACGGCTATATCGACGATTGCGGCAAGATCGTCGGCGAGGGCAAGGCCAAGGTCGGCTGGTTCGACACCTCGACGCTGAAGGAGCCGTACCGGATCGAGGGCAAGAAGACTATGGGGCTGGAGCTCGCCGAGCAGCTCGGCTGGGACGTGCCCGACGTGATCTTCTACCCGACCGGCGGCGGTACCGGCCTGATCGGCATGTGGAAGGCCTTCGATGAGCTCGAGAAGATCGGCTTCATCGGTGCCAAGCGCCCGCGCATGGTCGCGGTCCAGGCGTCGGGCTGCGCGCCGATGGTCCGCGCCTATGAGGCGGGCACCGAGCATGCGACGCGCTGGGAGGATGCCCACACCATCGCCTCCGGCATCCGCGTGCCGCAGGCGATCGGCGATTTCCTGATCCTGCGCGCCGTGCGCGAGAGCAAGGGCTTTGCCATCGCGGTCGACGACGACAAGATTTCGTCCGCGCTGAACGAGGTTGCGCGCGAGGAGGGGCTGTTGCTGTGCCCGGAAGGCGCCGCCACCTACGCCGCCTACAAGCAGAGTCTGGCCGACGGCCGCGTCGGCAAGACCGATCGCGTGATGTTGTTCAACTGCGCGACCGGTCTGAAATATCCGCTGCCGCCGGTCACCCGCACGCTCGATCGCCACAAGCCGATCGACTACTCGCAGTTCTAGCGCGGGACCAAGCGGCCGGAGCGCGACGAACGCGCTCCGGCGCGGCAATACGTCACGAATGATCCCTCTTCCCCTACGCGGGGAGAGGACAAAAAATAAGAATGACATTGCTGGGGAGACGACAATGAAGAAGGCCGTCTGGGCCGGGCTGATCGGCATTCTCGCGTTGACGGGCGTTGCGCGTGCCGACGATTTTCCCTCACACCCCATCACCATCATCGTGCCGTTCGCGGCCGGCGGCCCCTCGGACGCGATGGCGCGGGTGCTTGCCGAGCGGATGCGGGTGACGCTCGGACAGGCCGTGGTGATCGAGAACGTCACCGGGGCCGGCGGCTCGATCGGCGTCGGCCGTGCCGTGCATTCGCCGCCCGACGGCTACACCATCTCCTTCGGCCATCTCGGCACCCATGTCGCCAACGGCGCCGTCTACAAGCTCAACTACGATTTGGTTGCCGATCTCGAACCGGTGGTGTTGCTGCCGAGCAACCCGATGATCGTCGTCAGCAAAAATGCCGTGCCTGCGACCTCGCTGAAGGACCTGCTGGCCTGGCTCAAATCGCGGCCGTCACCCGCGACCGCCGGCACGGCCGGCGCGGGCTCCGGCAGCCACATAGCCGGCGTCTATTTCGAAAGCGTCACCGGCATCAAGCTGCAATACGTACCGTATCGCGGCACCGGCCCCGCCCTGAACGATCTCATCGCGGGGCAGATCGACATCATCGTCGACCAGACCTCCAACTCGATCAACCAGGTCCGCGCCGGCACCATCCGCGCCTATGCGATCAGCGACGACAAGCGCCTGTCCTCGGCGCCGGAGATTCCGACCGCGGCAGAGGCGGGTCTTAAAGGCTTCAACATGACGCTGTGGTCGGGAATGTGGGTGCCGAAGGGCACGCCGAAGGAGATCGTGACCAAGCTCAACGCCGCGGCGGTGGAAGCGCTGAACGATCCCGCGGTGAAGAAGCAGCTTGAAAACCAGGGCCTGGAGATGACGCCCAAGGATCAGCTCACCCCAGAAGCCCTCGGCGCACGCCAGAAAGCCGAGATCGCAAAATGGTGGCCGATCATCAAGGCCGCCAATATCAAGGTGGATTGAGGCGCCTCGCCAGGGCGAGTGTGGCCGCATCAGATGGCGGCGTCACCGGGCGCCGACAGCGCCGTCTCCAGACATTGAATCAGGGCGGGCGTGGAAAATGGCTTGGCGAGAAAGCAGATCGCGCCGGCTCTCAATGCGCGGTCACGCACGGCATCGTCCGGAAAGGCCGTCACGAAGATGAAGGGCGTGCGGCGGCCGAGGCCGCGCATATGCGTCAACAGATCAACGCCGCTCATGGCCGACATCTGTACATCCGCGATCACGCAGGAGGTCGTGTTGAGTTCGGCCGATTGGAGAAATTCGCGAGCGGAGCCAAAGGTGTAGACCGTGTATCCCCGCGACGTCAGGAGATTGTTCGTCGCAAGGCGGACGGATGGATCATCGTCGACGACAGAAATGATCGAAGGGACTGACAAGAAGATCGCTCCTGATCGGGGAGCCGCCGACCTTGGCGCAGCCGCCCACTGGAAAGTGGGCCCCCGGAGCGAACTTGAAAAGCATACTTAGGTTTGCAGGTTCCCCCTGGTGCGAGAGATCCCGAGTGCCTCCGTCATTCTGACGAGATCGGCCAATGACTTCGCGCCCATCTTCCGCATGATCTGCCCGCGATAGATCTTGACGGTAATCTCCGCCAAGCCAAGCTCGGCAGCGACCTGCTTGTTCATCAGGCCGGACGCGACCAAGGTGAGGACGTCGCGCTGGCGCACTGTCAGGCTTTCGAAGCGGGACCGCACGCCCGAGACCGACTTCTCCGCATCGCGCCGCTTGCGATCCCGTTCGATCGCAGCCTGCACCGCATCCAGCATGTCCTGGTCGCGCACCGGCTTGGTCAGAAAATCGACCGCGCCGCTTTTCATCGCCCTGACGGTCATTGGAATATCGCCATGGCCGGTGATGAAGATGATGGGCGTGTGAATATTGGCCTTGGCGAGGTCCGCCTGGAGGTCGAGGCCGCTTGAGCCCGGTAGGCGGATGTCGAGCACGAGGCAGCTCGGCACCGCCGGCGGTTTGGCGTCCATGATCTCGGCCGCCGAGCCGAAGGCCTCGACCTTGAGGCCGACCGATTGAAAGAGATTGGTGAGTGCGCGACGCATCGACGGATCGTCGTCGACAATCAGGACGATCGGACCATCGGCGCTCGCCTGCGTCTGGGTCGGCTTGGGGTGGTCGATCACGACGTGTCCTCGTGCGGCAAGGGCAGGGCGATCTGGAATGTTGCACCGCCTCCGTCGTTGGGAAAGGCCGAAAGCCGACCTGCATGAGCCTCGATGATCGATCTGCAGATCGAGAGCCCCATCCCCAGGCCGCCTGATTTGGTGGTGAAGAAGGGCGTGAAGATGCGGTCCGCTACGTCCTTGCCAAGACCGACACCGCAATCCGTCACGGTGAGGAGCAGCCGGCCGTCGCCGTCATCGCTCGCCCGGCTGGAGCGGATCGTCAGCTCGCGCGGGCGGTCGACATTGGTTTGCATGGCTTCGATGCCGTTCATCACCAGGTTGATCAGCACCTGCTGGAGCTGAATCCGGTCGCCGCAAATGCTGGGCAGGTCGGACGTCAACTCCATTCGCACCGACACAGCATGGGTGGCGAGCTCGCGCCGAACGAGGGCCACCGCCTCCCTGACGACCTGGTTGATGTCGAGTGGACCCACTTCGATCTCGGTCTTCTTCGCAAGTGCCCTGATCCGGCGGATCACCTCGCTGGCCCGATTGGCATCCTCGACGATCCATTCCGCGGAACGGCGCGCAGCCTTCAGATCAGCAGGTTGGCGGCCGAGCCAGCCGATGCAGGCGTCCGCATTGGAGATCACGGCGGCAATAGGCTGGGTGATTTCATGGGCAATCGAGGCCGTGAGCTCGCCGAGCGTCGTGACGCGCGTGACGTGGGTAAGCTCGGCTTGCGCTCTGCGCAGCGCTTCTTCGGCCTGCTCGGCGCGGATCGCCGCCGTTACGTCGGTGCTGACGCCACGATAGCCGAGAAAATTGCCGCTCGCGTCATGGAAGGGCTTGCCGCTGGTGCGCACGTAGATTGGAGATCCGTTGCGATCCTTGCTGTGGTAGATCAGGTCGCGGAACGGAAGGTGGGCATCGAGCGCCGCGCGATGCTGCTCCCACTTCTCCGGCTCGAGCTCGGCATCGGGAGGAATGTCCCAACGGGTCAGGCCGATCAAACCCGTCGGCGGGGCGGTGGACGTATCGGTGTGTTCCGATATCCGCGTGATGCGGTGGTCCGGGCCGGTCTCCCAAAACCAGTCCGATGCGGTTTCGGCGTAGTCGCGGAATCGTTGCTCGGATGTCTTGAGCTCGTCGAATGCCCTTTGTAGCGCTTCCTTGGCGGCGACCTGCTCGGTGACGTCCACATGTGTGCCGATGATTTCCATCACTTCGCCGTCGCTCCCTATGACGGGATGCCCCTCGGTATGGACACGTCTGATCGAGCCGTCCGGGCGCGCAATGCGAAAGTCGACTTCGAAGGGCTTCTTTTCCCGGATTGCCTGGGCTTCCACCTCGACAATTCGTCGAAAGTCCTCGGGCAGGATACGTTGCTGGAAAGCCCGCGCCGGTAGATCGATCTGGTCCGGCTCGAATCCAAACAGGCGGTACAGTTCAGCCGACCGGTAGGCGAACTCCTGACGGCGCACGTCCCAGGCCCAGCTACTTGTGTGGCTGAGCCGTTGGGCCTCGGCCAAATAGGCCTCGCTGCGACGCAGCCTCTGTTCCGCCTCCTTTGCAACCGTGACATCGGTGACAGCCCCGACGAACTCGATGCGCCCGGACGCATGTCGCACCGCGCGCGCCACGGAGTGCAGATATTTGACGGATCCATCCGGCATCAGCAGGCGATATTCGTGGTCGAAATCCTCTGCTTCGCGGTAAGCCCGATCAAGCGTCCTTCGGACCGTGTCGCGATCTTCGGGATGGATGCGCTGAAAGACGAAGTTCAGGGTCGGCTTTGTCGCCGGGTCGCATTGGAAGATGCGAAAGGTCTCCCTTGACCAGACGGCCTCGCCTGTCGCGAGGCTCAAGCCGAAGCTGCCGGTGCGGCTCAATTCCTGTGCCTGGGCGAGGTAGGCCTCGCTCTGCCGGAGCGCATCCTCCGCTTCCTTGCGCTGGGTGATGTTCTCGCAGGCGACCAGCACGATCGGCGTGCCGTCGCCGCGCAGCATCGCCTTGGCGTTTTCACGGACCCAGAGCACCGAACCGTCCTTCCGGAACTTGCGAATCTCCCAGGTATGCGACTGGTCCACGGTTTCCAGGCACAACGCGATGCACCGACGGACGGCGTCGTGGTCCTCCTCGAAGAAGACGTTCAGCACGGATTGGCCGATTAGCTCGGGCGCCGTGTAGCCGAGCTGTGCGGCGCCGAACGTATTCACGTTGAGCACGGTTCCGGCCGGATCGACCATGAAGTACATGACCGGATTGTGCTCGAACACCTCGCGCCACTGCTTCACGGCGTCGCGCAGATCGCTGATGTCCTGCCGCGGATCATCTCCGACCGCGGGCTTGTCCTTCTCGCCATTGCCGAATGATCGAAGCGCCGCGAGGCCGCCGAGCAGCAATTGTGCGGCCGAATTCCCAAATTTTGCGATCTGGCCAGGCATCATCGCAGGCGTCCCGGCGCGCATGGTCGATGTGAGTAGAGCACTTTGGAACAAGGGGAGCAATTCTCCTTCTGACCAAAGCCGGGCTTTGCGTCCGTTTCGCGGGCACCGTGCAGCCTGCGAGCGTTGCGCCGTCTCGTTGCGCGAGGTCGGCAAAAGCTCCGGAGTACTACGGAACAAACCTACGTATAGCTCGCCCATCCCTAGTTCTAGCGCGCATTTACCTCCGTACAATTGAGCGAGCGGTTGCGCGGGGAATAGTCTTGCGGCCAATCGAGAGGAGTCGATTTGCGGAGCACAAATTGCCGAGAAGCTCGGTGTGCTGCACCCAAAGAGCCGGGCTCCGCCTCCGCCGCCCTGACTTCCCGGATGAATTGGCGGGGCACGATTGAGAAGCCGCATTTTCCGTGACGACCGTGGTGACCGCGCATTTGCGCACAAGGAAGCCAGGACCCCCGAGAGGTCAAAGGAGAGGACAATGTGCGATAGGTCTGAACACTCCGAGCGCCGCGCTGACTCCAAAGGCTGCGCCGTCTGTGGCGGGAAGTTTGGTCTGATCCGATACTATTCCTGGAAAGCGCCGCTCTGCTCGAGGAAATGTCTCGACCACTTCAGGGCGCGTCGCGAGCGCGACCGCCGCTGGCTGTTCCGATTTCAGGCGGCGTGAGGATCGGCCGCCGGATGTGGTCCATTCGGCAGACTCTGAATCGGGAGGTCGTGCGGTGCGCCGTGCTTGCAAGCTCCTCTTGGTCATGATGCTTTCGCTTCCGTCGATGACGGCGGTGGAGGCTGAGGAGGCTGGGCAGGACGGCGCACATCGTCACCATCCGCCGCAGGATCTACTGCTGCACGAGAAGTTCTATTCGGGCTGGCACATGCCCGACAATCCAGCGCTGAGCTGCTGCAACGACGCGGATTGCTACCCGACCGAGATACGGTACGTCGACGGCAGGATCTACGCGCGCCGCCGGGAAGACGGGAAATACATCCTCATCCCGCCCCAGAAGGTTGAACGCAACAGAGACAATCCCGACGGCCGCAATCATCTTTGCGCGCCGCCGCCGTCCGCCTCGATGGTCGATACGGTCTACTGCTTCGCGCTGGGAGGTGCCACGTGAGGTTCATACTGGTGAATGGCAGGACGCCGTTTCGCAAGACGTTCTGCCTGTGGTGCTGCGAGGAGATCAGCGGCGGCTATCTGCGCGACGTCCGAACATCGCTGCCCTACTGCGACCACGCATGCTACGCGCGTCATCACGAAGCGGTGTCGTCGATCGGGGAGCGCGCGCGAGCGGCGTCTTGAGCAGGTTGCGGCGAGACGATCGGTGCATGCACCTTTCGGCAGGAAAGGACACGGCGTTGAGATTCATGCTCGTCAATCAGGAATGTCCCCGCCATGGCGCAGCCTGCAGTGCGTGCGCCCAGCCGCTGGGGTCGAGCTACGTACGGCATGTATCCAAGCAAGAGCGGTATTGCGACTACGATTGCTACCGTCGATATCACCAGACGGCCATCGACATGCTTTGGCCCTATCGCAGCTCGCTCGAAGCGATCACGGTGCTGGCGGCGATTTCGGGCTGGAGCTGCATGATGCACATGGGCGCGCTCTCGCGCTCGCTGACCGAGGCATATCTGCGCACGCACGACCTTCTGACCAGGGAAGGAGGTGACGGCTAGCCGAATGATGCGCGCCGCGCAGAGCCGTCGGCCGCAGTCACCGCGTCCAGCGTCGCGCCGCGTCCAGCCCCGGCGGTGCACGCCTAGGGCGCGGGGGCTGCGGCCGATGCCGTCGGGGCCGCGCTCACTTCGTGCGTCGGGACGCGCTGCTCGGACTTCGCTGTCGCAACGCCAATGCCCTCGAACCGCTGGCGATAGACCTGCACGTTCTCCATCACGCGCTGCACGTAGTTGCGCGTCTCAGACAGCGGAATGCGCTCGACCCAGTCGACCGGATCGACATTGGGGTCGCGCGGATCGCCATGCGCCTGCACCCAGTCGCGCACCCGGCCGCGGCCGGCATTGTAGCCGGCGAAGGTCATGATCTGGTTGCCGCGATACTCCGACAGAAGCGCGCTGAGCTCGGCCGCGCCCATCTGCGTGTTATAGACGGGATCGGAGACCATGCGGTCCCAGTCGTAGCTCACCCCGAAGCGCTTGGCCGTGTCGCGCCCCGCCTCCGGCGTCACCTGCATCAGGCCGACCGCGTTAGCGGGCGACTTGTCGCGCTGGTCGAAGGAGCTTTCTGTGCGCACCACCGAGTAGATCACGCTTTGCTCGATCTCGGGCGCGATCTGCTTGTGCGCGGGGATTCCGATGGTCGGGAAGGCGTAATGGTCAAGCGCCAGCCCGCGTGCCAGCGCCGACTTGCCGATCTCGAGCATTGCGTGGGCGTCGTTGTGCCGGCCAGCGAGCTCGCCGAGCCCCTCGAGGGCGGCTACGTCGCTGCTCTGCTCGGCGAAATCGCCGACGAAATAGAACGCGACGTCGCGCTCGCCGATGGCGTAGAGCATGTCGGCCGCGCGCACGCGCTCGTCTGCGGGCGGTGTGTCGGCCGAGGCCAGTACGGGCGAGGGCGCGCGCAGCTCGATCCGGTGGAGGCCGAGCTTGGCGCGGGCGAGCTGACCGTAATAGGCGGTCGAATAACGCGCCGCCGCCTGATAGCTCTGGCGGGCATCGGCCGTCGCGCCCATCGCCTCGGCGGCGCGGCCGCGCCAGTAATGGGCCCGCGACAGCGCGATCGGATTGACCGAGCCTTCGTCGATCGAGGCGAAGTGCGCCATCGCTGTTTTGGGGTCGTCGAGATAACGTAGTGCGATCCAGCCGCACATGAAGTGGTAGTCGATGCGATAGACCTCCTTTTCCGGCACTGCGGCCGTGCGCACCACGTCATAGGCGGTCCTGGACTTGCCCTGGTCGAGCAGCTTGCGCGCCAGAAGGCGCCGCTCGCGCCACCAGGCGTCGGTATCCTGGGCCGCCATGGTGGCGGGCGCGGCTGCGAGGATCACCTCGGCCGCATCATCGATGTGGTCCTTCTGCAGGTGCCACTGCGCGCGGCACAGCACGTAGCCGAGATCGCGGCGCGTTTCAGTCGCCACGTCGTCGAGATAGTCCTTGGCCTTGTTCGCCTTGCCGGTGACCGCTGCGCAGGCCTTGACGATCGCAAGCTCGTCGCTGCCGAGCCGCTTGGCCGCGCGCTTCGCGCCGGCGTAGTCCTTGGCCCCCAAGCGCTTGTCCATGCGTGCGCGATGGTCGTCCGCGGTCAGGAGATCGCCGAACGCCTCATAGGCATCCTCTTCGCTGCGCTCGGACAGTTCGTCGGTGCGCCAGGCACTGCGGACAAGGATTTGCGCGCGGTCGCGATCGCCCTCGGCAAGCAGCACGCGGGCGAGCGCAAATTTGCCCTTGGCGCTGGTTGGCCGGTCCATCGTGAATTTGTGCACGGTGGCCGCAGCGCTCTTGTCCTGCCAGAGCCGCGCTTCCGCGCGCCGGCGCATCAGCGCGCTGCTCGGCCAGTCCGGATTGGCGGCAATGAAGGCTGCGTAGCGGTCGAAATTCGCCGTGGTCTCGGAGTGGCGCAGGATGAACCATTCCGCGAGCTTCTGCCCCGCGGGGTCGGTGATCCGGTCGCGCGCCGCGGTAGCGTCGCCGGTCTTGCCCTTGCGCGCGAGGTCGATTGCATCCTTCAGCGCGGCGAGGTCGCCGGTGAGGGGCGGTGCCGTCGGCTTGTCCGAGGGCTCATCGTCGTCCGGCTTCTTCGACCTGCGTTTGGCTTCGGCCTGTTTGCCGTGCCGCGCCTTGCCCGCTGCGGCATGGCGCTGCTTGCCAGCCTTGTTGCCAGACTTGGCTTCATGCGTTTTCTTCGGTGCGGATGATTTGTGACTGCCTCTCGCCGTTGCCTCGGTCGAGATCAGAGCAAGCGCGGCAATGGCGAGGGCACACGCGAGCGAGCGTAGGCACTGGTTCATTCGATGGTCCCCCTGCGAAACCACTACAAACCAAGGTCCGCGATCGGATGCGGCTTGAGACTCAGAAGCGATGCGGCAGTGATGATAGGGCATCGTTTCGCGCCGGTCACGCTCACGCAACATTGCGGCAAAAAACGGATGGAACGAGCGGGAACTTTTCCGGTGGAGGGGAAGGACTTCGATTTGGTCTTGCCGCACGCACCAGTTGCGCCGCTTCAGCGCGCCCGCCGCCCGCTTTCGCGGTCAGATTGCACGTGTTCCCACGGTCAAATCCGGTGTATTGAGGTTCCCGAGCCGTTCTTCAGCCCTTTGCTTGCACTTATGCCGATATTCAACCAGTCGATCCGGCGCAAGATCGTCGGTATCGCCCTCGGACTGATCATCCTGATGCTGGTCACCGCGATCCTGTCGATGGTGATGTCGAGCCGCGTCGGTCATCTCCTGGATGAGCTGACCAACCGCTACATTCCCGCCTATGGCCACCTCGCGCGTGCCAATATCCATTCGCTGGAGCGGGCGCTGGCGCTACGACGCATGGTGATCGTCAGGATGCAGACGCCCTCGGATGAGGAGGCCTATGCAGCGCGCCTTCGCGAGTTCCGGGACGAGGACAGCAAGATCGCGGCGGAGGCGGAAGCAGCGCGGAAACTGATCCTCGCGATCATCGACGATCCCAGCACGCCCTCGGACAATGCCGCACTGGCGCGCATCGAGACCCGGGTCGAAAACGCGGTCACAGAACTTCGCCGCGAACTCGAGCAGGACCACGCCAAGCTGCTCAGGCTGCTCGACGCCAAGGACGTGAACAAGGATATGGCGGAGGCGCGAGCGACGCTTGCGCATATCGATACGCTCCGCGACCTCTTCACCCAGCGCATCGACGCCGTCCGCGCCGACATGCTGTCACAGGTTTTCGCGAGTACCGCGCAGGTGATCCGCCACCAGCATCAGGCGATCATCATCTCGTGACGGCGCTCGCGGCGATCGTCGGGCTTGCCTTTGCGCTCCTAGTGTCCAGCGGTATCACGCGGCCGGTGCGACTGTTGCTCGCCGGTACCCGCGAGGTCGAGGCGGGTCGCTTCGACAAGCCCATCACCGTCTCGACCCAGGACGAGATCGGTGAGCTTGCCCGCGCCTTCAACCGCATGATCGAGCAGTTGCGCCAGAACGAGCGCATCCGCGAGACCTTCGGCCGCTACATCGATCCCAAGGTGGTGCAGGGGCTGATTGACCGGCCGGAGGTCGCCATCGACGGCCAGCGCCGCGTGATGACGATCATGTTCTGCGACATGAGCGGCTTCACCTCGATGAGCGAGGGCATGACCCCGCGCGGCCTCGTCAAGGTCATGAACCACTACTTCACGGTGATGTCCGGCCCGATCCGAAACAATCGCGGCATCATCGACAAATATATCGGCGATGCCATCATGGCCTATTGGGGCCCGCCCTTCATCGAGGATGCGGAGCAGGCCGAACTTGCTTGCCTTGCCGCCATCGACATGGCCGACCAGGTGCCCGGGCTTCAGAAGCAGTTGCCGGACCTGCTCGGCATTCGCGCCATGCCGGCGCCATGCGACTTGCGCATCGGCATCGCCACCGGCGAGGTTTTGACCGGCAGCATCGGCTCCGATCTGATGATGAGCTTCACCGTGATGGGCGACGCGGTGAACCTCGCCTCGCGGCTGGAGGCCGTCAACAAGGCTTACGGTACCCGCATCCTGATCTCGCAGACGACGGCGGATGCGATCGGGTCGCGCTGCGAGCTGCGCGAGGTCGACCGTCTCGTCGTCGTGGGCCAGAGCATTCCGCAAGCCGTCTTCGAGGTGCTGGGAAGAGCCGGCGCGCTGACCGAGGCGCAGACCAGCCTGCGGGCCCGCTATGCCGAGGGCCTTGCCGCCTATCGCACGCGCCGTTTCGACGATGCGCGCGCCGCCTTCAATGCCGCCTTGGAGAGCGTCCCCGGCGATGGCCCGTCACGTACCATGCTCGCTCGCATCGCGCAGTTTGAGGCCAAGCCGCCGTCCGCCGATTGGGACGGTGCCTGGCGAATGGACAGCAAATAGTCCTTCGCGCCGGCCGGCGCTGCCTGCGCCGGGAAAAATTGATGCTACCTAATAACGATGTTGGCAGTGACCTATTTCCCGGGCTTAGGTTTAGTGTCCTTGTTGCGTAAAATGGGGACACGGCGATGACAGAGCATCAGGACAGGCTGGAACGCTTCGAGACACTCACCGCCGAATGCGAGTTGATCGCCAAGCTCGCCACCGATAGCGCCAAGCGCGAATTTTACCTCAAGCTCGCGGGACACTACTACCAGCTCGCGAACGACATGCGGCAGGTCATCGCGAGCAAGGCCGCGGCCTGACGCCGGCAATCCGTTTTTAACATTTGGCGCGCATCCTCATGGATGCGGAGCGTCGTGATTTGCGACTGCTCCCGGTGGGAATGCCGGGGTTGTTGCCACATGGCGTGCGCCCCGAGGACGTCGCTTTTGCCAGTGTCTCACAGGGCGATCCCATGCGGCTTTCTGCGGTCATCTTCCTTGCGCTCATGACGGCGGCTTGCGAGCCCGAGCAAGACGTCACAGGTTCGACAGCGGCATGCCCGGTGCGGAACTACAGCTCCTACAATCCGCGCGACATGGCACAATGCGTGAACGCCTGCAAGGCATGCGACCACGGCACCACGGTCACCTGCACGACGTCCTGCACGCTCAAGGGCGCGCACTGAGCCGCAGGCCCACCGTGAAGGCTGATTCCGGAACGATTCACGCGAGTTAATCATTGGGGAGGCGGGCAGGCCGGAGGCTTTCAAGATGGGTATGCTCGATCCCGGTCGGTTCCTGGTGTCCTGCGCGCATTGCGAAGCCTGGCCGATGGCGGCCAATGTCAAGCAGTCGAGCTGGTCGGCGTCGCCGCACGAAGTTCGCTTCGTTTGCCCGCGCTGCCACCGCGAGGAGACCGCGATCATCTCGGCATCCGGCGAGCTGACTCCGGTCCGGCGGCTCGATGCTCCGCCCCGCGACGTTGAGATGGCGTGGGCCCAGGCTCAGCGTCCGAGAGGGCGGACCTGAGCTGCTGCGCTCTCGGTCACGGTGCAGCGCAGCCGCGTCGTCTCGCGCGTCGACGTAGTCTTGGGAAAGCTGCGTCGCTCGGCTTCGCCGTCAATCCCTGTCGCACCTCGGCAAATGTGCTAAGACGTCCGGCAAGGAGATCGTTCATGGCTCTCGACATCCTGCCGGTTCACGCCGACCGTTGCCGTATGTGTCCGGTCGAGCCGCGCCATGCGGCGCTGTTCTGCTTTGCGCTGCTGACCGTATCGTGCGCGCTCGCGAGCTTTGCGCTGGCCTGCGCGACACCGTTCGCGGCCTTCGCCGTGGTGGCGGCGGCGATGCTGCCGCTGCGTCCGGCGCTGCTGGTCGTCACCGGCGCTTGGCTCGTCAATCAGACCATCGGCTTCGGCGCACTGCACTATCCCGTCGATGCCAGCACCATCGCCTGGGATTTTGTTGTCGGCGCCGCCGCGCTCGCTGCTACAGCCGTCTCGTCGGCCGTTCTCCGCGTGCTGCCGCCGAACCGCACGCCGCTGGCATTGACGCTCACGCTCGCTTGCGCTTATTCCGCCTATGAGCTCGCGCTGTTTGCCGTCACGCCGTTCCTCGGCGGGGAGATGGCTTTTACTGCTGCCATCGTGACGCGGCTTGGGTTGCTGAGCGCCGTCTGGCTGATCAGTCTCGTTGCGGCCTGCGAAATCGTCCGCCTGCTCAATCAGCTCGGGCAGCAACGCGCGATCTCGACTTGAACGACGAGGTGCACTGGCGCGCCGACATCACCTCCCTGGTCTTTCCGGTCCGGGGGCATGGCGCTATTTGCGCCGTGCATCGGGGCGCGTTCCGGACGCTGCTCGGCGCCGAGCCCGCGGTCGAGGATTGCCTCGGCTATTTCCGGCGCTTTGAGGGGGCTTTCCGGGCCGCCGCTGGTGCCAAGATCGCCCGCAAGGGCATTCCGGCGGGCACGAGCGTGCATCTTACCAGTCGCGACATCGCCCGGAAGCTGCTAGAAGACGCCCAAATCGCAAGTGGAGAATAGCTATGAGCCAATCCCAGCTCACGAATGCCCAGGTTACGCATCTGCCGGTCGCGGCCGTGCAGGTGGGACGGCTTTCGCAAGCCCTGATGGCCATGGTGCTAGGCCTCTTCGTCGTCGGCGTCGTGGGCTTTTCCCACATCGATGTCATCCACAATGCTGCGCACGACGTGCGCCATTCGAACGCTTTCCCCTGCCACTGACCGGGGTGGCATGGGCACGTTTCGCTCGATCGTCTTCTCGTCGGTCATTGCCGGTTTCATCGTTGGTCTCATCGTCACGGCGGTCCAGCAGTTCGGCACCGTCCCCCTGATCCTGAAGGCCGAGGTCTTCGAGAAGGCCGCGGAGACGCACCAGCATGAGGCTGCTGCGGCGCCGCAAGCGGCCGCGACCGGCCATGATCACGCGGGGCACAGCCACGCCGACCATGACCACGGGGCCGGGGCCTGGGAGCCGCGCGAGGGCCTCGAGCGCAACGCCTACACGGCGGCCGCCAATGTGCTGACCGCGATCGGCTTCGCACTGCTTCTGGCGGGCTTCTTCGCTGTCCGCAGTGGAGCGATCGGCGAGAGCATCTCCTGGCACGAAGGTCTGATGTGGGGATTGGCTGGCTTTGCCGTGTTCACGATCGCGCCCGGCCTCGGCCTGCCACCGGAACTGCCGGGCGTGCCGTCCGCACCGCTGCTGTCGCGCCAGATCTGGTGGCTGACCGCCGTGCTGGCAACGGCTGCGGGCCTTGCGATGATCGTCTTCCGCCGCTCGGTGCCTGCGGCAATCGCCGGCGTGATCCTGCTGACGTTGCCACATTTGATCGGCGCGCCCGAGCTGGAACACGTCGAGACCAACGTGCCGAGCTCGCTGTCGCATCAGTTCATGGTCGCGGTGACGCTCACCAGTCTGGTTTTCTGGAGCCTGTTAGGTTCGTTGACGAGCGCGCTCTTCGCGCGTTTCGATCGTGGAGCGGAGCTGAGCGCCTAAATCGGGCGGGCTTCACGTCCAGCAAACTGAAAAGGTGCGGCTCGGTTCCTTGCCCATCGTGAACGCGCGCGGGTTGACATCGCGCGCGGCGGATATTTAATTCGCGCGACGGGGAAAGCGATCTCCCCGCGAGGCGACATGCCGAAGAATCGCGTCCTGATCACGAAGGACGCAGCATGTCTACATACAGCTCAGTTTTTCCCGACAAGCTTTCCCGACCGATCGGTGTCACCACCAGCGCGCCGACGATGATCGACGCCGTTGATCCGCGCCGTGTGGGCCGCGGAAACCGGCGATCGAACGAACTTCACCTGGGGCAGAGAGTTACAACCAGGAGAACAATCATGCGCAAACGGGTCATTTCTTCTGCCGCCATGTTGCTCGCGATTGCGGCCGGACCGGCGCAAGCCCTGACCAAAGAGGAGCTTGTCGCCAAGATTCAGGCCGCCGGCTATTCGGAGGTCAGCGACATCAAGTCGACCGCTGAAGGCATGGTCGTCCGGGCGGTGAAGGACGGCAAGCAAGTCCGGCTCGTCGTCGACAGCAGCGGCCAGATCAAGCCGCAGAAATGAGTGTGTGCGAGGTCTGCAAGAGCCTCCGAAATCCAATTCAAGGAGCAGAACAATGCGCAGCAGAATCTCAGCGTTGATTGCCGCCAGCGCTTGCCTCTTGGCCCTCGGCACGACCGCGTACATCGCCGATTGGCGCAAGTTCGCCGAAGCATTCGTTTCGACGGCGCAAGCCGCGCCGGATGTCGACTGGCAAAAGGTCGATGAGGCGTTGGGCAGAAAACCCGCCGTCAGCGGCGACGTGCATCGCTACGGGTTTGCGCGGTCCGATCTTACCGTGACGCTCGACGGCGTGACAATCAAGCCGGCACTCGCGCTCGGCGGCTGGGTCGCATTCAAACCGGCCCACGACGGCGTGATGGCCATGGGCGATCTGGTCCTGCTGGAATCCGAGATCAGTCCGGTGATGACAAAGATGATTGCGAGCGGGATCGAGATCACCGCGGTGCATAACCACCTGCTGCGGGCAAACCCCGCAACATTCTACATGCATATCCTGGGACACGGCGATCCGGCCAAGCTCGCCTCGGCAATCCGCGATGCGCTTGCCGAGAGCAAGACCCCGCTGACGGCTGCGGCACCGGCCAATCCGCCGCCTGCGGTCGATCTCGACACGGCGCAGCTCGATCAGATCATCGGTGTCAAAGGACAGGCCAATGGCGGCGTCTATCAATTCAACGTGCCACGGCGAGATCCCATCACCGAAGACGGCATGGCGCTGACCCCGGTCGGGCCGATGGGCGTTGCAATAGGCATCAACTTCCAGCCGACCGGCGCCGGCAAAGCCGCAATCACCGGCGACTTCATCCTGACGGGTGAGGAGGTGAACCCGGTGATCACCGCATTGCGGACAAACGGGATCGAGGTGACGGCGCTGCACAGCCACATGCTGAACGAGCAGCCACGGATGTTCTTCATGCATTTCTGGGCGAACGACGACGCAATCAAGCTCGCCAAGGGCCTGCGCGCCGCGCTCGACAAGACTGCGAGCACGAAGGGCTGACGGCCGGCACGGCAGTATAAATTGATGCAGTTTGGGGATCCGCGACCTCCCCATCAGATGGGTATCCATCCAAGCGTTCGCCGCCTCGTTTCGGGGGAGCGATCCTATGGACGAACTCGTCTTCGTTGTCTTTGCTCTGGCCGCCCTGGTCGGCGGTTTCGTCAGCGGCTTTTCCGGCTTTGCCATGGGCCTCGTCGTGTCAGGCGTATGGCTGCACATCATCACGCCGGTTCAAACCGCCACCTTGATTGCCGGCTATGGTCTGCTCACGCAGGGTTATGGTGTCCTCAAGCTGCGGCATGTCCTCGACTTGCGAAAGGCGTGGCCACTCGCACTCGGGACCGTCGTCGGCGTACCCATCGGCGTCGGCATTCTGACCTACCTCAATCCCGCTTACCTTCGATTTGGGGTCGGGGTCCTGCTGATTGCCTATGCGATCTACGGACTGCTCCGGCCCGCGTTCGCTCCGATGAAGATCGGAACCGGGGCCGATATCGCGATCGGCCTGTCGAACGGTTTGCTTGGCGGCTTGACCGGGCTCGGCGGCGTGATCTCGACGATCTCCTGCCAATGGCGGGGCTGGTCCAAGGACGTGCAGCGTGCGGTGTTTCAGCCGGTGCTGTTCTCGGCATTCGTGGTGATCTCGCTGTCTCAAGCAGCCGCCGGCACCATTACCAGGGACACGTTGGCGCTCTACGCGCTCGGCGTCCCTTTTATGATCGCCGGCCTTTGGTCCGGCTTCAGGCTATTCGGAAAGATTGACGACGAGACGTTCCGCAAGACCGTGTTGGTGCTTCTGTTGTTCTCGGGACTGTCGTTGATCGTCTCCGTGTCGCCGTTTGTTTCCCGCTAGCTGACGAGGCGAGCATGCCCCTGACGACTTTTGGCGTTGTCCCCATACCCAACGGTTTGGACAGCGACTTCGATCACGCCGCGTTCGATTCCAAGACCCGTCGCGTCTTCATTGCTCACACGGCGCGCGATTGCATCGAAGTCGTCGACCATGATGCGCAGAAGCACATTGCGACGCTTCCGGGATTTCCGGCGATCGCCGGTGCCGTCGCCGATGACGGCGATATCCTGACGACCAATCGCGGTGCCGCGACAATCACGTGGATGGATGCCAACACTTATGACATCAAGGGCGTCTTCCCATCGGGGCCGCGGCCGAACGGCGCGGCGCTCGTCAAGCGATCGGGTATCGGCATAGCCGCCTGCATCGGCGATGCCCATCAAGGCCCGACACTGCAGGTCATCAATTTGAGGGAGGTGACACAGCGGGCGATCGATCTGCCGGGCAGGCCGCGCTGGTGCGTCACCGACGCGAACGCCCAGCGTGTGTTCCTTTGCATCCGCGAACCGTCGATGATCCTGACGGCGCGATTGCCCGGCTTGGACGACATCGTCCATTGGCCGCTGCCGTCCGGGGGCGCGCATGGTCTCGATATCGATCATGCGCGCAATCGTCTCTACGCGGCCTGCGATGGCGGCGATCTGGTCGAAGTCGACAGCACATCCGGGCAAGTCACCAACATATGGCCGATTGCCGGACCGCCTGACGTAACGTTCTTCAACCCGGCGACCGGCCGCGTGCATGTGGCGATCGGTGACCCCGGCGTGATCGAGACGATCGATCCGAGGACCGGAAGCAGAATGCAGACGGTCACGGCGGAGGGTGCGCATACTACGGCGATCGTGGCGCCCGACCGGCTTTACGTGATCTCGCCCAGGCATGGTGGCGTCCTGGTGCTGGCCGATTAGGGCATATTGTCGCTGCGCGCTGAGGCGCCCGCTCGAAACGCATTACGAAAGGAGTTGGTGCAAGCCCGCCGACCCAGTGCAAATGCTGACCAGGACGATCAAAGCCACTGAAACGTAGGGCGCAAGGTGGCGAAGCGACTGAAGCCGCCCCAGTGCCTCGGCTAAGTGCCGCGAAGGTCAACTTCGGTGGAGGAGTCGCAGCTCCGCCCAATCCGGATTAGAGTATCCCCTCCTAGAGGATAGGATGAGCAGGATGACGGAACAGCACGTCCACGAAAGCCACGGCCAGATCGTCAAGCGCCTAAAGCGCGCGGAGGGGCACCTTCGCCGCGTCATCGAGATGTTCGACGACGGCCGATCCTGCCTGGACCTCGCCCAGCAGCTTCACGCGGTCGAGAAAGCGATCACGGAAGCGAAGCGGACGCTCATCCACGATCACGTCGACAACTGCCTCGACGTCGCGGCCAACGGCGGCTCCTCGAAGCCGACCAAGAACGTGCTCGCCGAGTTCAAGGCGATCTCGCGCTACCTCTGACCGGAAGTCGGCCGATGTCCTCTCGAAAGTTCATTTGGACGCTGGGTCTCGCCGTCGTCGTCGCAGCGGGCGCGCTCGCGGCCTGGGGACCGGGCGTATCGGCGCTGCGCAAGACGGTGGGCCTGGCCGCGGCGGAGCCGCCGCAGCACTCGAAATCGCAGGCGGAGGAGCGGAAGTCCATCATCCGGATGGACGACGAGCGGATCGCGTTGGCCAAGATCGAGCAGGCCAAGGCTGTGCCAGCGACGATGGCGACGAGATTGTCGGTCCCGGCCGTCATCGCACCGGACGCCGACCGCGTCGCCCATGTGTCGGTGAAGCTGTCCGGAACCGTCGCCGAGCTCCGCAAGAACATTGGAGACGAGGTCGAGAAGGGCCAGGTTCTCGGAGCGCTGGAGAGCCGGGAAGTGGCCGACGCGAAGAGCGAATACATGGCCGCCCGACTGTCGAATGACCTGCAGCAGGATCTGGCAGCCCGCGACAAGGCTGCCTGGGACGGTAGCAAGGCGATACCCGAGCAGCAGTACATCAGGTCGCGCAACGCCGCATCGCAGACGGCGATGCGTCTCGACATCGCCCGGCAAAAGCTGCTCGCGCTCGGGGTCGACGAAAGCGAGATTACCGCGATCCCACAGGCGCCCGAGGGGACGCTGAGACTTCAGAACGTCCGTGCGCCGATCTCCGGAAGGGTGGTGGAACGCAAGGTTGAACTCGGGACCGCCGTCGGGAGGGACAACCTCGAGACCGAGCTCTTCGTCATCATCGACCTCAGCCGGGTCTGGGTCGAGATGACGGTTAATTCCTCCGATCTGCCGGCGGTCCGCGAAGGGCAGAGCGTCGCAGTGTCCATTCGTGGCGCAAGCGGCGTCGGGACGGGCAAGATCATCTTCGTCAGCCCACTGCTCGACAAGGAAACGCGGGCCGCACGCGTCGTGGCGGTCCTGGATAATCCGGATCGGTTCTGGCGGCCCGGCTCGTTCGTGACGGCGGCCATTGCCGTGGAGTCGCGCCAGGTCCCGGTGGTGGTGCCGGTGACCGCCATCCAGACCGTGGATGGGCGGAAGGTCGTATTCGTGCGGACCTCCGACGGCTTCGAGAAGCGGGACGTGGTGCTCGGTCGCCGGGACGATGGGATGGTCGAAGTGACGTCCGGGCTTGCCGCCGGCGAAACGATCGCGGCTTCGAATACTTTTCCATTGAAGGCCGAGCTCTCCAAGCCGGGCGACGAGGACTGAGATGATCGCGCGTATCGTCGATTTCTCCGTCAGGCGTCGCTGGCTCGTTCTTCTGGTGGTGCTGGTTGCCGCGGCGTCCGGCGTGTGGTCGTTGACCAGACTGCCGATCGACGCGGTTCCCGACGTGACCAACGTCCAGGTGCAGGTGAACGCCGTGGCGCCGGCGCTGACCCCGGTCGAGATCGAGAAACAGGTCACGGTCACCCTTGAGACGGCCTTGGCCGGCATACCCGGCCTGGAGTCGACGCGATCCTTCTCGCGGAACGGTTTCGCGCAGGTGACCATCGTCTTCGTCGACGGCACGAACATCTACTTCGCGCGGCAGCTCGTCGCCGAACGCATCAACGACGCCAAATCCTCGCTGCCGCCGGGCGTCGAGGTGAAGATGGGGCCGGTCTCGACCGGTCTAGGCGAAATTTATTGGTGGGCCGTAGAGTACGAAAAGCCCGGCGCCACCGCGGTCGTGCGTGATGGCGAGCCCGGCTGGCAGAGCGACGGCAGTTATCTCACCCCCGAGGGCGAGCGATTGGCCGACGATTTTCGCCGGACGGTCTACCTCAGGACGGTACAGGACTGGATCGTCCGTCCGCAGATGAAGACCGTGCCTGGGGTGGCAGGCGCCGATGCGATCGGCGGTTTCGTAAAGCAGTATCAGGTGCAGCCGGATCCCGTGAAGCTCGTCGGCTACGGTCTCTCCTTCAAGCAAGTCATCGAGGCGATCGAAGCCAACAACGCCAGCAGGGGCGCCAACTACATCGAGCAGAACGGCGAGGGTTATGTAGTCCGCGCCGCCGGGCGCGTCGAGAACGTCGAGGACATCGGACAGATAGTGGTCTCGACCCGCAACGGCGTGCCGGTGCGGATCAGGGACATGGCCGAAGTCACCATCGGGAAGGAGCTGAGAACCGGAAGCGCCAGCGTTGATGGCCGCGAGGTCGTGCTTGGAACGGCCCTGATGCTGATCGGCGGGAATAGCCGCACCGTTGCCGCTGCGGCGGACGCCAAGATCAAGGAGATCAGCAAGATGCTTCCCCCGGGCATCCACGCTCGGACGGTGCTCAACCGTACGCAGCTCGTTGACGCCACGATCCGCACCGTCGCGACCAACCTGGCGGAAGGCGCGCTGCTAGTGATCGCCGTGCTGTTTTTGATGCTTGGCAACTTCCGGGCGGCCCTGATCACCGCCTGCGTCATTCCGGTCACCATGTTGTTGACGGCGACGGGAATGCTGCGGGGGCACATCAGCGCGAACCTGATGAGCCTTGGCGCGCTCGATTTCGGCTTGATCGTCGACGGCGCGGTGATCATCTGCGAGAACAGTCTCCGGCACCTCGCCGAACGGCAGGTCACCTTGGGGCGCACCCTGACGCGTAACGAACGACTCAAGACGGTCACCGATTCAGCGGTCGAGATGATCCGACCGACCGTCTACGGCCAGCTCATTATCATCCTCGTCTACGTCCCGCTGCTCGCCTTCACCGGCGTAGAGGGCAAGACCTTCGAGCCCATGGCCCTCACGGTGATGATCGCGCTGGCCACGGCCTTCGTGGTCTCCCTTACCTTCGTCCCCGCTGCAACTGCGATCGCCCTGACCAGGCCGGTGAGGGAGAACGAGAACTTTGTGGTTCGGTGGCTGAAGAACGCGTACGCGCCGATCCTGTCGCGTAGCATCGCAAATACCGGCCTGGTCGTCGCATCGGCTGCCGTCCTATTTGCCGCATCGCTCGTCGTAT
The DNA here is from genome assembly GCF_029909975.1 of Bradyrhizobium sp. ISRA430. Classification (NCBI taxonomy): domain Bacteria; kingdom Pseudomonadati; phylum Pseudomonadota; class Alphaproteobacteria; order Hyphomicrobiales; family Nitrobacteraceae; genus Bradyrhizobium; species Bradyrhizobium sp. ISRA430. Next base: position 968,677 of record NZ_CP094516.1, read on the forward strand.
TCTCCCGCCTTGGTCAGGAATTCACGCCGACGCTCGACGAGAAAAACATCGTCATGGAGGTGAAGCGCGTGCCGAGTACGGCGCTGGCGCAGGCTCAGGCCATGCAGCTCGAGATCGAGAAGGTGATCAGCAAGTTCCCGCAGGTCGCGTTCGTCTTCTCGCGCACTGGCACGCCGGACCTGGCAGCCGATCCGATGCCGCCGAGCGCGTCCGACACTTACATCATCGTCAAGCCGCAAAGCGAATGGCCGGACCCGTCGATGACGAAGGACGATCTGATCCGAGAGATCGAGGCGGAGGCGACCAAGATGCCCGGAAACAAGGTCGGCTTCTCGCAACCGATCGAGATGCGCTTCAACGAGCTCATCGCCGGCGTCCGCGAGGATCTCGGCATCAAGGTGTTCGGCGATGATTTCACCGAGATGCAGCGCACGGCGTCCCGCATCGCGGACGTCCTGAGAAAGATCGAGGGCGCCGAAAGCGTGAAAGTCGAAGAAACCAGCGGGCTGCCGTTCCTGGAGATCCGGATCGACAAGGCTGAGATCGCGTGGCGGGGCCTCAATCTCGCAGACGTCCAGGACCTGATCGAGACTGCCGTCGGCGGGCGCGCGGCGGGGCTGGTGTTCGAGGGAGACCGGCGCTTCCATATCGTAGTCCGGCTGAACGACGCGCTGCGCGGCGACATCTCCGCGCTCGAAAGCCTCCCGGTGCCGTTGCCGCATTCGAACCCGAACGCGCCTGCGCCAACGGTGCCCTTGCGGGCTGTCGCAACGTTTGACCAGACCGAAGGGGCCAACCAGATCAGTCGCGAGAACGGCAAGCGGCGCGTCGTCACGACAGCCGAGGTCCGCGGGCGGGACATCGGATCGCTGGTCACTGAGGCCCAAGCGAAAGTCGGGGAAGAGGTGAAGTTGCCGCCGGGGAGCTACTTGGCATGGGGCGGACAGTTCGAGAGCTTCTCGGTCGCGCGCCAGCGGCTAACCATCGTCGTCCCAGCATGCTTCGCGATGATCTTCCTACTTCTCTTCGGGGCAGTGGGATCGGCGCGCGATGCGCTCGTCGTCTTCAGTGCCGTACCGCTCGCGTTGACCGGCGGGATCGCCGCGTTGTGGCTGCGGGGTATGCCGTTTTCGATATCTGCCGCGGTCGGCTTCATTGCCTTGTCCGGAGTCGCCGTGCTCAACGGTCTGGTCATGTTGACCCAGATACGGTCGCTGATCGACGGAGGTGTGCCACTTGCTCAGGCAATACGCGACGGAGCCCTGACGCGCTTCCGTCCCGTCGTCATGACGGCGCTGGTGGCATCGCTCGGCTTCGTGCCGATGGCGCTTGCGACTGGGACCGGCGCCGAGGTGCAGAAGCCGCTTGCCACCGTCGTCATCGGCGGCTTGTTAACCGCCACAGTGCTGACGCTAGTCGTGTTGCCAGCACTCTATGCGAGGTTCGCGGAGCGGGCCGCGAACCATTCCACCGGATCGAGAGGTATCCAGCGAGCTGCCGAATAAAGGTTTTTGATCTGCCCGACGGGCAAAACACTTGATGCTTTCCGACGACTGGCCGTTGTCAAGCCTGCGTCGCGAAAGGATTCCGCTTTACCGAAATTCGGATTTGTCGTATGTGTTGGCCATCCCGGCTCACCAAGAGGGGCGATCGTACGTCGTCGCGATTTCGCGGGCCGGGTTGCGGTGGACGCGGCAGCGTCGGCACGAGAGGCGCGGGCAGGGCGGGTCGTCCCTGTGAGCCCGAGGGCAGCGTGCAGACGAGCGGCGCTGTAAGGTTCGTCTCGCCAACATTTCGATGGCTACGTGCACGACGCCGTCGAACCCTGTGGCGATCGGCGAACGCGCGTACGGCAAAACCGGGTGGTCCTGGCCGTCGTTGCTACGGTCAAGCTCTCGCGGAGGTGCACGCGAGCCCAACCGGGCGGACGGCACCGTCAATTCGCGGAGTGAGGGAGGCCAGAAGGAAATCGGCTCCCGGGAGAGCGCGGCATAAGCCGTCAACCCACTGCGCAGGGAAGGCCGTGTGTTGGGCTTCACCTGTCTGCCGCTGTGCATCTCCTTTGCGCTACATGCGCACAGCGGATCTTTCGGGTGCCAGCCGGCATCCGGCCTTCCCTGCGCCCTCTTGGCTAAAAGGGGGTGGCAAGACGAAGCAAAGCTCGGGCGAAATCCGCCGCGAGAAGGCGAAGGTGTGTCTGCGATTTGAAATGTGATTTGGACTAGTCGAGACCCCGCACCTTCTCCGTCATTGCGAGCGCAGCGAAGCAATCCAGAACCCCACCGCGGCAGCAGTCTGGATTGCTTCGCTGCGCTCGCAATGACGACGTGGAGACAGGTGCACGTCACAACCTTGGTCGTCATGCCCGGGACTTTCCTCGGACATCCACATCTACCCTCACGCAGGGCGGTGCGTGGATGGCCGACAAGCCCGACCATGACAGTGGAGAGGGACAGCAGCAGCGACTCAGTTCATGTGCGTCCGATCATCGCGACGGACACAGGCGCGCAGACGCCGTCACGAAATCTGAGATTGTGGATCGGTCTCGCTCGAGAGGTATGTCAGTAAGCCTGTCCGTGTCTTGCGAGCCACGATCGTGCTATCCATGCAACAGTTTCTTGCGATTTAGCCCTCACCGCAGTCCGTTCGCATCAGCGCCGCTTTTTGGCCACACCCTAACATGAATAAAATCCCTCTAATGTTTTAGGGGCACACGGCGGCCGGCGCAGACGACGAGAAAAATCCCAGGGTCGATTCAAATCTTGGGTCTAACTTTTCGGGTCTGAAAGGGTTGGCTGGGGAAACTGGTTTGCGATGGACGCGAAGACGAACATCAAGGGCAGGCTGCCGAGCCGTCACGTCACGGAAGGCCCTGCGCGCGCCCCCCATCGCTCGTACTTCTACGCCATGGGTCTGACCACCGAACAGATCCACCAGCCCTTCGTCGGCGTCGCCTCCTGCTGGAACGAGGCCGCGCCTTGCAACATCGCCCTGATGCGCCAGGCCCAGGCGGTGAAGAAGGGCGTCGCCTCGGCCGGTGGCACCCCGCGCGAATTCTGCACCATCACCGTGACCGATGGCATCGCCATGGGTCATGACGGCATGCGGTCCTCGCTGCCGTCGCGCGAATGCATTGCCGACTCCGTCGAGCTGACGGTCCGCGGCCACGCCTATGACGCCCTCGTTGGCCTTGCCGGCTGCGACAAGTCGCTACCCGGTATGATGATGGCGATGGTCCGCCTCAACGTGCCTTCGATTTTCATTTACGGCGGCTCGATCCTGCCCGGTAATTTCCGCGGGCAGCAGGTCACGGTGCAGGACATGTTCGAGGCGGTCGGCAAGCACTCGGTCGGCGCCATGTCCGACGAGGACCTCGACGAGATCGAGCGCGTGGCGTGCCCCTCGGCCGGTGCCTGCGGCGCGCAATTTACCGCCAACACCATGGCGACCGTCTCGGAAGCCATCGGGCTGGCGCTGCCGTACTCGGCCGGCGCCCCCGCGCCTTACGAAATCCGCGACGCCTTCTGCATGACGGCCGGCGAGAAGGTCATGGACCTGATCGCCGACAACATCCGGCCGCGCGATATCGTTACCCGTAAGTCATTGGAAAATGCCGCTGCCGTGGTCGCCGCCTCCGGCGGCTCGACCAATGCTGCGCTGCACCTGCCGGCGATCGCTCACGAAGCCGGCATCAAGTTCGACCTGTTCGACGTCGCCGAAATCTTCAAAAAGACACCATATATCGCGGATTTGAAGCCGGGCGGCCGTTATGTCGCCAAAGACATGTTTGAAGTTGGCGGCATACCGCTTCTGATGAAGACGCTGCTCGACAACGGCTTCCTGCACGGTGACTGCCTTACCGTTACGGGCCGCACGATCGCCGAAAACCTCAAGAGCGTGAAGTGGAATCCGCACCAGGATGTGGTGCACCCGGCGGACAAGCCGATCACCGTCACCGGTGGTGTGGTGGGTCTGAAGGGCAATTTGGCGCCAGAAGGTGCGATCGTGAAAGTCGCGGGAATGTCCAACCTCAGGTTTACCGGTCCGGCCCGGTGCTTTGACCGTGAGGAGGACGCTTTCGAGGCGGTCCAGAAGCGCACCTATCGGGAAGGCGAAGTCATCGTGATCCGCTACGAGGGGCCGAAAGGCGGCCCCGGTATGCGGGAAATGCTCCAGACCACAGCGGCGCTGACCGGGCAGGGCATGGGCGGCAAGATTGCGCTCATCACCGACGGCCGGTTCTCGGGCGCCACCCGCGGCTTCTGCATCGGCCATGTCGGGCCCGAAGCGGCCGTCGGCGGCCCGATCGGGCTGCTCGAGGACGGCGACATCATCGAGATCGATGCGGTCGCCGGTACCCTTAACGTAAAATTGAGCGACGATGAGCTGGCTCAGCGCCAGACCAAGTGGCGGCCTCGCGCGACTAACCATACGTCGGGTGCGCTCTGGAAGTATGCTCAGCAGGTTGGGCCAGCGCTCGGTGGGGCAGTAACCCATCCGGGTGGCGCGCACGAGAAGCAGTGCTATGCGGACATCTAGGCGTACCATAGTTGCGTTTGCGTTCGGGGCTTTAGCGTTGGCCGCGCCTGCGCTCGCTTTCGACGGTGCGCCGGTCAACCAGAAGGATACGGCTATCCCGGTTGTCACGGCAGCACCGAACGCTGCCGGTGCACTGCGCAAGGCCGTACCGCCGGCCGTAACCCAGGAAACCTCGCTCAGCGCCCTGCAATATGCTGCCGAAGGCGGCCATCCGATCGCGCAGTGGAAGCTTGGCCGCATGTACGCCAATGGCGACGGCGTCGCGCAGGACGACTTGCGCGCGTTCGAATATTTCAGCCGGATCGCCAATGCCCATGCCGAGGACAGCCCGTCGGCGCCGCAGGCGCAGATCGTGGCCAACGCCTTCGTCGCGCTCGGCCGCTACTATCTCAGCGGCATCCCGAACTCGAAGATCAAGGCCGACCCGGACCGGGCACGAGAGATGTTCTCCTATGCCGCATCCTATTTCGGCAATGCGGATGCGCAGTACGATCTCGCCCGCCTGTACCTGAAGACGCCGGACGCCTCCCGCGAGGATTTCCGCTATGGCGCGCGCTGGCTCGGGCTTGCGGCTCAGAAGGGCCAGCACGAGGCGCAGGCGCTGCTCGGCCAGATGCTGTTCAACGGCGACCGCCTGCCGCGGCAGGCCGCGCGCGGCCTGATGTGGCTGACCCTGGCGCGCGACAGCGCCGGGGCCGACGAGACCTGGATCAAGGAAAGCTATAACCGCGCCTTCGCCAAAGCCTCCGACGACGACCGTGCGATGTGCCTGCAAATGCTCGAGCAGTGGGTGCAGGGCCGCCGGGAGTGATCACTGCGCCGTGGGGTGGGCGAAGGCGCCTCGGCGCCGTGCCCGCCATCAGACCATAGTTCACACCGCCTCGAGATCCAGATCCGCCCACACCGGCACGTGGTCCGAGGGCTTCTCCCAGCCACGCACATAGCTGTCGATGCCGACATTGGCGAGCCGGTCGCTCGCCTGCGGCGACATCAGCAGATGGTCGATCCGCAGGCCCTGGTTCTTCTGCCAAGCGCCGGCCTGGTAGTCCCAGAAGGTGTAGAGCCCCGGCTCGTCGGTGACCGCTCGTAATGCGTCGGTCAGGCCGAGGCCGAGCAGGGACTGAAAGCTCTCGCGTGTCTCGGCCTTGAACAGGGCGTCCTCGGTCCAAGCGACCGGGTTGTAGACGTCGCGGGCGGCGGGGATAACGTTGAAGTCGCCTGCGAGGATCAGCGGCTCCTCGGTCTTAAGCCGCTCCTTCGAATACTCAAGAAGTCGCGACATCCATTTGAGCTTATAGGGATATTTGTCGCTGCCGACCGGATTGCCGTTGGGCAGATAAAGACAGGCGATGCGCAGCACCCCGCGCTTGAGCGTCACGACTCCCTCGAGGAAGCGGGCGTGGGCGTCCTCGTCGTCGCCGGCGAGCCCCGACTTGGTCTCGTCGAAACGGAATTTGGAGAGCAGGGCGACGCCGTTGAACGTCTTCTGCCCATGGGTGACGACGTTATAGCCGAGCGCCTCGATTTCGAGCCGCGGGAAGGCCTCGTCGACGCATTTGATCTCCTGCAGGCAGGCGATGTCCGGCTGGCACTCCCGAAGCCAGGTCAGGAGAGGGTCGATCCGCTGCCGGACCGAGTTCACGTTCCAAGTAGCTACTCTGATGGACATGTCGGGCGGCTCCAGGCGAGAGGCCACCGTTAGAACAAACTGCAAACGCGCCCGTCAAGGCGGCGCCCCGGCGGGCACAAAATCGCCCACAAAATTAACCCGGCTTAAGCCGGCTCTGGGCCATTGATTGGCGAAAAGGTTGCTCGGATGGGATGGCCGGAAAAGTCCTTAAGTCGACATCAGCCGCGTGACGGCCTTGTCGGTGCGTTCCTGTATTGGCTCGGCGGCTTCGAGATCGAGGATGGCCTGACCGCCGATCTCGGCGAGCGCGAGATGCGCCGCATCCGCGCCAAGCAGATCGACGCGGTGATGCGGCTCATCCCCGTGACGATGGCCGTGAACCTGCTCACGGTTGCGATCGTGCTGATCCTGTTCTGGGGCAGGGGCTGGAACGGCTTCCTGGCGGTCTGGGGCCTGACGCTCGCCGCCGCCGCTTCGCTCGCGGTGCGCTCATGGCAGCGATCGCATCAGAAGGCGCCGCAGGAGGCCTCGAGCGGCGCCATGCGGCAGATGATGCGTCGGGCGTTTTTCCTCGCGGCGATCTGGGGCACGCTGCCGCTCGCGCTGTTCAGCCGCGTCGAGCCGACCAGCCAGCTCATCCTCGCCTGCCTGATGGTCGGGATGATGTCTGGCGGTGCCTTCACGCTGTCGACCTTCCCCCGCGCCGGCCTTGTCTATCTCGCGACCATGACGATCGCCTGCGCCGGAGCGCTGCTGCTGTGCGGCGCCGGGCCTTACCTCGTGACCTCGGTGTTCCTGCTGCTGTTCGCGTTTTTCATGGCGCGCAACATCGTCTCGCAGGGCAACCTTTTCCTCGGCAATCTCAAGGCACAGCTCGCGCTCGAACGGCAGACGGAGATCATTTCGCTGCTGCTGAAGGACTTCCAGGAAAACGCCAGCGACTGGCTGTGGCAGACCGACGCCGACGGACATCTGACCGACGTGCCCGAGCGCTTTGCCGCCGTCGCGCAGCTCCCCCTTCCGCTGCTGAAGGGATCGCACTTCGCCGATGTCCTCGACATGCTCTGTCCCGAGGACAAGACGGCGGCCTACAACGTCGTCGGCCTGATGGAGCAGGGCGAGCCGCTGCATGAGATGAGCGTCAAGGTCGTCGCCGGCGGCGAGGCGCGGCTGTGGTCGCTGACTGCGAAGCCTGCCTATGACCGCGACGGCCAGTTCCTTGGCTATCGCGGCTTCGGCCGCGACGTGACCGAGCGCTGGCGCGCCGAGAAGGCCGAGGCCGAGAGCCGCGCGAAATCGGATTTCCTGGCGGTGATGAGCCACGAGATCCGCACGCCCATGAACGGCGTGCTCGGACTTGCCACGATGCTGCTCGAGACCAAGCTTGATCCGGAGCAGCACGAGGCCGTCACCACGATCCGCGAATCCGGCGATAATCTGCAGCGCATCCTCAACGACATCCTCGACCTCTCCAAGCTCGAGGCTGGGCGCTTCGAGTTCGAGGCGATCGATTTTGCGCCGCGGGCGCTGGTCGAGACGGTTGCGACCGTGGTGCGGGCAGGCGCCAAGAGCAAGGGGCTGGCGGTCAAGGTCGAGCTCGATCCCAACCTGCCGCCCGCGCTACGCGGCGACGTCGCGCGCATCCGTCAGGTGCTGCTCAACCTCGCCTCCAATGCGGTGAAGTTCACCGACACCGGCGAGGTGACCATCGCCGTGACCTGCCAGGCGCGGCGCGACCTGCTCGCCACCGTAGAATGGACCGTGACCGACAGCGGCATCGGCATCGCACCGGAGAAGGTCGGCCAGCTCTTCACCGACTTCTCGCAAGCCGACGCCTCGATCAGCCGCCGTTTCGGCGGCACCGGACTTGGGCTCGCGATCTCCCGGCGCATCATCGAGCAGATGGGCGGCACCATCGGCGTCACCTCGACACCGGGCAAGGGATCGACCTTCCGCTTCACGCTGGTGCTGCCCTGGGGCCAGGCGCTGGCCTCCGACCAGGAGGCCGGCCGCGACGAGGCGGACGAGCTCAAAGCCCGCATCGCTGATCTCGACCGGCCGTTGAACGTGCTCGTCGCGGAAGACGACGCCGTCAACCGCATGGTCGTGAGCAAGATGCTCGGCGCCTTCGACGTCGAGCTGCGGGTTGTGACCGACGGCGTCGAGGCCGTGGAGGCCGTTTCCGAAGTCGGCTACGACGTGGTCCTGATGGATGTGCGCATGCCCGACATGGATGGGCTTGCCGCGACCCGTGCGATCCGCGCGCAGGGCGGGCGCTTCGCAGCGTTGCCGATCATCGCACTGACGGCCAACGCCTTCCCCGAGGACGTCAAGATCTGCCGCGAGGCCGGCATGTCGGACTTTTTGGCAAAACCTTTGCGCCAGCCTGCGTTGATCGCGGCGCTGCTGCGGGCGCTGAACCACGTGGCGTCAGACGACGCACCACTTCAGCCGGAGGCGCCGTTCGAAGCGGAGTTGGCGGGCGAGGGGAAAACCGTGGCAGGCGTCTAGATCGAGAAGCTCGTCCCGCAGCCGCACGAGGCGGTCGCGTTGGGATTGTTGACACGGAACGAGGCGCCGATCAGATCGTCCACGAAATCGACCTCCGACCCGGCGAGGAACGGCTGGGACGCGGAATCCACCAGCACCACCGCGTTGTCGCGCTCGATCACGAGATCGTCGTCGGCCCGCGCGCGGTCGATGTCGAACTTATATTGGAAGCCGGAGCAACCGCCGCCCTCGACCGAGATCCGCAGCATCGCGCCGGAACCTTCGCCCTTGAGGATCTCCCCGATCCGGCGGGCGGCGCGGTCGCTGATGGTCACGTCAGTCGTCATCGTTCGTCTCCGATCGCGCGTCATACCGAATTCACTTGCCCAATTCATTTGGTATCCCGCGTCCGGCATAGTTAAGTGCAAGGGTCCGCAGAATCAAATGGATAGGGACTAAATTCGTCGTGTCTGTCGGAATGGCTGCCCCCCGCGCGCCCTATGCCTGCGATCCCGATCGCAGCCGCGGCCGGCTGGTCGCGGAGCCGCCGAGCCGGACTCGTAGCCCGTTTCGGCGCGATTGCGACCGTGTGATCCACTCCACCGCATTCCGCCGCCTGAAGTACAAGACCCAGGTGTTCGTGTTCCATGAGGGGGATCACTACCGCACCCGGCTGACCCATTCGCTGGAAGTTGCCCAGATTGCCCGTGCGCTGGCCCGTCAGCTTGGACTGGACGAGGATCTCACGGAAACCCTGGCGCTGGCCCATGATCTCGGCCATCCGCCATTCGGTCACGCCGGCGAGCGGGCGCTCGACGCGTGCCTGAAAAGCTTCGGCGGCTTCGACCACAACGCCCAGACCCTGCGCGTCGTCGCCGCGCTCGAGCACCGCTATCCCGAATTCGACGGGCTCAATCTCACCTGGGAGTCGTTGGAAGGCATCGTCAAGCACAACGGCCCGCTGACGGATCGCAGCGGCGCGCCGGTCGGGCGTTACCGCGAGCACGGCGTTCCCGTCGGTATCGCCGACTACGTCAGGACATATGATCTCGAATTGTGGAGCTTCGCCTCGCTGGAGGCGCAGGTGGCCGCGATCGCCGACGACATCGCCTACGACGCCCATGACATCGACGATGGCCTGCGTGCCGGCCTGTTCCACCTCGATGATCTCAGGGTGATGCCGCTCACGGCCGAGATCATCGCCGAGACTGCCGCCCACTATCCCGATCTAGAGGACGTCAGGCGTGGTGCCGAACTGGTGCGCGAGCTGATCTCGCATCTGATCGGCGCGGTATTCGCGGAGGCGCAGAAGAACCTCGCCGCGGTCAAGCCGCAGTCGGCCCAGGACGTGCGTCGGCAGAGCCGGGCGCTGATAGCGTTTCCGCCCGCCGTGGCCGAGGAGGAGGCCGCCATCAAGGCCTTCCTCTATCAGCACATGTACCGCCACAAGCGGGTGATGCGGGTGATGGAGGAGGCGGAGCAGATCCTGTTCGACCTGTTCGCAAAATACCTGACGTCGCCGGCCGAACTGCCGCCGGAATGGCTGCTGGGTGCGGAGGGCGACAGCGAGGGCGACCGCGCCCGCCGGATCGGCAATTTCATTGCAGGAATGACCGACCGTTTCGCCCTGACCGAGCACCAGCGGCTCTTTGACTCGACCCCGGATTTGCGTTAGGCGGCGCCCATGCCCGACACATCTTCATCTCTGCACCTGTTCGCCGACGTGCTCGCGCGCGTGCACGCCGCCTGCCGCGCACTCGCGACGGAAGCCAACTGGCCCGAGGGCATCGATTTCTCGCGCGTGGTGGTCGAGCCGCCGCGCGACCCGTCTCATGGCGACATGGCGACCAACGCCGCCATGGTGCTGGCGAAGGAAGCCAAGACCAAGCCGCGCGACCTCGCCGAGCAGATTGCGGAGCGGCTCCGCGCCGACGCGCTGATCGCCAAGGTCGACGTCGCCGGTCCCGGCTTCATCAACCTCACGCTGAAGCCCGCCGCCTGGACCGAGTCGCTGCGGACCGTGCTGCGCGAGGGCGGCGAGTACGGCCGCATCCATGGCGGGTCGAAGGTCAATGTCGAGTATGTCTCGGCCAACCCGACCGGACCGATGCATGTCGGCCATTGCCGCGGCGCCGTGTTCGGCGATGCGCTGGCCAGCCTGCTGCAGTTCGCCGGCCACGACGTGACGCGCGAGTACTACATCAACGATGCCGGCGCCCAGGTCGACGTGCTGGCACGGTCCGCCTTCCTCAGGTATCGCGAGGCACTGGGCGAGAGCATCGGCCCGATCCCCGATGGGCTCTATCCGGGCGACTATCTCAAGCCAGTCGGCGCGGCCCTCGCGAAGGAGCACGGCGACAAGCTGCTCACGATGAGTGAAGCCGAGTGGCTGCCGACGGTTCGCGCCAAGGCGATCGCGATGATGATGGACGAGATCAAGGACGATCTTGCCGCCCTCAACATCCGCCACGACGTGTTTTTCTCGGAGCGTTCGCTGATCGAGAGCGACAACAACAAGGTTGCCGAGACCATCGATTTCCTGCGCGCCAAGGGCGACATCTACGAGGGCCGCCTACCGCCGCCGAAGGGCGCGCCGGTCGAGGACTGGGAAGATCGCGAACAGCTCCTGTTCAAGGCGACGGCTTACGGCGACGATGTCGATCGTCCGCTGATCAAGTCGGACAACTCCTACACCTACTTCGCTTCCGACATCGCCTACCACAAGAACAAGTTCGACCGCGGCTTCGCCGAGATGATCGACGTGTGGGGCGCCGACCATGGCGGCTACATCAAGCGCATGCAGGCGGCGGTGAAAGCGACGACATCCGGCAAGGGAAGCCTCGACGTCAAGATCGTCCAGCTCGTCAAGCTCCTGCGCAACGGCGAGCCAGTCAAAATGTCCAAGCGATCCGGGGACTTCGTCACCTTGCGTGAGGTCGTGGATGAGGTCGGCCAGGACGCCGTCCGCTTCATGATGCTCTACCGCAAGAATGATGCGGTGCTGGATTTCGACCTCGCCAAGGTCATGGAGCAATCGCGCGACAACCCGGTATTCTACGTGCAGTACGGCCATGCCCGCGGTCACTCGATTTTCCGGAACGCCAGGGCGGAGGTATTTCCAGAACTCCCTGAGGAGGCGGACAAGCGCCTTGCCTGGCTCGGCGAGTCGGCGCTGGAGCGGCTGTCAGACCCGGCGGAGCTCGACCTGCTCAAGCGGCTCGCAATTTATCCGCGGATGCTGGAAGCGGCAGCAGGCGCCCATGAGCCGCACCGAATTGCCTTTTATCTCTATGACTTAGCTAGCGAATTTCACGCGCTTTGGACGAAGGGGCGCGATCTGCCCTATTTACGCTTCATTATCAATAATGATGCACAGCTTACAAAGGCGCGGCTGGCCATGGTCCAGGGCGTCGTCTCGGTCCTGGCATCGGGCCTCGCCATCCTCGGCGTCCATGCCCCGAACGAGATGCGGTAGTTTGGGGCGAACTACTTAATGGGAATTCGGGGGTAACCGGCAGAAGCCGGACCGCTTAGACTTGGTTGAAAGCCTTGTGGGTCGAAAGTCGCGCCTTGGTCGAGGGGCGCGCGGCTTTCCCGAAGGGACGCATCATCACGATGGCCGATCGATATCAGCACAGACCGTTTCCTTCCGATGACTATCGTCGTGGTGACGACCAGCATGGGCGGGCGGAAAGCGATCCTTTGGCCGAACTCGCCCGCCTGATCGGGCAGACCGATCCGTTTGCGGCGCAGGGCGAGCCCGGCGCGCGGAAGGCGGCGCCTGCGCCCGCACCGTACCAGCAGCCGGCCCAACACCATCCGGAAGACGATTACCCGCAGGATAGCTACCAGCAGGGCTACGAGGAGCCGGCCCCGCCGGCGCCTCCGCCCGGGCCGCCGTCATGGATGCGCCGCGCCAACGTACAGCCGCAGCAGCCCGCATCTGCGCCGCAGCCCGACTATCCCGTGACGGTGAATCCCGTGCACCCGCTGCATCGCTATTCGGCGCAGCCGGCACAGCGGGAGCCTGATTTTGATCAGCCGCAGGCCCATCAGGGGCAAGCGTATCAGGATCAGGGCTACCGGGACCAAGCCTACCACGACCAAGCGTACCAGGATCCACACGAGCAGCCCGATCCGTCGCGCTACGATGAGGCCCTGTACGGACGTCTCGAGGCTGGCCAGGAGGATTTTCAACGCGAGGCGGCGTATCCGGACGATCCTTACGCCTTCCAGAGCGACTATCCCGAGGCTGAGCTCGACGAGCCCAAAAAGCAGCGCGGCGGCATGATGACGGTCGTGGCGATCCTGGCGCTGGCCGTGGTCGGCACCGGCGCAGCCTTCGCCTACAAGAGCTACATGGGATCGCCGCGTAGCGGCGAGCCGCCGATCATCAAGGCCGACAACACGCCAACCAAGGTCGTGCCGACGCCGTCCGACTCCTCGGCCAAGGTGCCGGACCGCATGGTGAGCGGCGACGGCAGCGAGAAGATCGTTCCGCGCGAGGAAGCGCCGGTCGATCTCAACGCCAAGTCGGGCGGTCCACGCGTGGTGTTTCCGCCGCTGAACCAGAACGCAAATCCGCCGCCGGTCGCGAGCGTCTCGCCGTCAACGCTGCCGCCGCCGAACGCAGGCCAGATGGCCAGCAACGGCACTCTGCCGAATAACGAGCCGCGCCGGATCAAGACACTCGCCGTGAAGGGCGATCAGACCGACAGCACGACGCCGCAAACGGCTGCGGCCGCGAAGCCCGCGGCTCCGCCGAAGCCTATCGCTGCGCCGACCTCATCACACAATCCGCCGACCTCGGCCAATGCCAGCGCCAACCAACCGCTGTCGCTGGCACCGTCCGAACCGCCCGCACCAATGGCGGGGCAGCGGATGGCGGCAACGAATCCGACGCAGATCGCGCCCCCGAGCAGCGCTGGTGGTGGCTATCTGGTGCAGGTCTCCTCGCAGCTCAGCGAAGAGAGCGCCCAGGCATCCTATCGTGTGCTCCAAGGCAAGTACGGCAACGTGCTGGGCCCGCGGTCTCCGGTGGTGAAGCGGGTCGATCTTACCGACAAGGGCAAGGGAATCGTCTACCGCGCCTTCGCGGGGCCGTTCGGTTCGGCGGATGAGGCCGTGCAGGTCTGCAACAGTCTGAAATCTGCCGGTGGACCGCAGTGCCTCGTCCAGAGGAATTAACGGCGCTTTCCTTGACCCCCTAGCGGGGTAGGGTTAATCGGCCCTTATGAGCACGCGGGCCTTCATTACCGGTGTATCCGGAACGGAACTGACCGCCGCCGAGCGGGAGTTTATCCGTGCCGAACGGCCATGGGGCTTCATTCTCTTCAAGCGCAATGTCGATAATCCGGCGCAAGTCGCTTCACTGGTTAGGGAATTGCGGGACGCTGCAGACGCCCCTGATGCCCCGGTCCTGATCGATCAGGAAGGTGGACGGGTGCAGCGGCTAGGCCCGCCGCACTGGCCGGTCTATCCGCCAGGCGCCGTTTTCGCGGCCCTGTACGACACTGATTCGGCCCTTGGGCTGACGGCCGCGCGCCTCAGCGCCCGGCTCATCGCGGCCGATCTGGCCGATCTTGGCATCACCGTGGACTGCCTGCCGTTGGCAGACGTACCGGTTCCGGACGCCGACGCCGTAATCGGCAACCGCGCCTATGGCACCTCGCCGGGCAAGGTCGCGGCGATCGCGCGCGCAGTGACGGACGGGCTGGAACAGGGCGGTGTGCTGCCCGTTCTCAAACACATCCCCGGCCACGGACGCGCGACCGCCGACACCCATTTCAAGCTGCCGACCGTCGACACGCCCAGGGATGAGCTGGAACGGACGGATTTCGCCGCCTTCAGGCCGCTCGCGGATCTGCCGATGGCCATGACTGCACATGTTGTGTTTAGCGCCTTCGACCCCGCCCATCCGGCGACGACTTCTGCGACAATGATAGCTCAGGTGATTCGTGGCCTGATCGGGTTCCAGGGTTTGTTAATGAGTGATGACGTGTCGATGAACGCACTGGCGGGGAGCCTCGCCGAGCGGACCCGGGCCATCTTTGCGGCCGGCTGCGACATGGCTCTGCACTGCAATGGCAACATCGAGGAGATGCGCGATGTCGCCGGGCAAACGCCTGAACTGTCGGGCAAGGCATTGGACCGGGCGAATGCTGCGCTCGCCGCGCGCAAGCCGCCGCAGCCGTTCGACCGGGCGGCCGCTCGCGCGGAACTGGACGCATTGATCGCACGGGCAAACACGGCTTCCGCATGACCGCAGAAATTCTATCGTTCGAAACTGGGCGGCCCGCAGAGCTTGCCGAGGGTGAACCGGCGCTGGTCGTTGATGTCGAGGGCTATGAGGGCCCGCTCGACCTGTTGCTCGCGCTGGCGCGGCAGCAGAAGGTCGATCTCGCCAAGATCTCCATCCTGGCATTGGCTGATCAGTACCTGCATTTCATCGAAGCGGCGCGAAAGATCAGGCTGGAGCTTGCGGCCGATTATCTCGTGATGGCGGCCTGGCTCGCGTTCCTGAAGTCGCGCCTGCTTTTGCCAGAGCCGCCGACGGCTGAAGGTCCGAGCGCAGAAGAGATGGCGACTGCGCTCGCCAACCGGCTGCGCCGCCTGGAAGCCATTCGCGAGGCCGCCAACCGGCTGATGAACAGGCAGCAGTTGCTGCGTGACATCTTCCCGCGGGGCGAGCCCGAGCAGATCGCCGAGGTCAAGCATCCGAAATACACGGCGACGCTGTACGACCTGCTCACCGCCTATGCCGCGCAGCGCCAGTCGCGTGTGCTCGCGAGCGTACATCTCGCCAAGCGCACGGTGTGGTCGCTCGCCGAAGCACGCGCCACTCTGGAGCGGCTGGTCGGCAGCATCACTGAATCGGATGACTGGGGAAGCCTCGACGACTTCCTGGTCCGCTACGTCGCCGATCCGTCGCAGCGCGCGACAGTGTTCGCCTCGAGCTTCGCCGCCGCGCTCGAACTGGTGCGGGAAGGTCAGTTGGAACTGAACCAGAAAGAGGCGTTTGCGCCCATCTATTTTCGGAAGGGGCGCCATAAACCGGTACCAGACGCAGCTCCTGCGCCTGACGCTCCGGTCGGTTAAGTGCAAGAAGGAGAAGCTGCCATGGCCTTGGCGGAAGTTCGGGTAGAAGAGGTCGAGCCGATGGACAACGAATCCCAGGCGCGCCCCGAAGAATTGCGGCTGCTCGAAGCGTTGCTGTTCGCCTCGAGCGAACCGCTGGATACCGCGACGCTGGCCAAGCGGATGCCAGAAGGCGTCGACGTCAAGGCCGCACTCAACCAGTTGCAGGCTGAATATGCGACGCGCGGAGTGAACCTCGTGCGCGTCGCCAACAAATGGACGTTCCGCACCGCCGGCGATCTCGCCTGGCTGATGACGCGGGAGAGCACTGAGACCCGCCGCCTGTCGCGCGCCGCAATCGAGGTGCTGGCGATCATCGCCTATCACCAGCCGGTGACGCGCGCCGAGATCGAGGAGATCCGCGGCGTCGTGACCTCGAAGGGCACGCTGGACGTGCTCCTGGAGACCGGCTGGATCAAGCCGCGCGGCCGGCGCAAGACGCCGGGCCGTCCGTTGACCTTCGGAACCACCGAGGCCTTCCTGTCGCAGTTTACCCTGGAACAGCTTGGCGACCTGCCGGGTCTGGAGGAGCTGAAAGGCACGGGCCTGTTGGATTCGCGGCTGCCGACCGGCTTCAGCGTGCCGAATCCCTCCGATGATCCGACATTGCGCGAGGACGAGGATCCGCTGGAACCGGGCGACGACCTCGACCTGGCGCTCGCGCCTGCACCCGAGCCGGAGACATCGGAAGGTGGCGGCGAGGGCGGCAGCGAGGACTGACGTCCCGTCTTTCTACGGGCCCCCTGCGACGAGTTAACACTAGCAAGATTACCTAGCGCCAACAGCGAATTGGCGCTGCCTTGGTCCTTGTTTTTGACACCTGCGAAGCCTAGGTTTCGGTAAAGATCGGCCGGTCCCCGGCCATGCGTGTTTGGAGGGTTGCAGGATGGGTTCGCTTAGCATTTGGCACTGGATCTTGGTGATCGCAGTGGTCCTGCTGCTGTTCGGCCGCGGCAAGATTTCGGACCTGATGGGTGACGTGGCGCAGGGTATCAAGGCTTTCAAGAAGGGCATGCAGGACGACGACAAGCCCGCCGACAAGCCGGAGCCGGCCAAGTCCATCGAGCACAATGCCGCGCCGACCGCGGCCCGGTCCGACGTCGGCAGCAAGGCCGTCTGAGCCAAAGAGTGGACAGACGCGGGCGGCCCCGATCCCTTAGCGAAGAGGATTGGGCCGGTTGCGGCTGGCCTGAACGGAACATCTCATGTTCGACATCGGCTGGAGTGAACTGGTCCTCATCGGGGTCGTAGCGCTCGTCGCCATCGGCCCGAAAGAGCTGCCGGGCGTGCTGCGCATGGTCGGACAGTGGATGGGCAAGGCCCGCAAGATGGCCGCCGAATTCCAGGGCCAATTCCAGGAGGCGATGCGCGAGGCCGAGATGGCCGACCTCAAGAAGAGCTTTGATGAGGTCAAGGAAGCCGCCTCCGGCTTCACCGGCAACAACCTGATGACCTCGCTGCAGAAGGACGTCAGCGACGCGCTGCGCGTCGATGCGCTCGACAAGCCGGCCGAGACCTCAACGACCGCTGCAATCGAGCCGCCGGCGACTTCAAGTGAGGCGCCGGTAACGCCAACCACACCGGAAGCCCCGACGCCCGAGACCTTCGTGGAAGCCGAGGCACATGCCGCGGCGAACGAACCGCTCGCCATCACCCGTGAGGTCGAGCCAGCGCCGGTCACCCAGGACACCGCGCCACCCGAGGCGATCAAGGACGCCAAAGCGTCATGACCGACGCCGATATCGAAGCCAGCAAAGCGCCATTAATGGACCACCTGATCGAGCTGCGGTCGCGGCTGATCAAGGCGCTGCTTGGCTTCGGCGTGGCCTTTATCCTCTGCTTCTTCTTTGCCAAGCAGATCTACAACGTGCTGGTCTGGCCGTTCGTGTGGGTCGCGGGGCCGGAGAATTCGAAGTTCATCTACACGGCGTTGCTCGAATATTTCATCACGCAGCTCAAGCTCGCGTTGTTCGGCGCCGGCTTCATCTCGTTCCCGATCGTCGCCACGCAGATCTACAAGTTCGTCGCGCCCGGCCTCTATAAGCACGAGAAACAGGCCTTCCTGCCATATCTGGTCGCGACCCCGTTCTTCTTCGTGCTGGGCGCTATGCTGGTTTATTTCGTCGTGCTCCCGATGCTGATCCGCTTCTCGCTGGGCATGCAGCAGGCGGGGGGCGAGGAGACCGCGCAGATCGCACTGCTGCCCAAGGTCGGCGAATATCTGTCGCTGATGATGTCGCTGATCTTCGCCTTCGGCATCGCCTTCCAGCTCCCGGTGATCCTGACGCTGCTCGGCCGCATCGGCATCATCACCTCGCAGATGCTGCGGGAGAAGCGGCGCTATTTCATCGTCATCGCCTTCATCATCGCGGCTGTGCTGACGCCGCCGGACGTGCTCAGCCAGTGCTCGCTCGCCATTCCCCTGCTGGCTCTCTATGAGGGCTCGATCATCGCGGTGGCGATGGTGGAGAAGAAGGCGGCCGCGTCGCAGGCCTCCAGCAGCGGCGCATCGTCGAGCGCCAATCCGGCCGAGTAGGGCGCTCGACCGTGCCCAATTGCGGACGTCATTCCCCGCGGAAGCGGGGAATCCAGTACGCCGCGGCCTATCGAGGAATCACTGCCGTCTCTGGAATACTGGATCGCCCGCTTTCGCGGGCGATGACGCCTGTGGTAGTGGGAAGCGCGGCGCAAACTCCCAGCACGAGCGTTGGTCGTTGAGCGCTCATCAGGACCACGGCCATGCACGACATCAAATCGATCCGCGACAATCCGCAAGCCTTCGACGCCGGCCTCGCACGACGGGGCCTGAAGCCGTTGTCGGCATCACTGCTCGCGATCGACGAGAAGCGGCGGGCGGCGATCCTGGCCTCCGAACAGGCGCAGGCCCGGCGCAATGCTGCCTCGAAAGAGATCGGCGACGCCAAGAAGACGAAGGATGAGGCGCGTGCGGCCAAGCTGATGGCCGAGGTGGCCGAGTTGAAGACCACGATGCCGCAGCTCGAGGCCGCCGCCAAAGCCGCCGATGAGGAGCTTGCAAAGGAGCTCTCTGCGATCCCGAACCTGCCGCTTGATGAAGTGCCCGATGGCGTCGACGAGCACGGCAACGTGCAGCACCATGTCTTCGGCAACAAGCGCAACTACAGCTTCGCGCCGAAGCTGCATGACGATCTCGGCAGCGCGCTCGGCTACATGGATTTCGAAGCGGCGGCAAAACTCTCCGGCGCGCGCTTCGTCGTGCTGAAGAAGGGACTGGCGCGCCTGGAGCGCGCGATCGGTCAGTTCATGCTCGACTTGCACACGACCGAGCACGGCTACACCGAGATCAATCCGCCGCTGCTGGTGCGCAACGAGGTGATGTTCGGCACCGGGCAACTGCCGAAATTCGAGGACGATCAGTTCTGGGCGATCAAGGGCGAACTGCTGGCCGCGCCGGACCAGGAGCGGTTGCGGACCGAGCGTCTCGGCCTCATCCCGACGGCGGAGGTGTCGCTCACCAATCTCGCGCGCGAATCCATCCTCGACGAGAAGCAGTTGCCGATGAGGCTCACCGCGCTGACGCCGTGCTTCCGCGCCGAGGCTGGCGCTGCCGGGCGCGACACCCGTGGCATGATCCGCCAGCACCAGTTCACCAAAGTCGAGCTGGTGTCGATCACGACGCCGGAGACGAGCAAGGACGAGCTGGAGCGGATGCTCGCTTGCGCCGAGGAAGTGCTGCGCCAGCTCGACCTGCACTACCGCGTGATGACGCTCTGTGCAGGGGATATGGGTTTCTCGGCGCAAAAGACCTATGACATCGAAGTCTGGATGCCCGGGCAGGGCGAGGGCGGCATGTTCCGCGAGATCTCGAGCTGCTCGGTCTGCGGCGACTTCCAGGCGCGGCGCATGGATGCGCGCTCGCGCGGACCCGACGGAAAGCCGCGCTTCGTGCACACGCTGAACGGCTCCGGCACCGCGGTCGGCCGCGCGCTGATCGCGGTGATGGAGACCTATCAGCAGGAGGACGGCTCGATCGCCGTCCCGGACGTGCTCCAGCCCTATATGGGCGGGCTGAAGGTGATCGCGCGCGAGTAGTACGTCGTTCGGGTTGCGAAGATCGGGCGGCTGGATATCCTGACGGCTGCCCGAGAACTCGAAATCGCAGCCTCATGCCCTTGCACCGCGACATCTTCTGGGTCGGCAGACAATGGGCGGTGACCGGATTTGGCATCCAGGCCGTCGACCAGCGCTTGCGCGGCGTGCTGGACATCGCGATCGCGCGGCTCTGGGACGACGATCTCATCCAGAACCGGCGGACCAAGCCCGGCGTCAATGTCGAGGACTTTGATAAGGCGCTGACGGTGGCACGCGGACGCTTTCCGCAAGCACAAGCGGCCGCTCCCATCGTAGCGCAACTGGATGGGCTCGACGTAGCGCAACTGGATGCGCTCGACCGGATCGACGCATCGCCGGCCGCGAACCCGGTCATGCCGGCGATGAAGTTGCGGGCCGAAGGCAGACTCGCGCGCTTCCTGCCGCAATGGCGCATCCGACGTTAGGCGGGCAGGGCCGGAAGAGGCGGCCGACTCGGGGCAGCGGTTCCAGCAGTCCTGGATTGTCGGGCTCAGCCGAAATCCCGCAAAACCAGCTAGTTTGCCTGATCGGCCAGAGCCAGATAAGACGGCCTCCAACGCCTCACCCAACTCTTGGAATCGACCCCGGCATGCGCATTCTCTGCACCAACGACGACGGTATCCACGCCCCCGGGCTCAAGGTCGTGGAGGAAATCGCGCGGGCGCTGTCCGATGATGTTTGGGTGGTGGCCCCCGAGCTCGACCAGTCCGGCGTGTCGCATTCGCTGTCGTTGAACGACCCGTTGCGCCTGCGCGAGGTCGGTCCGCAGCACTTTGCCGTGCGCGGCACCCCGACTGACTGCGTCATCATGGGTGCCCGCCACATCCTGGGCGCCAAGCTGCCCGATGTGGTGCTGTCCGGGGTCAACAAGGGCCGCAACGTCGCCGAGGACGTGGTCTATTCCGGCACCATTGCCGGCGCGCTGGAAGGCACCATACTGGGCCTGCCGTCGTTCGCGCTGTCGCAGGAATTCAGCATCGAGACACGCGAACGTCCGCCGTGGGACACCGCGCGCAAGTTCGGGCCCGACATCCTGCGCAAGGTGATCGCGGCAGGCGTCCCGAAGGATACGGTGATCAACGTCAACTTCCCGTCCTGTGCGCCCGAGGATGTTCTCGGCATCCGCGTGACGCGGCAGGGCAAGCGCAATCTCGGCTTCCTCAAGATCGACGAGCGCCGGGACGGCCGCGGCAATCCCTATTTCTGGATCGGCTTCGAGCGGACCGCGATGCTGGACACGCCTGCCGACGGCACCGACCTCGCGGCATTGCGGGACCGCTACGTCTCGGTCACGCCGCTCAGGCTCGACCGCACCGATGAAGCGTTTTCCGAGGCGCTCGACGCGATGCTGAAATAGGATCTAGCCGCCGCGAAGCGCGGCTTCGATGGTCTTGCCGAGCGCGTCGAGCTGAAACGGCTTCTGGAGCGCCGGCCGGTCGCGATATTGCTCGGGCAAGCCCGACGAGCCGTAACCAGTCGCGAAGATGAAGGGGCAGCCCTTGGCCTTGATCAGGTCGGCGACCGGCGAGATCACCTTGCCGTTGACGTTGACGTCGAGGATGGCGAGGTCGAACTCGGTCGATTGGGCGAGCCGGATCGCCTCGTTGATGTCGCCTGCCTCAGCCGCGACCCTATAGCCGAGCTCTTCCAGCATGTCCGCGACCATCATTCTGATCATGACCTCGTCCTCGACGAGGAATACAGAACGGCCCGACAGCCTTCCCGCAGCCATAAGTGAGTCCTTGCCCATTCGCACAAACGTTCGCAGATAACGCCAAGCGACGCAATGCGCGTTTCGGCTGGCGGAAACCTGCAAACGGCGATCGCAGTTGATCCGTTGCTGGCCAAATGTGGTCAAGTGCTGCGCCAAAAGGCTATCATGAGTTCCTGAGCCGGAACAAGAATCGAGAGTTCGGCACTGTCCCGAAGAGACGAACACAGGCACATGGCCTCCCATCAGCAGCCGCCGGAGAAGATGATGTTTCAGCTCACGCTGAGGCGTCGGGGGATCAGCGACCAAGCGGTGCTGCGCACCATGGAGGAGGTGCCGCGCGAGTTGTTCGTCGACGAGGCCGATCGCGAGGATGCCTACCGCGACAGCGCGCTGCCGATCGCCTGCGGGCAGACCATCAGCCAGCCCTTCGTCGTCGCCTACATGACCGAACAGCTTCAGCTCCGGAAGCAGCACCGCGTCCTCGAGATCGGCGCCGGCTCCGGCTACCAGGCTGCCGTGCTGTCTCGGCTCGCCGGGCATGTGCTCACAGTCGAGCGCTACCGCAGGCTCGCCGATGCCGCGCGCGCCAGGCTCGAGAAGCTCGGCTGTCACAATGTCGAGGTGATGCTGGGCGACGGCCTCAACCTGCCCGCCAATATCGGCCCGTTCGACCGGATTATTGTGACGGCCGCCATGGAGCAGATTCCGGAGAATCTGATCGAGCGGCTCGATGTCGGCGGCATCCTGATCGCGCCGGTCGGGCCGCATCAGGGCGTGCAGACGCTGATCCGCCTGACCCGTAGTGAAACGGGCCTGGAGCGCAAGGAACTGGTCGACGTCCGCTTCGTGCCCGCGCTGCCCGGCGTGGCACGGGAGTTGTAGATTCCCGGATCGGTTGTGCTGCCAACATCTTATTGGGAGGGTTAAGCCGTTATTTACTCGGCGCGTGTTTACTTAAAAGACCAGTTCTGTTGCGTACGAGTGAGTAACCATGTCCGCTGTCGCCGAGTTGCTTTACTCGCGCCGCGTGCCGCAGGTCGCGGTGCTGGCGCTGATCTCGTTCGGTTTCGCGGGGTGCAGCGCCGACATGTCGTCGCGGCTTTCCCAGACGAATTTCTCCAACCCCTTCGCCTCCGAGTCGACCGGTTCGGTGCAGCAAGCGCCTCCGCCGCAGCGTGAGCTGCCGCAATATGCGCGGCCGCAGACACAGCCGGGCTACTACCAGTCGCAGCCCTTGCCGCCGCCGGCGGTTGCCGCGCCGCAATCCTATCCGGTTTCGGGCGGGGGCGTGTCCGGAGGCGGGCGCGGCGTCGGCTCCTACACGCCGCCGGCGCAGCCGCATCTTGAGACCACTGCCACCGTGCCGCCGCGCTCGGTCGCAGCGGCCCAGCCGGCCGGTGGGACCAAGATCATCGTCGGCACCAGCGACACGCTCGACATTCTCGCCAAGCGTTATCACGTCACGCCGCAGGCGATCCTTGCCGCCAACGGCTACAAGGGCCCGCGCACGCTGTCGCCCGGCCAGCAGCTCATCATCCCGCGCGCGGCCACAACGGCTGCCGCCGCGCCAGCCCCCGTCGCTGCGACTCCCACGATGGCGCCTGCGGCCAAGCCGGTTGCCGTCGCCGCTCCGCCGAGCATCCATTTCGTCAATCGCGGCGACACGCTGGCCAGCATCGCCCGCAAGAACCACATTTCCGCGGCCGAGCTCGCCCGCGCCAATGGTCTCGAGCCGTCCGCCAAGCTCAAGCTCGGCACCAAGCTGACCGTACCCGGTGCCAAGACCGCCGCGGTCGCCGTGCCGGTCGCTCCGGCGCCGGCTCTGGTTGCGCCGACACCCGTTGCCCAGCCCGCCGCGGTCGCGCCCGCCACCAAGGTCGCCGCCGCAACACCAGTTCAGAGTGCTCGCCTGGCCCAGGCCACGGCGAACATCGAGGAGAAGCCCGCCGAGGCACCGAAGGCCGCGGACGCCACCGGCGCGCTGCCGACCTTCCGCTGGCCGGTGCGTGGCAAGGTGATCACGACCTACGGCGCCAAGACCAATGGCAAGTCGAATGACGGTATCAACCTTGCAGTGCCCGAAGGCACGCCGGTCAAGGCGGCGGAAGACGGCGTCGTTGCCTACTCCGGCAACGAGCTGAAGGGCTATGGCAATCTGGTCCTGGTGCGGCACTCCAACGGCTACGTCACCGCCTATGCCCATGCGAGTGAACTGCTGGTGAAGCGCGGCGATACCATCAAGCGCGGCCAGGTCATTGCCAAGTCGGGTCAATCCGGGGAAGTGGCGTCGCCCCAGCTCCACTTCGAGATCCGCAAGGGATCAAGCCCGGTTGACCCGCTTCAATTCCTGAACGGGGCGTGAGGCCTGAACTCGTCGTAGGGCAGGCTATCACCACACAGAGACTGTCATCGCCCGCCTTGTGCGCAATTGCGCACTGGAGCGGGCGATCCAGTATTCCAGAGACAGTGACGCGATCCGGAGAAGCCGCAGCGTACTGGATTCCCCGCTTTCGCGGGGAATGACGGTGGTGCTTGGGGCGGCAGCCCCGGGGCCTACTGCCTACTTCACCGTCAGCTTCACACCCAGCCGTCCCGCCAGCTCCTGCACGAACTGCCAGGCGACGCGGCCCGAGCGCGAGCCGCGCGTCGTCGACCATTCCAGCGCTTCGCGCTCCAGCGCCTCGTCGTCGATCTTGATGCCGAAATGGCTGCAATAGCCGCGCACCATCGCGAGGTATTCGTCCTGGCTGCAACGGTGGAAACCGAGCCAGAGGCCGAAGCGGTCCGACAGCGAGACCTTCTCCTCGACCGCTTCGCCGGGATTGATTGCGGTCGAGCGCTCGTTCTCGATCATCTCGCGCGCCAGCAGATGGCGGCGGTTTGAGGTGGCGTAGAGAATGACGTTGTCTGGCCGGCCCTCGATGCCGCCTTCGAGCACGGCCTTGAGCGACTTGTACGAGGCGTCGTTCCCGTCGAAGGAGAGGTCGTCGCAGAACACGATGAAGCGGAAGGAGGAGGCCCGAAGCTGCTCCATCAGCGAGGGCAGGCTCTCGATGTCCTCGCGATGGATCTCGATCAGCTTCAACCTGTCAGCGGCGGCGCGGTCGGCATTGATGCTGGCGTGAGCGGCCTTCACCAGTGACGACTTGCCCATGCCGCGCGCGCCCCAGAGCAGCGCATTGTTGGCGGGCAGGCCGTCTGCGAAGCGCTCGGTGTTCTCCATGAGGATGTCGCGCATGCGGTCGACGCCCTTCAGCAGGAAGAGCTCGACACGGCTGACCCGCGGTACCGCCGAGAGGCGGCCGTCCGGGTGCCAGACGAAGGCATCGGCGCGGTCGAACGATTCGGCCACCGCGGCGGGGCTCGCCTGGGCGGAAAGGTGCGCCGCGATGGTCTCCAGCGCGCGGACGATGCGCTCCTGGGAGAGGTCGACGGGGGCTGCTGTGGGGCGTTTTGCCGCGACGCGGGCGGGCTTTCCGGCAGGGGTCTTGAGGCCTTTGCCGGCCGGGCTTTTACTTGGTTTTCTGGGCATGTCCGAAGTTCCTGAGAACGCAGCCTTATCGGGCCTCAAGGCCCGCCGCAAGGTGGCCAAATCGACGGTCTGGCAGCGTTGCAATTGGGGCGCTGGCCGCTATAGTCCGCGCGAATTTGACCGAGCCGGTCGCCCAACGGGCCTGACCGGCTTTCCCCCGTTCTCACGAGGACCGTCCGTATGTTCATTACCCCTGCGTATGCCCAGGCTGCGGGCGCTGGCGACACCAACAGCATGTTGATGTCGCTGCTGCCGTTCGCCCTGATCTTCGTGATCATGTACTTCCTGATTCTGCGGCCGCAGCAGAAGAAGGTGCGCGACCATGCCGACCTCGTGAAGAACATCCGCCGCGGCGACACCGTGGTGACCTCGGGCGGCCTCGTCGGCAAGGTCACCAAGGTCGTCGACGACGACCAGATCGAGTTCGAAATTTCCGACGGCGTGCGCGTGCGGCAGATGCGCCAGATGATCTCCGGCGTGCGCGCCAAGGGCGAGCCGGCCAAGGAAAGCGCCAAGGACGACACCTCGGCGAGCTGAGCGCTCGCGCGAGCCTCGAGAATCTCCTGATCTGACAGGTCCAGTCGATGTTGTATTTCACGCGGTGGAGGGCGCTGGGGATTATCCTGACAGCGCTGATCGTGTGCCTCTGCGCGGTCCCGAACTTCTTCCCCGAGGCGCAGGTCAAGACCTGGCCCGCCTGGGCGCAGCGCCGGCTCGTGCTGGGCCTCGACCTGCAGGGCGGTTCCTATCTGCTGCTCGAGGTCGATTCCAACTACGTGAAGAAAGAGAAGCTCGACCAGGTCCGCGACGATGTCCGCCGCGCCCTGCGCGAGGCCAAGATCGGTTACACCGGCCTCGTGACCCGCGGCGACGCGGTCGAGGTCCGCGTCAAGGACACCGACCTGCAGCCCGCGCTCGCCAAGCTGCGTGACCTCGCGCAGCCGATCGGCGGCCTTTTAGGCTCGGGTTCGCAACGTGACCTGGAGGTCACCGATGCCGGCGGCGGCCTGATTCGGTTGGCGCTGTCGCAGCCCGCGATGGTCGAGCGCATGCGCCGCACGATCGAGCAGTCGATCCAGATCGTCGAGCGCCGCGTCAACGAGCTCGGCACCGTCGAGCCGGTGATCCAGCGCCAGGGCAATGACCGCATCCTGGTGCAGGTGCCGGGGCTTCAGGATCCGACGCATCTGAAGGAGCTGCTCGGCAAGACCGCGAAGATGGAATTCCGGATGGTCGATACTTCGATATCGCCGGACCAGGCGCAGCAGGGCAGGCTGCCGCCGGAATCCGAGCTCCTGATGAGCACGAGCTCGCCGAAGGTGCCTTACGTCGTCAAGAAGCAGGTGCTGGTCTCGGGCGGTGAGCTCACCGATGCGCAGCCCGGTTTCGACCAGCGCACCAACGAGCCGATCGTCAGCTTCCGCTTCAATTCGGTCGGCGCCCGCAAGTTCGCGCAGGCCACGACCGAAAATGTCGGGCTGCCGTTTGCAATCGTGCTCGACAATGAGGTGATCTCGGCGCCGGTGATCCGCGAGCCGATCACCGGCGGGCAGGGGCAGATCTCCGGCAATTTCACCGTCCAGTCCGCCAACGACCTCGCCGTGCTGTTGCGCGCCGGCGCACTGCCGGCGCCGCTCACGGTTGTCGAGGAGCGCACGGTGGGTCCCGGCCTCGGCCAGGACTCTATCGAGAAGGGCGAGCTTGCCGCCTATGTCGGCTCGATCATGGTCATCGTGTTCATGCTGTTGACCTACCGGCTGTTCGGCCTGTTCGCCAACATTGCGGTGGCGATCAACGTCGCCATGATCTTCGGGCTGTTGTCGCTGCTCAACGCCACGCTGACGCTGCCCGGCATCGCCGGCATCGTGCTCACCGTCGGCATCGCGGTCGACTCCAACGTGCTGATCTACGAGCGCATCCGCGAGGAGCTCCGCGGTGGCCGCAACGCCATCTCGGCGATCGACGCCGGCTTCAAGCGGGCGCTGGCGACCATCCTCGATTCCAACATCACGACCTTCATTGCCGCCGCTGTGCTGTTCTACATCGGCACCGGTCCGGTGCGCGGCTTCGCCGTGACGCTTGGCATCGGCATCATCACCACGGTGTTCACCGCCTTCACGCTGACCCGGCTGATCGTGGCCGGGTGGGTGCGGTGGAAGCGGCCGCAGAGCGTGCCGATCTAGGAGCTAAGACCGTGACCCACTACGTTCTCATCGGGCTTGGCGTCCTGATTGCCATTCTCACCGTCGTTGCCGCGCTCGGCGTGCTGCCGTCGCTGCGCATCGTCCCGGACGACACGCATTTCGACTTCACGCGCTTCCGCCGCATCAGCTTCCCGATCTCGGCGGCGCTGTCGATCGTCGCGATCACGCTGTTCTTCACCCATGGCCTGAATTTCGGCATCGACTTCCGTGGCGGCACGCTGCTCGAGGTGCAGGCCAAGTCCGGCACCGCCGACATCGCTGCGATGCGCACCACGCTCGATGCCTTGCGTCTCGGCGAAGTCCAGTTGCAGCAGTTCGGCGGCCCCGAGAACGTCCTGATCCGTGTCGCGGAGCAGCCGGGTGGTGATGCTGCCCAGCAGGAGGCAGTGCAGAAGGTCCGCGGTGCGCTCGGCGATACCGTCGAATACCGCCGCGTCGAGGTGGTGGGACCGCGCGTGTCCGGCGAGCTGCTGGCCTTCGGCATGCTCGGCCTGATGCTCGCGATCGTCGCGATCCTGATCTATCTCTGGTTCCGCTTCGAATGGCAGTTCGCGTTAGGGGCCATGATCGCCAACGTGCACGACATCGTGCTGACGATCGGCTTCATGTCGATCAGCCAGGTCGATTTCGACCTGACCAGCATCGCGGCGCTTCTGACCATTCTGGGCTATTCGCTGAACGATACAGTGGTCATCTATGACCGTATCCGTGAAATGCTGCGGCGCTATAAGAAGATGCCGATGCCGCAGCTTCTCAACGAGTCCATCAACTCGACGCTGTCGCGCTCGATCATCACCCATGTCACGGTGACGCTCGCGCTGCTCGCGCTGCTCCTGTTCGGCGGCCATGCCATCCACAGCTTCACCGCGGTGATGATGTTCGGCGTGGTGCTGGTCGGCACCTACACCTCGATCTTCATCGCGGCGCCGATCCTGATCTATCTCGGCGTGGGCACGCATCGTGAAGACACCGCGGATACGGCTGCGCCGGCAAAGAAAAATCGGCCATGATCCGAACCGCGTGCCCTCGCACGAGTTTGCGAGGGCAGTAGGCCAATTCGGACGAAGCGCATGACCGGCGATCCCAACGCTCCGCATTTCCCGCGCTCGGCGCCGATCGAAGCCTATGGCAAGGGCGGCTTCGCTTTTGCCGGGATGTCGCATCGAGGCTCGCTGCTCTGCCTGCCTGACGCGATCTGGGCCTGGGACGTGACCGATCCCGCGAAGATCGACCGTTATTCGCTGGATCGGGTGTTCGCGGCCGCCAACAGCATCGACACATTGCTGATCGGAACCGGAACCGGCCTCTGGCTGCCGCCGCCGGAGCTGCGCCAGGCGCTGAAGGCGGTGAGGGTGGTGCTGGATACGATGCAGACCGGGCCCGCGGTACGCACCTACAACATCATGATCGGCGAACGGCGGCGTGTCGCGGCCGCCTTGATCGCCGTGCCATGAGCAGCACTGCGCCTTCTGCCGATGCCGTCGCCTTCTGCGCCGATCTCGTGCGCAGCCACGACTTCCCGCGTTATGTCGCAACCCTGTTCGTGCCCGCCGCCGAGCGCCGCGCGCTGCTCGCGCTCTACGCCTTCAATGTCGAGATCGTCCGCGTACGCGACCAGGTGAGCCAGCCCTTGCCCGGCGAAATCCGCCTGCAATGGTGGACCGACATGCTGGCGGGCCATGCGCATGGCAGCGCCGAGGGCAACCCGGTGGCCGCCGAGCTCCTGCGCGCGATCCGCGAATTCGATCTGCCGGTTGAACCGTTGTCGCTGCTCGTCGACGAGCACCAGTTCGATCTCTACAACGATCCGATGCCGACCATGTCGGCCCTGGAAGGCTATCTGGATGCGACCTCTTCGGCGCTGCTCGCGCTGGCAGCCCGGATCGTGGCGCCGCCATGGGCGGCGATGGAGCACCTTGCACGCCATGCCGGGCTCGCCCAGGGCATGGTGCAGGTCGTCGCCAACCTGCCGCGCGATGCCGCGCGCCGGCAATTGTTCCTGCCGCAGCAGATTCTCGAGAGCCATGGCTGCCGCATGGAGGACGTGTTCGCCGGCCAGCAGACGCCCGCTCTGCGCGCCGTTCTCGATCAGCTCTTCAATGAAGCGCGGCAGCACCTCGCAACGGCCGCTTCGCTGCTGGCTGAGGTGCCGGCATCGGCACGATCAGCATTTTTGCCCCTGAGCCAGGCGCGCGCCGACCTGAGGCGGCTGTCGCGGGCGGATCGCAATCCGTTCACGCCGGCCCCGCCGTCGAGACTGCGCACGCTATGGACGCTGTGGCGGGCCTCGCGGTCGCGTGAATTTACCAAATAGCGGCCCGCATATCGCCTGGACCGGCCAAATGCTCTATGCTGTCCTATGGCTGAGTTGTCCCAAACCGCATCTTCGACGACGGTTGACCCGGTCGATCTGACCGGCCTTCCGGTTGCGCCGGCTGATATCCGTGCCGCGGCCGACATCGTTCGGGGTGCCGTCGTCGAAACGCCCTGCAACTACAGCCGGACGCTAAGCAGCATCTGCGGCTGCGACATCTGGCTTAAATTCGAGAACCTCCAGTTCACCTCCTCGTTCAAGGAGCGCGGTGCTCTCAACCGGCTCACGGCCTTGATGCCGGAGGAACGCACGCGGGGCGTGATCGCCATGTCGGCGGGAAACCACGCGCAAGGTGTCGCCTATCACGCCAAGCGGCTCGGCATTCCCGCCACCATCGTGATGCCGGTCGGCACGCCGATGGTGAAGGTCGAGAACACCAGGCACCACGGCGCCGAGGTGATCGTCACCGGTGCGACGCTGGAGGAGGCCGCTGCGTTTGCACGAAGCCATGGCGAGGCCCGCGGCATGATCTTCGTCCACCCCTATGACGATCCGCTCGTCATCGCGGGGCAGGGCACGGTCGGGCTGGAAATGCTTCAGGCGGTGCCGGAGCTGGATACGCTGGTCGTCCCGATCGGCGGCGGCGGACTGATCAGCGGCATCGCCATTGCCGCGAAGTCGCTGAAGCCTTCATTGCGGATATTGGGTGTCGAGGCCTGGCTCTATCCCTCGATGTACAACGCGATTCACGACGGCAACCTGCCCGCGCGCGGCGACACGCTGGCCGAAGGCATTGCGGTGAAATCGCCCGGCAAGATCACCATGGAGATCGTCCGCCGTCTCGTCGACGACATCGCGCTCGTGAATGAAGCCGAGCTCGAGCGCGCGGTCGCGAGCCTGATCTCGATCGAGAAGACGGTGGTTGAGGGCGCCGGTGCCGCCGGCCTTGCCGCGATCATGTCCGATCCGTCCCGCTTTGCCGGCCAGAAGGTTGGCCTGGTCCTCAGCGGCGGCAATATCGACACGCGGCTGATCGCCTCCGTCCTGACTCGCGAGCTCGCGCGCGAGGGACGGCTGACCCAACTGTCGCTCGATATCCCCGACCGGCCGGGCCAGCTCGCTGCGGTAGCTGCGCTGCTCGCCGAGGCCGGAGCCAACATCATCGAGGTCTCGCACCAGCGGACGTTCTCTGACCTTCCGGCCAAGGCGACGCTGCTGCAACTGGTCATCGAGACGCGCGACAGCGCGCATCTCGACGAAGTCATGGCCAGACTCAGCGCGTCCGGCCTGAGCGCGCGCTGCACCTGAGCGGCGTGCGACTATTCGAATGAAGCGCATTCGTCGTATCTTGCGTCCACATTCCAATTTCGACCGTGGCAGCGGGACGCTTTGAGAGATTTTGCCGGCTCCGAACGCGATATTTGAACACGCGCCACTGCGGCAAGTTGGCCACCCATGGTGACAGCCAGGCGAACAAGATTCTAAGCTGACGCGCGCTTGGGGAATGGGCACGCTTTGAGTTGGAACTGAAAGGACTCGCGATGGCGAAGAACACGATTTGCCTCTGGTATGACAAGGACGCCGAAGCTGCTGCCCGCTTCTATGCCGAGACGTTTCCCGACAGCGCAGTGCACGCTGTCCACCGCGCTCCCAGCGACTATCCGTCCGGCAACGCAGGCGATGTGCTGACGGTCGAGTTCACTGTTGCCGGCGTCGCCTGTCTCGGCCTCAACGGCGGTCCCGTGTTCAAGCACAACGAGGCCTTCTCGTTCCAGATCGCCACCGACGATCAGGACGAGACAGACCGCTACTGGAACGCCATCGTCGGCAATGGCGGGCAGGAAAGCGCTTGCGGCTGGTGCAAGGACAAATGGGGCGTTTCCTGGCAGATCACGCCGCGCGTGCTCACCAAGGCGTTGGCGGCCGGCGGTGCCGAAGCAAAGCGCGCATTCGAAGCGATGATGGGCATGACGAAGATCGATGTCGCCGCAATCAAGGCGGCGCGCCGCGGTTGACGTCGCCGGCACTTTGTCCGCCGCGTTGATCGAGACGGTGCGCTAACGATGCCGTCTTACCACCAACCCCGCTGCATCGGCTGCATCGGTTGATAATACTGGCCGCCGCGGCGACGCGGATAACCGGTGCCTGGTTGCTGGTCATAACTGCGCTGCTGGAAGAAGAAACCGAAGCCGTCGTCGTCGCCCCAGCCGCCGTCGCGGCTCGCAATCATATCTGTCGTCGGCTTGCGCGTGATGAAGCCGCCCTGGGGCTGGTTGCTCAGCACCGCGACGAACTCGGTGCGATAGTTGGTCTCTTTGCTCAGCGGCTCGTCCGAGATGATAATCGACGATCGCGGCACGGCCGTCGGCGCGATGCGATCGAGCACGTCCTGCGGAATGGTGATGCGGTCGAGCGCGTCCTTGGCGTTGTCGCCGTCGTCGATCGTGACCACACTCCAGCGCAGGCCGGTATCGTTCTTCGCCATCGCGGTGAACACATGCGTGCCGATCGGCTGATCGGAGTTGCGGATCGTGACCGGAACCTCGATGCTCGTATCGAACACCTCGCCGCCGCCGTCCGGCGCCGGCTTGTGCGTGTTGCGCCGCACGTAAAGCCTTTGCGTCGACCGGCTGATGTACACAGAGACCGGCTCGAGCGCGAGCTTCGCCTCGGTCGCCGCCTTGACGGCGTCGGCCTTTTTGGTTGCAGCCGCCTTGGCGGCATCTTTTGCCGCCGCAGCGGCGTCGCGCTTCGGCTGCGCATCGGTCTTGGCGGAGTCGAGCTGCGTCGCCGCATCCGCGGCCTTGGTGGCGGCCTTCTGCTTCTGCTCCTCGGCCCGAGCCTTGGCCTGATCCGTCTTTGCGGTCGCGAGTGCCTTGTCGGCATAGGCGAGTTCGGCGTCGGCCCGAGCCTTGAGCTGTTCCAGCTTGCGCAACGTCGTCGGGAGCGATGCGGCTTCGCGTGCCGCCGCCGCGGCGGCGCTCTTCGTTTCGTCGGCTGCCCTGGTGGCTTCCTCGGCTTCGCGGGAGAGTGTATCGGCACGCGCCGGGGCTGCCGCAATGGCCTGCTTGTTCGGCACGAACAGCGCCGGGTGGGAGAAATCGACCGGGGCCGCGTCGTTCGGCGAGATGATCACCCGCATCCCGATCTGCGTCTTTTCGAACAGATTCTCCGCAAAGCCGTAGGGCATGCGTACGCAGCCGTGCGAGGCCGCATAGCCGGGCAGGGGGCCGCCATGCAGTGCGATGCCGTTCCAGGTGATGCGCTGCATGTTCGGCATCCAGGCATCGTCATACATGGTCGAGTGGTGGTCCTTGTCCTTCTCGATGACGGCGAAGACGCCGGCCGGCGTCTCGCGTCCGGTCGTGCCAGTCGACACCGGGGCGCGCAGGATCCAGCCGTCGGCGTCGTAGAAGGTGACCTTCTGGCTCTGGATCGACACGATCGCCATGATCGGCTCGCCGGCCTCGCGCGGCGCCGTCGCCTCGACGGCGGGGCGCGCCTGCTTGGCCGCGGCGCCTGCGGTCAGTGCCGTCAAAGCGGCCATCGCCGCGAATGTGACAATGCCGGGGGGGCCTCGACGCCGCATCGCCGTGCTGCATTGCGCCGCCGTCAACCGATCTGCCATGTCATTCCCCGAACTGCCTATCCGCGCTTGCGTCGATCAAGTGTCAGATTGCGATACTCGGATTAACGAACTACCGCCATGAACGTTGCCAATTCGCTTCGAAGGATATTCCGGTGGCAAATCCCTCATATATGACCGCCTGCCTTGGAGGAAGGGCGGCTCGCACCTGAAGCTGGCCCGAAGACCGCGGTCGATTTGCCGCAGGTGGTCTTTTCGCTTTGCAGCGTACGCCGCCGGGCTCGGTTTCAAATGCAGAGGCTGAGCAGCTTGATGTGGCAGCCACCGGCTTTGGGCCGGCTTGAGGGCGCGACTTCACGCTTCACAACGACAAGCGGTTCTTTGTCCTTCTTGCCTTTGCCCGGCTTCGGCTCGTAATCGCCTGCGATCACCATCGCCCAGTAGGTGCGCTTGCCGCTTGCATTCCTGGCGCTTGCGATCCCAACGCGGGAGGCGTTGTGCAGCAGCAGGTTCTTGCGGTGCCCTGAGGAGTCGATCCACTGGCCGAGCGTCTTCTCGAAACTGTCATAACCATAGGCGATGTTTTCCGCGGCGCGGCCGGCACGCACCGGCGCGACCCGCCTGGTGAACGGGCCGAGGACCTCGTGACTGAGATCGTCCTTCGCCGCCATCGCGCGCGCCTGTTCCAGCGCAATGCGGTCGAGGGTTGCGTCGCGCACGACGCGGGCCTCGCCATGCTTGAGGCGGTAGCTGGAGATCAGTTCGGCAGGGGAGTCCGTGGCCATCGCGGGCGCGGCTGCCAGCAGAAGACCGGCGACGATTCCGCCGGCCATGCGACGTGTCATTGACCCCCAGGTCCTCATTCCCCACCAAGCCACCGTGATATCTGCGTCGCTTCTCCATCGGCAATGTGGACGCTTCAAGGCAGGTCCAAGCTAGCTCGCCGGCAGGTTCGCCTCGAAATTGAAGCGGTCACGCAGGTTCTTGCGCTGCTCCAGGATGTCCTTGAGGAAGGCGCGGTCCTGGTCGTTCCTCATCATCGGCTCGATCAGGTCGAGCTGGTTCATGGCAACTAGCTGCAGGATCTCGGTACGCGGCCTGCCGCTGGTATCGCGCGGCAGGGCATGCACGACCTGGATGTGTTCGGGAGGCTTCGGTCCCCTGGCGGCCGTGAGCTCGTTGCGGAGCTGACCTTCAAGGGCGGCCTGGTCGGCCTCGACGAAGGCATAGAGCCCGACGCCCGAGCGGCGGTCGGCGAAGGCGACGATGGCGGTGTCGCGCACGGCCGGATTTTTGCGGATCAGGGCGGCCAGCACCGGCGCGTCATTGACCAGCCGGCGGCCGCCGCCTTCGCGGTCGGTGAAGTTGAACAGTCCGCGCGTGATCGCGCGATAGACCTTCTTGCCCGTGGCAAGCCACAGGCTCGCGGCGAACGATTTTTTTGCGAGGATCTTGCGCTCCCGCGGCGTCAGCGCCTCCGGCACATAGGAGCGCTTGTGCTTGAGGAGATGCCGGAGGTCTTCATAGGCGAGGATGCGATAGAGCCATCCGCGTCCCTCAAAGCAGGCGGCAAGCTGGAAGTCGGTGACATAGGCGCGCCCATCGCGACCGACCAGCCAGTTCTGCTCCTTGGCGAGATCGTTGTGGCAGATGCCGGCGCGGCGCAACCGGCGCAGCGCCGCCTTGGCCGAGCGAAAATAGGCGAGGTCGCCATGCGGTTTGGCCAAATGCAGCGCGGCTCCGTCGACGAAGCCGCGGACCAGCGCGCGACGTCCGGCCCACAGCAACTCGGGACCGACGTTCAGGCCTTTGGCGAGCGCCAGGGCATGCTTCTCGCGCGCGAATAGGTGGCGCGCCAGTAGGAACGACCACCACGGGACTTCGTCGAGCCGGCGCAGGACGGCGTCGACCTCGCCGCTGTCGCTGCGAAAGCGGCCCCGTTCGACTGTCGAGAACACGTCGCGCTTGAGCAGCACGCCGTCCGTCCAGCGCGCCGAAAGCACCGCGGCGTCTTCCTTGGGGAGGCTCATCGAAAGCTCACGCCGCTGTGGCAATGTGCAGGTGATCGGCGATCCAGCGATCGAGATCGGCAAGCGCCCGCGCACTCAACGCTTGCTTCTTGGCCACCGTTTTCTCGTTGCCGCGCAGGCGTGTGCCGTCGGCCTTCTTCGTCGGTGCGCTTGCAAGCGGCGGGAACAGGCCGAAATTGATGTTCATCGGCTGGAACGATCGCGTGCCCGCTTCGATGGTCTCGATATGGCCGCCGGTGATGTGGCCGAGCAGCGATCCCAGCGCCGTCGTGGCTGGCGGGCTCGTAAGCCGCTCGCCGCGCGCGTCCGCTGCCGCATGGAGGCCCGCGATCAGGCCGACGCTGGCGGATTCCACATAGCCCTCGCAGCCAGTCATCTGGCCGGCAAAGCGCAGTCGTGGCTGTGCGCGCAGGCGCAATTGGCCGTCGAGCAGTTTGGGTGAATTGAGGAAAGTGTTGCGATGCAGGCCGCCGAGACGGGCGAACTCGGCCTTCTCGAGACCCGGAATCGCGCGGAAGATGCGCTGCTGCTCGCCGTACTTCAACTTCGTCTGGAAGCCGACGATATTGTAGAGCGTGCCGAGCTTGTTATCCTGGCGGAGTTGCACGATCGCGTAGGGCTTTGTGGTGGGATCGTGCGGATTGGTCAGCCCGACCGGCTTCATCGGCCCGTGGCGCAAGGTTTCGGGCCCGCGCTCCGCCATGACCTCGATCGGCAGGCAGCCGTCGAAATAGGGCGTGTTGGTCTCCCACTCCTTGAACTCGGTCTTCTCGCCCGCCAGCAGCGCGGCGACGAAGCCGTCATACTGCTCCTTGGTCATCGGGCAGTTGATGTAGTCGGCGCCGTTGCCGCCCGGACCGACCTTGTCATAGCGCGACTGGAACCAGGCCACCGACATGTCGATGGAGTCGCGATGCACGATCGGCGCGATCGCGTCGAAGAAGGCGAGCGCGTTCTCGTCGGTCAGTCCGCGGATCGCGTCGGCCAGCGGTGCGGAGGTGAGGGGGCCAGTCGCAACGATCACGTTGTCCCATTCGGCCGGCGGGAGGCCGGCGACTTCGTCGCGAGCAATCTCGATCAGGGGATGGTCGTTGAGCGCCTTGGTGACCGCGGCGGAAAAGCCATCGCGATCGACCGCCAGCGCGCCGCCAGCGGGCACCTGGTTGGCATCGGCGGCGCGCATGATCAGCGAGCCGAGGCGGCGCATCTCCGCGTGGAGCAGGCCCACGGCGTTGTTGGCGGCATCGTCGGAGCGGAACGAGTTCGAACAGACGAGCTCGGCAAGCCCGTCGGTGCGGTGAGCCTCGGTCATGCGGGTCGGCCGCATCTCGTGCAGCACCACCGGGATGCCTGATTTAGCCACCTGCCAGGCGGCCTCCGAGCCGGCTAGCCCGGCGCCGATCACATGCACAGTGTTGGATTGGGGTCCTGTCATGGCCGGGACAGGTAGCGCTTTTTGGCGGCCGTTGGAATCGCAGAGATCGAGTTTTCTGCCTTCCAGATGCGACAACGCCCGCACGAGGCGGGCGCTATCGGGTTCGTCCGGTAAGGGCTGAAACGGTATCAGCCCTGATACTGACCGGCGGCAACGCGCGGGATGTCCGAGCGATCGAGGCCGATGTCGGCCAGTTCGCGATCGCTGAGCTGGGACAGCTCGGCAACATTGCGCTGATAGTCCCGGAAAGCCTGGATCATGCGGATGAGCGAGAGCAGCATTGTAGTCTCCTGTAGTTCGATTCAGCCCTTGACCTGAGCGTCATCGTTGAAATGAATATAGATGGGTGTGTTGCAGTGCGGAAGTTCCGATGTTGCGATGCAGCTAAGCAAATAGCGCATAGCGCGGGTAAGGAACGATTAACCTCTCGGCAGTCCCGCCCAAGAGATGGTCGAGATCGTCGATAGTCGGCGATAAACTTCCGTGAAATCACGGGTTTATTGCCACTCTTGACGGTTCCCGATGGGCGCGAAATATGTCGCACATCGACCGTTCGCAAGACGTCGGGTAGCTTCTAGACCCAAGTGATATATGCGCAAATCGCATGTGGAGCGGCCATATTAAAATGAATATTTATTCATTATTTAGGCCAACGTGTCCTTGGGCATCTCCCTTGAGTCTTCGAAATCCGGAATGTTCCCGGGGGGCAGAATGACTTTTGAAGAGCCGTCGTTGGGTTGGTTCGTGCAGTTCGCGCGCATCGTTGCCGCGCTGCACACACGCCGAGCGTGTGAGACTTGATTACGAAGTTGTAATGAAAATCGGAAATTTCGCATGCGGCCCTGCGCGGCGCGCAACATCACGCAATTCTCGCGGGGAATTTATTGCGGCAAGTTGCCGCATCCGAGGAAAGTCACGTCGCAGATTCCGGCAATGCCGCCGGCTCTGTGTTCAAGAATAAGAGAAGGAAAGTAACATCATGACGAAGTTACTCGGGGTTATTGCAATTGCTGCCGTTGCCTTGGCCGTCGCGCCGGCTCAAGCCGCCAAACATGCGGCTGGTGGGTGCAGCTCGGCCAATCTGGAGCACACGGAGACCGCGATCGAGAACATGCCGGATGGCGACAGCAAGACGGTCGCACAGAAGGAGATCGCGGCAGCTCAGGACTCACTGCTCAACGGCAAAATGGGTGTATGCGGCGCACACCTGAACAAGGCGATGCGCGCCTCCATGGGTAAGTAAACGCTCAAAGAGGGCCGGTCGCGGCGCGATCGGCCCTAGGCTTTTGTTCAGGACCTGTCCTAAGGAGCGCGCGCGAGCTGGGTCGCGAAATAGGCGACCGTCTTGGCGTAGACCTCGCTCTTGTTCCACTGCTGTAGCACCGCGAAATTCGGGCTGCCCGGCTGCCAATCCTTGCCGCGCTGCCAGCCATAGCCGGCCAGATAATTCGCGGTGGAGGCGAGCACGTCGGGCGCGTTGTGCAGCAGGTCGCGCTTGCCGTTGCCGTCGAAGTCGACGGCGTACTTTATCCAGGATGACGGCATGAACTGGGTCTGGCCGATCTCGCCGGCCCAGGCACCGCGCATTTCAGCCGGTGCCAGATCGCCGCGTTGGACGATGCGCAGCGCATCCATCAGCTCGCCGCGAAACTGCTCGGCGCGCCGGCAGTCATAGGCCAGCGTCGCGAGCGAGCGGATCGTCGGAAACTTGCCGATGTTGACGCCGAAATCGGTCTCGAGCCCCCAGATCGCGACCAGCACCTCGCCCTGCACACCGTACGCCTGCTCGATGCGGGAGAGCACCGAGCCATATTGCTTCATCATGTTGGAGCCGCGCTGCAGGCGCGGCGGCACCATGCGGCCGGAAAATTCTTCAAAGCTCTGGCTGAAGACTTTTTGCGAGCGGTCGCGATTGAGCACGGTCTGATCGAGGGTCACGCCGGCAAGCCCCGCGGTGATCGCCTGCTGCGAGATGCCCTTGGCGGCGGCGTCGGTTTTGAAGTCGGCAAGCCAGGCATCGAAGTTGCCCGAGCCGCAGGCGACTGCGGCGAGCGTGGGCTCGGCAGACAGGATGGACGCGGTGAGGGTGAAGGCGGCGAGGGCGAGACGAGAAATCGTCGGGGTCATTCGAATGAATTCATTCCGTGAAGTGGCATGACCGGCGGCGACAATCTCGGGAGTAACCGCGGCCAAAGCAAGGCGTTTGAAGACACTCCGATCCTGCCCACGACGCGGGCAGGATCGGCTGTTGCCGCATGTTACTAGGCGTTCGTGTCATTCCGCCAGGGGAAGAGGTTGGCGGGGAAATCGGCCGCCGGCTTGCGCGGACGATGCGGCGGAGGCGGCACCGGACGGGCACCGGGTTCGGAGACGATTGCCTTGCGGTAGAGGTGCCAGGTGGCGTGGCCGAGCAGGGGGATGACTACGGCCAGGCCAAGGAAAGCGGGGATCGTTCCGAGCGCCAGCAGCACTGCCACGATCAGGCCCCAGGCCGCCATCGGCACCGGGTTCTTCGCCACGACGCGAAGCGAGGTCACCACCGCCTCCAGCGCGCCGGCATGGCGGTCGAGCATCAGTGGAAACGACACGACGCTGACGCAAAGCGTACCCAGCGCGAACACGAAGCCGACGCCGCAGCCGACCACGATCAGCCACCAGCCTTGTTGCGTCGTCAGCACGCGCCTTGCGAAATCCGAGATTCCGGTCACGCCTTCATAGCCGAAGGCTGCAACGTAGATCGCCTGCGCCGTCGCGACCCAGGTCACGAACAGCGCGAGCAACAGCGTG
Organism: Bradyrhizobium sp. ISRA430; assembly: GCF_029909975.1. Classification (NCBI taxonomy): domain Bacteria; kingdom Pseudomonadati; phylum Pseudomonadota; class Alphaproteobacteria; order Hyphomicrobiales; family Nitrobacteraceae; genus Bradyrhizobium; species Bradyrhizobium sp. ISRA430. The sequence continues at coordinate 1,008,185 of NZ_CP094516.1, forward strand.
CCGAGGCCGAGCATCGCGCCGAATGAAGGCGAGCGCAGCACCTCCATGGCATCCCAGGCGCTGGCTTCCTCACCGCGTTCGCGCCGGCTGCTGAGCTCATAGAGTCCGAGGGCGGCGAACGGGCCGATCAGGGCAAAGCCCGCGGCCAGTGGAAACAGCAGCGGCAGCACCGAATAGCCCATCACCACGCGAGCGAGCACGAGGCCCAGCACCGGATAGATCACGCAGAGGATGATGGCGTGGCTCGGAACCGCCTTGAAATCTTCCCAACCGCGCTTGAGCGCGTCGTGCAGGTCGGACAGTCGGATGGTTCGGATCACAGGTCCAGCCGCATCCGCGGTCTGGGCCATCGTGGGGACATTGCCCTGGTAGAACGTGGCCATGGTCGCTAACTCCCTTGCCCTGCGGCCGAACCCCCGGCGCCGGCAAACGGCGCAAGCGGCCGCTCATCTCTGACTTTCGCGATCCCGACCAGACGCGAGATCCAGATGGCATCGCGAGCTGAACGTCAACCGTACCCCCAATTCCGAGTCCTGTCCCGCACGCATGGGTGAGATTCGATGCCGCAGTGCAACCTCGAACGTGTCATTCGGTCGTCATTTCGCCGCAGATAAGCTGATGCTGGTTGCAGCTTCGCTGAACTCGGCGGGCGCAACGCAGAAACTTCGGCTATAAGTGAAGGCCTTCCAACGGATCCTATTCGGGGAGCAGACATGAGCATTTTCGGGAAAATCATGAGCGCGATCTTCGGCAGCGAGCCGGCCGCTGCCGCGCCCCCTGCGGGCAGTGCGCCCGCCGGCTCCGCGCCGTCGTCTGCGCCTGCTGCTGCGCCCATGGCAACCGTGGACGTCGCCGCGATCGTCGACAAGGCCGCCGCCGCCCACAAGGGCGAGAAGCTGGAATGGCGCACCTCGATCGTCGACCTCATGAAGGCGCTCGACATCGATTCCAGCCTTGCCGCCCGCAAGGACCTCGCCAAGGAGCTCGGCTACACCGGCGACATGAACGACTCGGCCAGCATGAATGTCTGGCTGCACAAGCAAGTCATGTCCAAGCTCGCCGCCAATGGCGGCAAGCTGCCGCCCGAGATCAAGCACTGATCGGCATCACCGTCGCACCAGGGGCCCGCGAGATCGCGGGCCCCTTTTGCTTTCAGGCGACGAGATCGGCATCCTCCGGATGCCTGTCGAGATAGTCGACGACGAAACCGCAGCCGGCAATCACCTTCTTGCCGTCGTGGCGGATCAATTCCAGCGCGCCCTTGATCAGCTCGGAAGCGATGCCGCGGCCGCGCAGCGCGCGCGGCGTCTCGGTGTGGGTGATGATCACGGCCGACGGCGTCAACCGATAATTGGCGAAGGCGACCTCGCTGCCGACGTCGAGTTCGAAGCGGCTCTTGTCCTTGTTGTCGCGTACCGATGCCGCCATGCGTGACCCTTCCGAAGCGAGGCTTGTTTCCCCGATCTAGGCGCCTGAACCGGCTCTTGCCAAGGCGCGACCAAGGAAGGTTGCCGCAGGGGAGATATCCGAAAAATGCGTGTCCCGATCAGCCTCATGGCCGTACTTGCCGCGCTCGCCGCGATGTCGCCGGTGCCGGCCTCGGCGGAAGGCGGCCCGGCCTGGGAGGCGTGCGTTGGACTGACAGGCACGCCGGACGAGCGGGTCAAGGCCTGCTCGATCGTGATCGACACCAAGAGCGAGAGCGGCCGCAGGCTCGCCGGTGCCTATTGCAACCGCGGCCATGGCCTGACCGAGAAGAGCGAACTCGATGCCGCGCTGTCCGACCTCGACGAGGCGGTCAGGCTCGCTCCGGATTATGCCTGCGCCTTCAACAATCGCGGCCGCGTCTTTTCCTTCAAGCACGACTACGATCGCGCCATAGCCGACTACGACCAGGCCATCAAGCTCGATCCGTCGCTGGCGCTCGCCTATAGCAACCGCGGCGAGTCCCGCTATAACAAGGGCGACCTCGACGGCGCCTTGGCTGACTTCAGCACCGCGATCAAGCTCGACTCGAACTATGCCACGGCCTATGCCAATCGCGGCTACGCCTACTATCGCAAGCACGACATGCCGCATGCGCTCGCCGACTTCACCATGCGGATCAAGCTGGCGCCCGGTCTGCTCGCCTATATCGATCGCGGCAACGTCTATCGCGACAGCGAGCAGCTCGACCGCGCCGCCGCCGATTACGGCGAGGCGATCCGGGTAGCGCCGACGGATGCGCGCGGCTGGCGCAATCGCGGTATGATCCGGCTCTACCAGGGCGACAACAAGGGCGGGCTCGCCGACTACGACAAGGCGCTGCAATACGATCCGTCCGACGTGTTCTCCTGGAACAATCGCGGCCAGGCCAGGCTTCGGCTTGGTGACAGGCAAGGTGCCATCGCCGACTTCAGGAAGGCGCTGGAGCTGCGGCCCGGGTTGCCGGCCGCGCGCGAGGCGCTCCAGAAGCTCGGTGCCCTGTAGTTGCAGTGCAGTACGAGTGCCTGACGAGGGAGCACCGCACGCGACCCCAAATAATCCGCGCCATCGCTCTTGCAAGTTCCACGGCGGTTGCGACATTCTTGACAGGACATACGCCCGAATGCGGCCGGCAGGGTCGTTAGACATTCGGAGTGTCATGATCGCCAGCCGCCGACGTATGCCTCTGTTGTAGGAGGGTACGATGTCGGACTTTGGTTTCTTGAATACTCATCGAACATGGGAAGACTGGTGCGGGATGCTGCTCGGCGCGCTGATCGTCGCGTCGCCATGGTTTCCCATCCAGGATCAGGCCGCGATTGTCGGACAGCAGATGGCGATCCTGAACGCGGTCGCAGTCGGCCTTGCCGTGTTTGGCATCAGCCAGCTCGAATACGTCTCGCTGCAGCGCTGGCAAGAGGTGACGACGATTCTGATCGGACTGTGGCTCATCGCCTCGCCCTATGTCCTCGGCTATTCCGGTGAGGGTTTTCTCCGCATCTACCACACGAGCCTCGGCGCGGTGGTGGTGCTCCTCGGCGTGCTCCAGCTTTGGCAGGACTGGGACCTGAATGACCAGGAGATGCTCAAGCATGGGCAGTAGGCCGTAGATGTCGGCAGATCCGCCTGGCTATGGGCGGGCCTGTACTCTCATCTCTTCACAAGATCCGCATAGTCCGGGTGCTTGTCGATCCACGCCTTCACGAACGGGCACTGCGCGACGACCTTCAGGCCTGCGGTGCGGACCTGATCGAGCGCGCCCTTAACCAGCTTCGAGCCGATGCCCTTGCCGCCGAGCTCCGATGGCACCTCGGTATGGACGAAGGTGATGACGTCGCCATCGAGCTTATAGTAGGTCGCGGCGAGGTGGCCCTCGACGGCGAGCTCGTAGCGGCTGTGGGTTTTGTTGTTGATGACGTCGCTCATGTCGTCTCCGGTCAGCTCTTCAGCGATTCCGTCAGCATCTTGCGGATCGACCAGGCCTCGCCGTCGGAGGCGCCCCTGATGTCGTCGATCTTCCAGCTATCGGCCTCGCCCGCGAAATCATAATGCACGATCTGGTCGGCGGGTTTGCGATCGGTTCAATCGGCCGCCGTGGCCAGCCGCGCGTCTTCGGGCTGTTGTTGCCGCGGGCGCAGGCACCCCTGGCAGATGACGAGCGAACGGTTGACCCTGGCGTCCTGCTCGGCCTCGATGCCGTCCTGGGCCTGCCACCATTCTTTCGAATAGGGCTGAAATCCCGCCTCCGCGTTGTTGCGGTCGGCTCGTGCAACGGTGCGCGATGGGCCAGAGACGGAACGCGGCTGATTGGGATCCTCGCCGGCGCCATCCCAGGCATAACGCGCGGGTGTGAACGCGGGATCCGAGGCGAGGTGCGCTTGCGGCGCCACAGCGCATCCGGCAAGCGCCAGCGACAACAGGAGGACGGCGGGCGCTTTGACCATGATGCGGCACTCTGTACGCGAGAACTGCGCGAGGTTGCGCCGATCATGTTTAAGATTCCCTGAACGGTCGCGGTCGCGGCGGCGACCAACGCGAATGAGATATTTGCTCCTCATCTTCACTCTGCTGTTTCAAGGAGAAGGCCATCTCGGCGATGTCGTTTGAGTTCGGGAAGCCGTAAGGCGAGGTGCGGCCGGCGGCCTTGCTACGTTGCGGGCGATGGCGATAAATGGGATGCAAAGGGCGGGGCACAAGCACGCGATCCGCCATCGAAGAGGAAACCCCATGCAGCCCCTGCGCATGTCCCGCCGCGTCATGAATCTCGCTCACATGCTGACCCAGAATGCGCGGCGGCATGGTTCGCGCCCCGGATTCGTGTGGGGCGACAGATCCTGGACCTGGCGCGAAATCGATGCGCAGGTCTCGGCACTGGCGGCGGCGCTCGCAGCGCGCGGCATCAAGAAGGGCGACCGCATCCTCGTCCACTCCAAGAATGGCGACGAGATGTTCGTCTCGATGTTCGCGGCGTTCCGGCTTGGTGCGGTCTGGGTTCCCACCAATTTCCGCCTGATGCCGGACGAGGTCGCCTATCTTGCCCAGGCCTCCGGTGCGAAGGCGTTTTTGTGTCACGTCGATTTTCCCGAGCACGCTGCGGCCGTGAGCGGCGGCGCGCTGGACTTCATCTGGAGCATCGACGGCAAGGCCTCGTTCGGCGAGCGAAGCGTGGCGGAGGCCATCGCCTCGCAGGCCGGCGCTGATGTCGCGAATGTGGATGTCGAGTACGACGATCCCTGCTGGTTCTTCTTCACCTCCGGCACCACCGGCCGCTCCAAGGCCGCCGTGCTCACCCACGGCCAGATGGGGTTCGTGGTGACCAATCATCTCGCCGATCTGACGCCCGGCACGACGGAGCAGGACGCATCGCTTGTGGTGGCGCCGCTGTCTCATGGCGCCGGCGTGCATCAATTGATGCAGACCGCGCGCGGCGCGCGTACCGTGCTGCTGCCGACGGAAAAATTCGATATCAACGAGGCGTTCCGCCTGATCGAAGCGCATCGCGTCAGCAATCTGTTCACGGTGCCGACGATTTTGAAGATGATGATCGAGCATCCCGCCGCCGACAAATACGATCATTCCTCGCTGCGCCAGGTGATCTATGCCGGCGCGCCGATGTATCGCGAGGACCAGAAGGCCGCGCTGAAGAAGCTCGGCAAGGTCATTGTGCAGTATTTCGGCCTCGGCGAGGTCACCGGCAACATTACCGTGCTGCCGGCGGCGCTGCATGATCCCGAGGACGGTCCGCACGCGAAGATCGGCACCTGCGGCTTCGAGCGCACCGGGATGCAGGTCTCGATCCAGGACGATGAGGGCCGCGAGCTGAAGCCGAACCAGAGCGGCGAGATCTGCGTGATTGGTCCGGCGGTGTTTGCCGGCTACTACGACAATCCCGAGGCCAATGCCAAGGCGTTCCGCAACGGCTGGTTCCGCACCGGCGATCTTGGCCACATGGACGAGGAGGGATTTGTCTATATCACCGGCCGCGCCTCCGACATGTACATCTCCGGCGGCTCCAACATCTATCCGCGCGAGATCGAAGAGAAGATCTTGACACACCCGGCGATCGGCGAGGTCGCCGTCCTCGGCGTGCCCGATCCGACCTGGGGCGAGGTCGGCGTTGCCGTCTGCGTCGCGCGGGAAGGCGAGAAACCGGTGAGCGAAGCGGAGATGGCGGCGTTCCTTGGTCCCAAGGTGCCGCGCTACAAGATGCCGAAGCGCTTCTTCTTCTGGGAGGCCTTGCCGAAGTCCGGTTACGGCAAGATCCCGAAGCGCATGGTGCGCGACGAGCTCGAGGCCCGCGGGCTGCTCGATCTCGACAAGAAGCAGGCGGGCTGAGCGAGCGTCATGCGCAGCATCAAGCAGCCGGGCGCACCGGTCGCCGAGCGCATCCAATGGGCGGAGGCGAGGGGGCGCGCTTTCTCGTTCAGGCTTCAGGCAGGTTTGCCGCTGCTGGAAGCCGCGCGGCGTGGCTTTGCGGCAGAAGGCTTCGCCGGCGGCGTGCTGAACTTCCGGCGCGGTGCGCTCGGCCCGTTCGCCTATGTCATGCCGGCGCTGTCCAAGACGGGCGAGAATGCCGCGTTCTATAGCGAGACGTTCCGCCCCAACGGTGTAACGCATACGAAGCTCGGCAGCATGACGCTCGGCATGCGCGACGGTGCACCATTCTTTCATTGCCACGGACTCTGGAACGAGGCCGATGGCCGCGCCAGCGGCGGCCACATGCTGCCCGAGGAGACGATAGTTGCCGAGCCGTTCGAGGTCGAAGCCTTCGGTCTCGATGGTGCGATGTTCAAGGCGCAGTCCGATCCCGAGACCAACTTCAAGCTGTTCGGACCGGTGGCCGCCGCGAGCAGCGGTGCGCGCACGACCAGCCGCGCCTTCGCGCTGCGGGTGCGACCGAACCAGGATTTTGCGGGCTGCCTCGAAGGCTTCTGCCGTGAGCGCGACATCGCGCGGGCGAAGATCCATGGCGGCGTCGGCTCGACCATCGGCGCGCGCTTCACCCATGGCGGCGTGACCGAGCCGTTCGCCACCGAGCTGGCGGTGACGGCCGGGACGATCGCACCGGGCCAGTCCGGCGCGCTCGAAGCCGTGCTCGACGTCGCCTTGGTCGACTACACCGGCGGTCTCGCCGAAGGCCGCCTGGTCCGGGGCGACAATCCCGTGCTGATGACCATGGAGCTGGTGCTGGAGGCGCTAGCGTAGGGCCACGACCGGGGCTTGTGGCCGGGTCACGATGCCACTTCCCAAGCGGAATTGTTCCTGTTATGTTCCGGTCGGGCGTGCGGTATGGCACGTGTAGGGAGGAGCGGAGATGCGAGGCCGAAATCGCGACATCAGGTTGCCCGCGCCCTATCTCCGGCGCGTCTGGCTCGACCGCGCTCTGGTGCCGGACTGGGAGGCCTATCCGTACTGTCTTCCCCTCTTCAGCGAAGAATTCGACCTGAACTTCGACACCGCGATCACGATCATCGTTGGGGAGAACGGCACCGGCAAATCGACGATTCTGGAGGGTATCGCCGCGCTCGCGGGCTATGACGACGCCGGCGGGGGCAAGGGGTATAGACCGGTCGATCATTCCAATGCGCGCGAGATCATGGGTGGAGAGCTGTCCGTCGCGCTGCGTGCCGGCTGGGTACCGAAGATCACCAACGGCTGGTTCTTTCGCGCCGAGACGTTCTTTTCCGTCGCCAGATATCTCGATGAAGTCTCGGACATGCCGCCCGATTTCCTGTCCTATTCCCACGGCGAAGGTTTTTTGCGGTTCTTCGAGGAGCACTGTCAGCGGCAAGGCATCTTCATCTTCGACGAGCCGGAGTCGGCCCTGTCGCCAGCGCGGCAGATGGAATTTTTGAAGCTGCTGCACCGCATGGATTCCTCCCGCAATTGCCAGGTGATCATGGCCACTCATTCGCCGATGCTGATGGCCTATCCCAACGCGAAGCTGTTGCGGCTCAGCAAATACGGCCTTGAGCCGGTGACGGTGGAAGAGACTGATCATTACCGGGTGATGCGGGAGTTTTGCGCGGACCCGCGCGGGTTCGTCGAGGCGACGCTGGCGGAGTGAACCTCGTTCTCTCCGTCGTCATTGCGAGGAGCTCTTGCGACGAAGCAATCCAGACTCTGTCCGAGGGAGCACTCTGGATTGCTTCGCTTCCAGCTTCGCTCTGCGAGCTTCGGCGGACCAGTCGCCCGCAATGACGGAGTGTGCGTAGAGTGCTTGCCTTCAATTCCCATTTCTGTCCCGGTCTGTGAACACAACTTCCCGTTCTCGCGGCATGACCTGCCCGAGCTTTGCGGCAGTTGCCGCCCTCAAAAGTGCCGAGGGCGCAGGGAAGGCCGGGTGCCGGCTGGCACCCGCGGTCCGCTGTGCGCAAATGCGCTGGAAACAGATGCACAGCGGCATACAGGGCAGCCAGGACATCCCGGCCTTCCCTGCGCAGTGGCTTTACGGCTTATGTCGCGCTCTCCCCAGGGAGCGATGCACTATTGCCCCCGTCGCCTTGCGGATGACTGATGTTGCGGACCCGGTCGGGGCCGCAGCATCACCGCAAGATTTGGCGCACAGACTCCGGGCGCCAGGACCACACGATTTTGCCGTACGCGAGCTGCACCGGTCGTGTGCGCGCGGTAGTCGCTCACGGAGTGACCCGCCCTGCAACTCCCTTCGCGCCGATGCCGCCGCGTCCACCGCATCCCAACCCGCGTGTCGTGACGATCGCGATACGCCCCTCGGACCGGGTCGAGACCGGCCGAGATATGCGATAATTCCGAATTCGTGTAAAGCGAATTATTTTGGGCGCGGAGTGCCGCGGAGGATTGACCACGCTCTGGGGTGTTTTGCCCGTCGGGCAACCCAAGGGATGGTGGCCCACAGTGGTCCCGCCACGGCCGCGCCACGAACTTGTCTACCCATGGTCCAAATATGCGTTACGATGTTCCCAGCGCGCGTCAGTCGCGCAAGGTCAAACGTGAGGACACGACATGAGGGTGACGATCGGAAAGGCGATCGCCGGGGTGGCGGCGCTGGCGGTGGCGGGGATGGCATTGACGGCGGCTTTTGAGCCGGTTTGGGCCCACGGCCCGACCCGGCAGAAGGTCCGGGAATCGATCGAGATCAACGCGCCGCCGGCCAAGGTGTGGGCGGTGATCGGCAATTTTCAGGACATGAGCTGGCTCGCGCCGGTCACCAAGACCGAGGGCGAGAAGGGCAATGAGATCGGCGCGACGCGGCGGCTGACGCTGACCGGCGGCGCCACCGTCGACGAGGAGCTCTACAAATTCGACGCCGGCGCGATGACCTATTCCTACCGGATCACCACCGTCGACGTGAAGGTGCTGCCGGTCACCAACTATTCCTCGACGCTGACGGTATCGCCGAGCGCCGACGGCAAGGGCTCGACCCTGGAATGGGCCGGCGCGTTCTACCGCGGCTTTCCCAACAACGATCCGCCGCCGGAGCTGAATGACGAGAACTCGGTAAAGGCGGTGAGGGCGCTCTATCAAACCGGCCTCGCGGCGCTCAAGAAGAAGATCGAGAGCGGAAGCTGACCGTGCGCGTCCTGGTTCTGGCGGCGCTCGCCGCCAGCATCGGCCTGGTCTCGGCCGAGAAAGCCTCGGCCGAGGAGGCGTTCGTCACCAATCAGCTCAGCGAAAATCTAACGGTCGTGGACCTCGCAACCGCGCGGCCTGTCGCGACCATCGCGATTGGCGGCAAGCCCGCGGGTGTCGCCGTGACCTCGGACGGACGCTTCGCCTATGTGACGAGCCCCGAAGCCAAGGCGCTTACGGTGGTCGATGCCGCCGCCCGGCGGATCATCGGCAAGATCAATGTCGGCGGCGGTCCGCTCGGTGTCGCGGTGGCGCCGGATGGTGCTGCAGTCTATGTTGCCGACTGGTACGCCGCGGCGGTGCGGGTGGTCGATCCGAAAGAGCAGCGCCTGGTCGCTGAAATCGCGGTCGGCGCCTCGCCGTCGGGCCTCGCGGTGACATCAGACGGGCGGCTCCTGCTCTCGGCAGATCGCGATGCCGACAGCGTGTCCATTGTCGATACCGCAACGCGGCAGCGCAAGGCGATCGTCAAGGTCGGCACACATCCGTTCGGCGTCACGATCGACGCGGACAGCAAGCGCGCCTATACCGCCAACGTCGAATCGAACGACGTGTCGGTGATCGATATCGCCGGGGCGCGCGAGGTCGGCCGGATCGCCGTGGGCATGCGCCCCTATGCCGTGGCGCTGGCACAAGGCCGCGGCTTCGTCACCGACCAATATGGCGGCACCGTCAGCGTGTTCGATCTTGCGACACTGAAGCCGGTCACGCGCATCACGGTCGGCGATTATCCGGAAGGGATCGCGGCGACCGCGGACGGCAAGCGGATCATCGTGGCCAACTGGGAGAGCAACTCACTCAGCATCATCGACGCGGTCGAGCTGAAGGTGATTGGCGAGGTCAAGGTCGGCGACGGCCCGCGCGCGTTCGGGGCGTTTCTCAGGCGGACGCAGTAGGAGGCGGATGTCCCGTAGCCCGCATGAGCGAAGCGACATGCGGGGGCCGCTTTCATCCATGGACGGCCCCGGATATCGCTACGCTCATCCGGGCTACGGCACCGGACCCAACGCGCGCGCAATCTCATCCATCCGCTCGAACGTGTGGTCCGGTTTCTGCGCCCGCAACGCCGCCGGCGCCGCGTAGCCCCAGCACACGGCGCCGCAGGCAATGCCGACAGCCCGCGCCGCTTCGATGTCGCGGACCTCGTCTCCGATGGAGATCACACGGCTTCGCTCCGCGCCGGCGCGGCGGATGACACGGCGGAATTTCGCGGGCTTGCCGAACAGCGATGCGGCGCAGTCGAAATGCGAGAACAGGGCCGCGGCATCGCCGAGCTTTTCGCGCGCATTGGCTTCGCTGTCAGAGGTCACCAGCGCGAGCTGCACGCCGCTCTGCGACAGCGCCTCCAGCATCGCCTCGACGCCCGCAAACAGCGAAATCTCCGCCGCCGCCTCCGCCTTCAACCGCCGCGCATGCCGCGCGATCGCCGGCAGCTTCCACAGCGGCACCTCGAGGCGCGTGAGGATCTCGCGCGTCGACGCATGCCGTAGCCCCTCGACCTCCTCATCTGCGACGCGCCGAAAGCCGAAGCGATCGGCAACATCGTTGACTCTGAGGTGACCATAGCCCTCGATTGCGGTGCGCAGGAACCACGGAAAGCTGTCGGCCAGCGTGCCGTCGAGATCGAAGATGGCGAGGGAGTAGGGCATTGCGGGAGAGGTGCCGGGCGGATCGAGCAACATGCTCGCTGGCGACGCACTGACAGATGCTATCTGAGATGCTATATTGACCTCCACAGAGGTGACAGATGTCGGAGCTACTGGCAAGGATTACGGTCGACCCGGAACGCATGCATGGACGCCCCTGTATTCGCGATCTGCGCATCACAGTTGCCGACGTTCTGGGATTGCTGTCCGCCGGGCAGTCGCGCGAGAGCATTCTCGAGGATTATCCGTATCTGGAGGAGGCCGACATTGACGCGGTGCTCGCCTATGCTGCCCGTCAAGTCGATCACCCGATCATAGCGGCCAAATAGCTTGCTTTACCTGATCGACGCTCAGCTTCCACCCGCACTCGCGGATGCCATGCGTCGAGCAGGATTCGAGGCGGCTCATGTCGTCGAGTTCGGGATGGCAACCGCGACCGACGGAGCGATTTGGAACGAAGCCATTTCTCGATCAGCCATTCTCGTGACCAAGGATCGCGATTTCTCGCTGCTTCGCGCTGCAAAGAGGCAGGGGCCGATCGTGCTGTGGGTCCGCGTCGGCAATATCGACAATCGCGCGCTAGTTCGTCAGTTTCTGAGTGCCATGCCGCAAATTGTCGAAGCCGTTGCGCGGGGCGAGGCAGTCATTGAATTCGTTGGCAGCTAGCGGCGGCCGTTACGAGCGTGGGCGTCGCTGACATTCGCCAGCTTTAAGCACCGCCATTGCGGCAATGGGCTGCTGCTCTCGCCGAACTGCCAGGCCAGCACCGCTTCCGCGCCGCGTTTCCTGGTGCCTGTGATATACGCGCAGCGATAGCGGCCCTCGTAGACGCAAAGCACCTGCTGCTCGAGAATGGCGTCACAAAGGAGCAGGTAGTTTGCGCAGAGCATCGCCGGCACCCCCACCAGAGGTGCGATCCCCCAATACCATCAGAGCCGGGAACTACTCCGCCGCCTCGCTGGTGCTCCGCCGCTTCGGCTTCCGCGCCTTCTTCAGCACCGGCTCCAAGAATTGGCCCGTATAGCTCCGCGGCGCCTTGACAATATCTTCGGGCGGGCCCCAGGCGACGATTTCGCCGCCGCCGTCGCCGCCTTCGGGACCGAGATCGATGACCCAGTCGGCGGTCTTGATGACCTCGAGATTGTGCTCGATGACGACGACGGTGTTGCCCTGCGCGACGAGCTCGTGCAGCACTTCCAGGAGTTTCTTGACGTCGTGGAAGTGCAGGCCGGTGGTCGGCTCGTCGAGGATGTAGAGCGTGCGTCCCGTTGCGCGCTTCGACAGCTCTTTTGCCAGCTTGACGCGCTGGGCTTCGCCGCCCGAAAGCGTCGTCGCTTGCTGGCCGACGTGGATGTAGTCCAGGCCGACGCGGTGCAGCGTGTTGAAAGTTTCGCGGACGCGCGGGACGGCCTTGAAGAAATCGGCGGCTTCCTCGACGGTCATGTCGAGGACGTCAGCGATGCTCTTGCCCTTGAACAGGACTTCCAGCGTCTCGCGGTTGTAGCGCTTGCCCTTGCAGACGTCGCAGGTGACGTAGACGTCGGGCAGAAAGTGCATCTCGATCTTGATGACGCCGTCGCCCTGGCACGCCTCGCAGCGGCCGCCCTTGACGTTGAAGGAGAAACGGCCGGGCTCGTAACCGCGCGCCTTCGCCTCGGGGAGCCCGGCGAACCACTCGCGGATCGGCGTGAAAGCGCCGGTATAGGTCGCGGGGTTGGAGCGCGGGGTGCGGCCGATCGGCGACTGGTCGATGTCGATGATCTTGTCGATGTGCTCGAGGCCCTCGATGCGGTCGTGCGGGGCGGCGCCTTCGCTCGCGCCGTTCAGCTTGCGGGCGATGGCGCGGTAGAGCGTGTCGATCAGTAGCGTCGACTTGCCGCCGCCGGAGACGCCGGTGACGCAGGTGAACAGGCCGAGCGGGATCTCCGCCGTGATATTCTTCAGGTTATTGCCTCGCGCGTTCACCACCTTGATGGTGCGGCGATGGTTCGGCGGGCGCCGCTCCGGCACCTCGACCTCGAGCTCGCCGGTGAGATATTTGCCGGTCAGCGATTTCGGGTTGCGCATGATCTCGGCGGGCGTGCCTTCGGCAACGATGTTGCCGCCATGCATGCCGGCGCCGGGGCCGATGTCGAGCACGTAGTCGGCCAAGCGAATGGCATCCTCGTCATGCTCGACCACGACCACGGTGTTGCCGAGGTCGCGCAGGCGCTTGAGCGTATCGAGCAGGCGGGCATTGTCGCGCTGGTGCAGGCCGATCGAGGGCTCGTCCAGCACGTAGAGCACGCCGGTCAGACCGGAGCCGATCTGCGAGGCGAGGCGAATGCGCTGGCTCTCGCCGCCGGACAGCGTGCCGGAGGAGCGGGAGAGGGTGAGATAGTTGAGGCCGACGTCGAGCAGGAAGGTGAGGCGCTCGCGGATCTCCTTGAGGATGCGGCTCGCGATCTCGTTCTGCTGCGCGTTCAGCGCCTCCGGCACACCCTCGAACCACTCGCCGGCGCGTTTCACCGACAGCTCGGAGATCTCGCCGATATGCTTGCCGCCGACCTTGACGCACAGCGCCTCGGGCTTGAGCCGAAAGCCTTTGCAGGCCTCGCAGGGGACGTCGTGGAAATACTTCGCCAGCTCCTCGCGCGCCCACTCGCTCTCGGTCTCGCGATAGCGGCGGTTGATGTTGGTGATGACGCCCTCGAACGGCTTCTTGGTGTCGTAGGAGCGCACGCCGTCCTCGTACGAGAACTTGATCTCGTCGTCGCCGGAGCCATAGAGGATCGCGTCTCTCGTCTTCTTCGGCAGGTCCTTCCACTTGGTGTCGAGCGCGAACTTGTAGTGCTTGCCGAGCGCGGTCAGCGTCTGCACATAGTAGGGCGACGACGACTTGGCCCAGGGCGCTATCGCGCCTTTGCGAAGAGTGAGCTCCTTGTCGGGGATGACGAGATCCTCATCGACATGCTGCTCGACGCCGAGGCCGCCGCAGGCCGGGCAGGCGCCATAGGGATTGTTGAACGAGAACAGCCGCGGCTCGACCTCCGGAATGGTGAAGCCGGAGACCGGGCAGGCGAACTTTTCCGAGAACAGGATTCGCTCGGGGCCGCTCTTGTCGTGGATCTTTGCGGTCTTCTTCTTCTCTTCCGCAGGCGCGGCGGCCGGCGTGTCGGCGAACTCGACGACGGCGAGGCCCTCGGCGAGCTTCAGCGCGGTCTCAAAGCTCTCGGCGAGACGCTGGCCGATATCGGCGCGCACCACGATGCGGTCGACCACGACGTCGATGTCGTGCGGGAATTTCTTGTCGAGGTTAGGGGCCTCCGCGAGCTCGTAGAAGGTGCCGTCGATCTTGACGCGCTGGAAGCCCTTCTTGAGCCATTCGGCGAGCTCCTTCTTGTACTCACCCTTGCGGCCGCGCACGACCGGCGCGAGCAGATAGAGGCGCGTGCCCTCGGGCAGCGCCAGCACGCGGTCGACCATCTGCGAGACGGTCTGGCTCTCGATCGGCAGACCCGTGGCCGGCGAATAGGGCACGCCGACGCGCGCCCAGAGCAGGCGCATGTAGTCGTAGATCTCGGTGACGGTGCCGACGGTGGAGCGCGGGTTCTTCGAGGTCGTCTTCTGCTCGATCGAGATCGCCGGCGACAGGCCGTCGATCTGGTCGACGTCCGGCTTCTGCATCATCTCCAGGAACTGGCGCGCATAGGCCGACAGCGACTCGACGTAACGGCGCTGGCCTTCGGCATAGATCGTGTCGAAGGCGAGCGAGGATTTGCCGGAGCCGGACAGGCCCGTGAACACCACGAGCTTGTCGCGCGGGATCTCGACGTCGATGTTCTTGAGGTTGTGCTCGCGTGCGCCACGGATCGTAATTGCGCGCAGGCTCGAGCCCGCGTTCTGCTGTTGGCGCTTCGCCTTGATCACTTCATCCATCCTGGTGGTCCCCAAGAACCGAAAACAAGAACCCAAACCCAACGGGAAAATCCCAAAGGCGCGCGGCCGCGCCAGCGTTCAGGCGCGCGCGTTGCCGGGAACCGGGATCGGCGCCGATGGGTATGTCAGCGAACGTAGGAAGAACGAGGGCGGATTTCCAGTGCGAGTTGCGAATCGTCAACGGATTGTTGGTGCGCTGGCGGCACGTGGCAGTAGCAACGCTCGGTAGCGGCTGTCGGCGCTTCGTTCGCAGTCGAATACGGATCGTGTGATCGGCGCCTGAGCAGGATGCGCGCGAAAACAAAAAGGCCGGCGCAAGGCCGGCCTCTCATAGCGCGATGGCGCTGGGGCGAAGCTTAGTACTTCGCGACCACCGGGGCGCCGAAGTGATAGTTCACGCCGACCTGCACGGTGTGGAAGTTGAGCGTGCCCGAGGGCAGGGCGCCGGAGAAATAGGTCTCGCCGGCGAGGCTGCGATAGAGATACTCGCCCTTGACCGACCACTGCGGCGCGAAGAACGCTTCGACGCCGGCGCCGACGGTCCAGCCGGAGTGCCACTTGCTGTCCGACGCGGTGATGCCGAGTGCGGAGAGGCTGATCTTGTTGTCGATCCAGGCATAGCCGCCGGTGCCGTAGAACAGGACCTGGTTGACCGCCCAGCCGATGCGGCCGCGCACGGTGCCCATCGCATCGGTCTTCGAGCTCGCCGTTGCGGTCGCAACACCGAAGCCGGGGACGACGGTGGCGCCGGTCACCGAAGCGCTGACGTCAGCCCAGGCGCCGTCGGCTTCGAGGCCGAACACGACGTTGCCGGCCTGCCAGTTGTAGCCGGCCGTGCCGCCGACAAAGCCGCCCTTCATCTTCGGGTCGGTCGAGGAATTTTCCCACGCGCCGCCACCGACGATACCGAGGTAGAAGCCGGTCCAGTTGTAGACCGCGGCCGGAGCGATCGGAGCCTTGGTGTAGTGGCGGGCTGCGAGATCGGCAGCCGTGGCGGGAGCAAATGCGCTCAGTGCGAACAAACAGGCCGAAGCCAACAAAACCTTCTTCATCTTCAATTCAGTCCCAGTCCCGGTTTCTGTTTTTGCCTTCCGTGCGAAAGGAAGGACATCGGACGCTCTCGTCCAACTGCGGCCGGCTTACACCAGCGAAGCTGGAAGTTGTGTACCCCAAAAGTCACAACAGGTCAGAAAACGGGCTGCATTGCTGACCTATTGTTCAGCAGCGCGCAGCAAAAAGGCCGGCGCGAGGCCGGCCTTGAAGCACCGATCGATATCCGGGTGATATCAGTACTTTGCGATCACCGGGCCACCCCAGCGATAGTTCACGCGGACGAGCCCCATATCGACATCCTGGCTGATGCGCTCGGTTTGCACGAAGACGCCACCGAGGGAGAAGTCGTTGTTGCGGTGTCCCAGGAAGATATGATCGTACTCGACGCCGACCGACCAGTTGGGCGCGAAGCCGAACTCCAGGCCAGCGCCGACGGTGCCGCCCCAGCGGGTCTCGCGAGCCGAGCCGAAGACGGTGCCTGCGCCTACAAAGCCTGGCGCTGTGATCAGGTCGTACCTGTCTCCGACCACCGCACCGCCGCCCTTCACGTAGAAGAGGACGTTGTTCCAAGCGTAACCAACCTGTCCCGTGATCAGGCCGAAAGCGTCGATCCGGGTGCGGTTCTGCTGGAAAGGCGCGCTGGGGCTGATGTTGTCGCCCTTGAAGTCAGCCCAGTTGCCCTGACCCTCGACACCGAACACCCAGTTGGCCGACTGCCAGCGATAGCCGATCTGGCCACCGACAGTGCCCCCGGTCGCGTCGTGGCAACCGTCGCCCACCAGCGTGCCGGTTACCGGTGTCACAAAGTCCCAGCACTTGTGGCTGGTGCCGCCACCGCCGTTGATGCCGATGTAGAAGCCGCTCCAGTCGTAGACCGCGGCCACCGCAGGCGGCGGAGCCTTGGTGTACGGACGCGCGGCGAGGTCCGCAGCGCTCGCGGGAGCTGACAGGCTCAGTGCCACAGCTCCGATTGCACCCACCCAAATCTTATTCATTGCAGTCTCCCCAGTTTCGCCCGCTTCTCGAAATCCCCGAAGCGGTCAATTAGGCGCGACGCCCATATGAACTAATTCCGAGGCAACCCTAGCTTAATGTCGCACCTGAGTCCGTCTCCGAAATGCAACAGACGCAGACGAACGACAGAGCCGGTAAGTTAATGAATGTTAAGTGGTTTCAACCGTTCGCGGGAACCCAAAAAAGTTCCATCTCGGTTTGCCACTTTCTCGACGCATCCGCGTCATTCAGCCGTCACAGCCTTCCGTTGGTTTCGCCAAGAACAAATCTGGAACAAGGCGACCGCCGATGCTATATGTGGGGATAAGTTGAGGGGTGGCGGGCTGATCGGCGGCTGCAAGCGCCTTGCGAGCGTATAGGGTCCTCCCAACGGGCGAATGGCGCGGCAACGCGCGGCCTTTTTCGAAATTCAGTGACGTTTGGAGTGGAGAGCGGCGATGGCGGGAAGCATCAACAAGGTCATTCTGGTCGGAAATCTCGGCAAGGATCCGGAAATCCGCCGCACCCAGGACGGGCGACCGATCGCAAATCTGTCGATCGCGACCTCGGAAACCTGGCGGGACAAGGCGACCGGCGAGCGCAAGGAAAAGACCGAGTGGCACCGCGTGGTGATCTTCAACGAGGGGCTCGCCAAGGTCGCCGAACAGTACCTGAAGAAGGGCTCGAAGGTTTACGTCGAGGGCGCGCTCCAGACCCGCAAATGGACCGATCAGAGCGGGGTGGAGAAATACTCCACCGAAGTCGTGCTCCAGGGCTTCAACTCGAACCTCACCATGCTCGACGGCCGTGGCGGCGGAGGAGGCGGCAACTTCGGCGAGGAGCCGGGCGGCGACTTCGGCTCCAGCGGTCCGGTCAGCAGCGCTCCGCGCCGTCCTGTGGCCGCTGGCGGCGGTCGCAACAGCGACATGGATGACGACATCCCGTTCTGAGGCCGCGAGGGCGCAGGGTACCTCGCATCTTGGATCCCGCTAACTCGCGTAAAGCGGCAAAATTCCTTACCAATCGTCGGATAGGGCTTGGCATTTCCGGCCTTGCTTCAGATTGCGCCTGAGCTTTTGACGGGGCGCGATGTGAATGGTATTAACTTGATGTTAATTCTATTCACATTGCCGTTTCCGCCGCTCTGGAGGTCGCCCGCCCATGAGCCTCGCGCCACTGCTTGAGGCCGCGCCGGCCATTCCGCTGCATGCCTTCGCGGCCATGGCCGCGTTCGGGCTTGGCCTCGTTCAGTTCGCGGCGCCCAAGGGCACGCTGCCGCATCGGACGATCGGCTGGATCTGGGTCGTCCTGATGGTCGTCGTGGCCGCGTCGTCATTCTGGATCCACCAGATCCGGCTGGTTGGCCCGTTCAGCCCGATCCATCTCCTGTCGATCTTCACGCTGGTGGTGCTGCCACTGGCGGTGTGGCGCGCCCATACTCATCGCGTCGCCGATCATCGCCGGATGATGATCTTCATCTTTACCGGCGCGCTGGTGGTGGCGGGCCTGTTCACGCTGGTGCCCGGACGCATCATGCACCGTGTGATTTTCGGCGCTTGAGGAGTGGTTTCCGGCGGCACGTTCCGGCGGTTCCGGCGGCAGTGCTATAGAGCGCGTAAGTCGTTGGAAAAATAAGCGGAAAAAGCGCTTCCTGGGGGCCTTGCGAGGGTGGTTATCACGCGCTCGATGCGCTATATGATTCCCAGACAAAACCTCACCGGATTTCCCCTTGGCTGACGACGACAACAAGCCCGGCGACCAGCCGGCGCAACCCTCGGACATTCGCCCCGTTTCCATCTACGAGGAGATGAAGAAGTCCTATCTCGATTACGCGATGAGCGTGATCGTGGCGCGTGCGCTGCCCGATGCGCGCGACGGGTTGAAGCCGGTGCATCGCCGCATCCTGTTCGCGATGAACAATCGCGGCGATACTCCGGACAAGAAGCATAAGAAGTCCGCCGGTGCCGTCGGCGAGGTCATGGGTAAATACCACCCGCATGGCGACCAGGCGATCTACGACGCGCTGGTACGCATGGCGCAGGACTTCTCGATGCGCGCGCCGCTGATCGACGGGCAGGGCAATTTCGGCTCCGTCGACGGCGATCCGCCGGCGGCCATGCGTTACACCGAGTCCCGCCTGACCAAGATCGCGCTGAAGCTGCTCGAGGACATCGACGACGATACCGTCGATTTCCAGGACAACTATGACGGTTCCGAGAAAGAGCCGGTGGTGCTGCCGGCCAGGTTCCCGAACCTGCTGGTCAACGGTGCCGGCGGCATCGCGGTCGGCATGGCCACCAACATCCCACCGCACAATCTGGGCGAGGTGATCGACGCTTGCGTGGCGCTGATCGACAATCCGTCGCTTACCATCGACGAGCTCAACAACATCATCCCGGGTCCGGATTTCCCGACCGGCGGCATCATTCTCGGACGCCAGGGCATCCGCAGCGCATATCATCTTGGCCGCGGCTCCATCGTGATGCGCGGCAAGGTCGAGTTCGAGACGATCCGCAAGGAGCGCGAGGCGATCGTCATCACCGAGATTCCGTATCAGGTGAACAAGGCGACAATGGTGGAGCGCATCGCCGAGCTCTACAAGGAAAAGAAGATCGAGGGCATTTCCGACCTGCGCGACGAGTCCGACCGCGACGGCTACCGCGTCGTCGTCGAGCTCAAGCGCGATGCCATGCCCGACGTGGTGCTGAACCAGCTCTATAAGTTCACGCCGCTGCAGACCTCTTTCGGCGTCAACGCCGTCGCGCTCGACTCCGGCCGTCCGCAGACGATGAACCTGAAGGACATGCTGACGATCTTCGTCGGCTTCCGCGAGCAGGTCGTGACGCGCCGGACCAAATACAAGCTGCGCAAGGCGCGCGAAAGGGCGCACGAGCAGGTCGGCCTTGCGATTGCGGTCGCCAATATCGACGAGATCATCCGTGTGATCCGGACCTCGCCCACGCCGGCTGCCGCGCGCGAGACGCTGATGACGCGCGACTGGCCCGCGCGGGACGTCGAGGACATCATCACGCTGATCGACGATCCCCGTCACCGCATCAACGCGGACGGTACGATCCGCTTGTCGATGGAGCAGGCCAGGGCGATTCTGGAACTGCGCCTCGCGCGCCTCACCGCACTTGGCCGCGACGAGATCGGCGACGAGCTGTCCAAGCTCGCCGGTGAGATCGGCGACTACCTCGACATCCTGCGCTCGCGCGCCCGCATCCTCGACATCATCAAGGCTGAGCTTGCCGAGGTGAAGGCGGAGTTCGCCACGCCGCGCCGCACCGTGATCATGGAGCAGGAAGGCGAGGTCGAGGACGAGGACCTGATCCAGCGCGAGGACATGGTCGTCACGGTCTCACACGCCGGCTACGTCAAGCGCGTGCCGCTGTCGGCCTATCGGGCGCAGCGCCGCGGCGGCAAGGGCCGCGCCGGCATGCAGACCCGCGACGAGGATTTCGTCAGCCGCCTGTTCGTGGCCTCCACGCATACGCCCGTGCTGTTCTTCTCCTCGCGCGGCCAGGTCTACAAGGAGAAGGTCTGGCGCCTGCCGATGGCGGCTCCGAATGCGCGCGGCAAGGCGCTGATCAACATCCTGCCGCTGGAGCAGGGCGAGCGCATCACCACCATCATGCCGCTGCCGGAGGATGAATCCACCTGGGGGCAGCTCGACGTGATGTTCGCCACCACCGGCGGCAACGTCCGGCGCAACAAGCTGTCCGACTTCGTCGACGTGCGCCGCTCCGGCATCATCGCCATGAAGCTGGAGGAGGGCGAAGCGATCGTCGACGTGCAGATCTGCACCGAGCGCGACGACGTGCTGCTCACCGCCGCCGGCGGCCAGTGCATCCGTTTCCCCGTCACCGACGTGCGCGTGTTCACCGGGCGCACCTCGATGGGCGTGCGCGGCATTGCGCTCGCCGGCGGCGACAAGGTCATCTCGCTGGCGATCCTGCGCCATGTCGAGACCACCTCGGACGAGCGCTCGGCTTACCTGAAGATGCGCCGCGCGGTGGCCGGTGAAAGCGCCGCCGAGGAGACGGCGGATGCCGAGGCCGAGGAGACGTCCGGCAGCTTCCAGCTTCCGCAGGAACGCTATGTCGAGATGTCGGCGCAGGAGCAGGTCGTGCTCACAGTGTCCGTCAACGGCTATGGCAAGCGGACCTCGTCCTACGAGTACCGCACCACGGGCCGCGGCGGCAAAGGCATCGTCGCGATGAGCGTCAATAACCGCAACGGCAATCTGGTGGCGTCCTTCCCGGTGGAAGAGGCCGACCAGATCATGCTGGTCACCGACAAGGGCCAGCTCATCCGCTGCCCGGTCGAGGGCATTCGCATCGCCGGGCGCTCGACGCAGGGCGTGATCGTGTTCGACACCGCCGAGGACGAGCACGTGGTCTCGGTCGAGCACATCACGGAAGAGACCGAGAACGGCAACGGCGAGAACGGGAACGGCAGCGCGGCCTAGGCCGGCCGCGAAGCCGGCAAAGTTACCTCGCATCGCAGGTCGGAGATGAATTCTCCGATCTGCGCGATGGCAGCATGGGCTTCCGGCAGCACGGGGACGAAGAGCTGGAAGACGTGCGGCATGCGCGGCCAGACCTCCAGCCGGCTCCGCGGATTACACTGTTTCAGCTTGTCGGCCATGCGGACCGCATCATCCCGCAATATCTCGTCGCTGCCGACGTGAATCAGCACCGGCGGAAGCCCGGATGCGTCGCCATAGAGCGGCGATGCATAGGGGCTACACGCGTAGGCGCCTGCGAGATAGCAGCGCACGAATTCCGGAATATCATGCACATTCAACATCGGATCTGACGCGGCATTCTCGGTCAACGAGGGCGCGGTGAGCGCAAGATCAGTCCAGGGCGACATGGCAACCGCTGCCGCTGGAAGCGGCTTACGTTCGTCACGCAACCTCATGAGAAGGCACAGCGCCAATCCTCCACCGGCTGAATCACCCATTACGAACAGTTCGCCGGGGGCGCTCGTTTCGCTGGCGAGCCAGAGAAAGCCCGCCACGGCATCGTCCAGGGCGGCGGGAAACGGATGTTCGGGTGCAAGGCGATATTCAAGCGCCCAGACCGTCGACCGGGTCGCATTGGCAATGCGCCAGGTGAAGTGGCGATAGTAGATCGGTGCGCCCGAGATGTAGGCCCCTCCATGGAGATAGAGCAGGTTGCGCCGCGGTCGCGACGCCGGCGTGGCGATCCGGTGTAGTGTGAGGCGGCCGGCCCGCACGACGCTCGTCTCGGTGCTGGCTGGCGGATGTGGCACCCATCGCTCCATGCGATGCATTTTCGCCCGCCACGTCCCGACATCGAAAGGCTGATGGTGGCGTTTCAGGAACATGCGGATGCCGAGGCGCAGCATTTCGGCGCGAAGGGTCATCATTCTCCTCTTGCTTCATCCGCACGGACCTTACGACCTGAATGCGGCCGCCTTCGGCAAATGCAGCCGCCCGGGTCCGCCGGATTCGGTGTCGACCAGGAGGCCGTCCTCGATCTCGACGATGCGATCCGCAAAGGGAATGACCCGGGGATCATGGGTGACGACGAGCACGGCGCGCTCGCGCTGATGTGCGGTGTCAGCCAGAATCCGCATGATGCTTCGCCCGTTATTGCCGTCGAGCGCAGCGGTTGGCTCGTCGGCGAGAATGACCGAGGGATTGGCGACAAAGGCTCGCGCTATCGCGACCCTCTGCTGCTCGCCGCCGCTGAGTTCGCCCGGCAACGTATCGGCCTTCTGCTCCAGACCAACCATGCTGAGAGCTTCCAAGGCTCGTTCGCTGGCTTTGCGCCCACGCTCGCGACGGATGTCGAGGGCGAGTTGCACGTTCTGCGCGGCGGTCAGCGTCGGAAACAGATGATAGGACTGGAACACAAAGCCGATATGGTCGCGCCTCATTTTGGCCAGTCCCTCCTTGTCGACACCGGACGTGGGCATGCCGCAGACGGTGAGCGTGCCCGAACTTGGTGCCAGCATGCATCCGAGAATGAGAAGCAGCGTCGTCTTGCCGCTGCCGGACGGCCCCATCAGCAGTGTGAACTCGCCGCGCCGCAGCGTCATGTCGATACCGCGCAGCGCCTTCACCTCACTGGCGCCACGGCCAAGCGTTTTCTTGATTTCGGCAGCCTCAATGATGGTTTCGTTCATCGCATGAATACCGTTGCTGGATCGATGCGCACCACACGCACGATTGCGCCGATCGCCGATGCCACGCACATGACGACCGTCAGCACAAACAGAGCTGCAATCAGCCAGGGCGTGATGACGATCGGCAACGCGCTCTTGGCAGTCATCTCAACAACGACGGCGCCAATCGCAGTCGCAAGGACGAAGCCGATGACCGCATTGAGGAGCGCCTGATAGATGATGACCCCGTAGATATATCCATTCGACGAACCCATTGCGCGCAGGGTGGCGAATTCGCTGAGGTGATCCTTGGTGCTCGAATAGAGGGTTTGCGCGACGATGACGGTGCCGACGATCACTCCGAGCAATGCGCCGGCAAACAGCGCAGCGCCCGCGCCCGTCCCGAACAGCCAGAACGAGCGGCTACGGCTGCGGAATTCATCTGTCGTAAGCACCTCATGCTCACCAACCCGAGCCCGGACGGCCTTAAGGACTGTGTCGCGATTGGCGTCGGGCTTGAGGCGAACGACGAGATTGCTGGCGCGGTCAGGAAAGGTTCCAGTGTAGGTGCGGGCGTTTTTCAGGTCCACGAAGATATAGGGTGTCGTGGTGAAGGAGCGGATGCCGTCGGTCAAGGCCACGATCTTCACGCGGCGGCCGCGGATCTCGGCCGTCGATCCGACTTCGGAGACGCCGAGGCGATCGTGGTAGGAGCGGTCGACGACCACGGCTCCATTTTGCGACAGCGCGCGGACGTCGCCCTCGACTACGTTCCATGGCCCCAGGATTCCATCACGCAGATCGGCGCCGACAACAAAGATGGGTGTTATCTCGCCGCTCTCGAGGCGCCAGTCCGAGAAGCCGATGACTAGCGGGACCACAGAGGCGACGCCATCGACGGACGCGACCTTGTCGCGTAGCTTCGCATCCAGCAGCGAGGGGTCCTCAAAGCATTTCGCTCCCTTCGGTAACACCCAGAGATCGGCTGACGCATGGTCGATCATCGTCGTCACCATGCGACCGAATCCCAGGAACAGGCCCATCTGGATCATCACCAGCACGACCGAAAAGACGATTCCAACGAGCGTCGCGAGAAAACGCAGGCGATCGTGGAACAGATTGCGGGACGCGAGTGTCGGGACCAGTGACATGGACGTTCCGTCATCGAGGTTGATCTGAGATTGCGCTCTTGCTCGGGAGTCCGGAATGCCGGTGGACCAGCAGTCTCACGCTCGCGGTCAGGAATCCGCTTGCGGCCCAGCTTAGGGCCAGCGCCGCGACGAGGACGAACGTGGCCTTGGCGACGGCATTCAGGCTCGTGTCGAGCAGGGCATATTGCAGCCACAACACAAACGGGTAATGCGTGAGGTAGATGCCGTAGGCATTGACCGAAAGGCTGTCGACGAGCGCCGAACGGCGACGCAACAATGCCAGCGAACTCGCCACGAAAGCGATAACTCCTGTTGCGCACGCAACGGGAAAGGCGAAAGCCGCGGCGAGGCGATCTGCCGGCGGGCTGGCATTCCAGTCCGGCATCGTCAGCGAGGTCAACACGCCCCATACCGCAAAGCAGGCGAATGCTGCTGCCACCCAGGCTGGCCAGCGGCGCGCGAGCGGGCCATCGGTGCGGAAGACACTGCGATCACAGCCGTAGCCGCCGATGGCAAATCCTGCGGAAAAATAGAGAAGATAGTGCAGCGGGCGGCTTAGCTGGAAAGACAATGGGCCGAAAAAGGTCCATTCCCAGGGCGTAAAGATCATGGCCAGCGGGACATAGGCCAGCGCCGACAGACTTGTCAGGCCTGCAAAAAAGAGCAGCGGACGATCGTCGCACCTGGCGACGATTAGGCTCGCGGCCCGTGGCCATGATGGCGCGAATTCATGCAGTGCAGCAGCTAGCGCGCTGAGCAGCAGAAGCTGCCACAAGAACCATTGCGGGCCCGAGGGCCACATCGGCAAAGCGCGCCAGTGCTGCCAAAACGCCGCAGGCGATGGATCGGTCGCGGTCGTCAGATACGACGCGTAGTACGCCACCGGACTGAGAAAAGCGACCGCGAGGACGAAGGGCAATCCAATTCGCCACCACCGCGACGCGAGATAGGCGGCGGCGCCCTTGCGGATGAGGCCTCGCGGGGCGAACAGGCCCGCCAAAAGGAACATCAGCGACATCAAGCTGACGTCTTGCCATGCGCAGAACAGGTCGAGCCCGAACCAGCGCTCGCGGTCGATGATCGGAAACGCGATCCACCGATAGGGCGGTGAGTCGAAAGCAAACGGATGCAGCGGTTGCGAGGCGAGGTAGGGAAGGGCCGAATGGAAGGCGACCACGATCAGGATGACGACGGCGCGCAAGTTGCTGAGTGTGGCGTTGGCGCCAGAGTTCATGGTGGAGCACCAGCCGAGGATTTGGTCTCGCCAGAACCAACCGAAACGCAGCTCACCTTGTTCCAAATTCGGCGTGGAGCTTTTTTCACCAACCGATCCGCGGCTGGACGCTGTTTTGCTGAATCCCACGCCTCCAGCGCTCGGGCGCCCGCGTGCTCGTTGGCCTGGGATCTTGTCGCAACCGGTGTCGGCGTAGCGACGCTGCGCGCATTGTTGTTGCCGCGTGCGAGCAACGCGTCGGCTAGATCTCGATCTCCGTTCCGAACTCCACCACCTGTCCCGTAGGCACGCCGAAGAATGCCGCCGAGCGTTCGGCATTGCGCTGGAGGAAGGAGAACAGGCCCTCGCGCCACACCCACATGCCCGGAACGTCTTCACGCGGGATGATTGTCTCGCGGCCGACGTAATAGGTGATGTCGGAGAGGTCGACGCCGGGCAGCTTGCCCTGGCGGCAGGCGAGCTTCAGGCCCTCGTAGATTGTGGGGTTCTGCATGAAGCCGTAATGCAGGACCACGCGGGTGATGCCGGGAATGATCTCGTTCACCTCGGCACGCTCCTCGTCGGCGATGTGCGGGGATTCCTCGATCAGCACGGTGACGAGCAGTACGCGTTCGTGCAGGACGCGGTTGTGCTTGACGAACTGCGTCAGCGCCAGCGGCACGCCTTTCGCCGCGGACGCCAGAAATACGGCGGTGCCGGGCAACCTCGCGCGGCACTTGTTGACCGCCGTCTCGATCAGGTCCTCTTCCGGCTGGCGCAGCTTGCCGCGTGCGGCCTCGACCAGCTTCACGCCGCCGCGCCAGGTCAGCATCAGGAAGGCGACGAGTCCGGCGAGCAGCAGCGGAAACCAGCCGCCCTCGAACAGCTTGATCGAATTGGCCGAGAAGAAGACCACGTCGATCGCGAAGAAGAAGCCGTTGACCGCGACCACGAGCCAGGGCGAATAGCCCCATTGGATCGCCACGAGCGCTGCGAGCAGCGTCGTGATCGCCATCAGGAGCGAGACCGCGATGCCATAGGCGCCGGCGAGCGCATCCGATGTGCCGAAGCTCAGGACGGCGCCCAGCGTTGCGGCGGCGAGCAGCCAATTCACCAGCGGCACGTAGATCTGACCCATCGCGTGGCTCGTGGTGTGTCGGATCTGCATGCGCGGCAAGAAGCCGAGCTGGATCGACTGCTGGGTCAGCGAGAACACGCCTGAGATGATCGCCTGCGAGGCGATCACGGTCGCGACCGCCGAGAACGCAACCAGTGGATAATGCAGTGCGTCGGGGCAGAGCTGGAAGAATGGATTCTCGAGCATGCCCGGATCCGTGATCAACAGCGCGGCCTGGCCGAAATAGTTCAGCACCAGCGCGGGCAGGCAGACGGCGAACCAGGCGAGCCGGATCGGAAAGCGGCCGAAATGCCCCATGTCGGCATACATGGCCTCACCGCCGGTCACGGCCAGGAAGGCCGAGCCGAGAATCGCAAAGGAGACGTGGAAATCCTGATGGATCAGGAATTCGAAGGCATAGAGCGGGCTGAGCGCAGCGAGCACCGCCGGCGCCTTGACGATGCCATGGATGCCGAGCGCTGCCAGCACCACGAACCAGGCGAGCATCACCGGACCGAAGATGCGGCCGATGAAGCCGGCGCCCTGCTTCTGCATCATGAACAGCCCAACCAGGATGGCGATGGTCACGGGCACCACGACCGGCGCCAACGAGGGCGCATCGACCTTGAGGCCTTCGATGGCACTCAGCACGGAGATCGCCGGTGTGATCGCGCCATCGCCGTAGAGCAGCGCCGCGCCAACGAGGCCGACCACTAGAAGCTGCGCGCGCCAGGTGCCGGGCTGGGCATGACGGGCATGCAGCAGCGCCAAGAGCGCGACGATGCCGCCTTCGCCGCGGTTGTCCGCGCGCAGGATCAGCAGCGCATATTTCAGCGAGATGATCAGCAGCAGCGCCCAGAGGATGAGAGACGCAACCCCCAGCACTGCGTCGTGAGTCACGGTGCCGCCATGGGCGGCCGCCTTGGCGGCTTCCTTCAGGGCGTAGAGGGGGCTGGTGCCGATATCGCCATAGACCACCCCGAGGGCGCCCAGGGTCATTGCAAGGGGCAGCGGATCAGGATGATGGCCGGAAGCGACTGCTGGCGTACTGGACAACGGCGACCCCCGGATGGGATCGCGCCCGACGGGCCATTCCGAGGGGCGCGAGTATCACGCAGTCTGCGACGAGACGTCGCAAATTTCCACGAGATTATATTGGGGGTTATATGACGCGAAGCTGACAGACCGCCTTACGGGGTGCGGTCGGCCGTCACCAGCCGGGCCTCGCGGACAGTGGCCTTGGTGCCGGCGCGGTGCAGGCAGGACGCCTCGAAATTCGGCCAGGCTTGCTGCGAGCAGTCTTTGCCGGTCGTGCGGATGTCGAGCCGGTCGGCCTTGGCAAGCGGCTGCGGCACGCTGGCCTCGACCCTCGGTGCGAAGCCGGGCAGGACGGTGAGTGCTGCGGCAACACACGCGGCAATAGCGATCGCTGAAAGAGCCTTGATCATCGACGGTCCCCTGTGATGCGGCCGCTGCGCCTTGTTTGCGGCCCGTCATTCGTTGGGCGGATCAGTAACCATGGCCAGTTTCGGGACGTCTTCGCGGATGCGCAAAATGGTTTCGTTCGCGGTCCGTTTTGTTTCGTGGTCGGCCTCAGGACGAAACAAACGGGCCGGCGCCGACATGGCGGGTGGATATTTTGCGGGAAACGGCCGGGGAACCTGTCCGGCTTGCCGGGCAGGGCCGGGCGCGGTAGGACGGTGCCATGTCGCGCATCGCCTTCTACCCAGGTTCCTTCGACCCGATCACCAATGGCCATCTGGACGTGGTCCGGCACGCCGTTCCGCTGTGCGACCGGCTGGTTGTCGCCATTGGCGTGCACCCCGGCAAGAAGCCGCTGTTCTCGACCGAGGAGCGTCTGAAGATGCTTCACGATGTCTGCGATCCCGTGGCGGCGAAGGCCGGCTGCATTCTCGAAGCGACGACGTTCGACGATCTTTCGGTGACCGCTGCGCGCAAACATGGCGCGACGATCATGATCCGGGGCCTGCGTGACGGCACCGACCTCGACTACGAGATGCAGCTCGCCGGCATGAATGAGGCGATGGCGCCCGAGGTGCACACGGTCTTCCTGCCGGCCTCACCCGTGGTCCGCCCGATCACCGCCACACTGGTGCGCCAGATCGCCGGCATGGGCGGGGACGTTTCGGCCTTCGTACCGCCGCTGGTTGCGGCATTGCTCAAGGCAAAGTTCGCCGGCTGACGGCACGCGTTCATCTCATCTGATCCGGAGTTTTCATGATCCGTATTCTCGCAGTTCTTGCCGCGCTCGTGTTCGCGGTCCCGGCACTCGCGCAATCGCTGCCGGCAGGCCTCGACAAGGCCAATGCGATCGTCATCGACACCACCAAGGGCCGCATCGTCATCAAGCTGCGGACTGATCTTGCGCCCCAGCACGCCGAGCGCCTCAAGCAGCTCGCGCGCGAAGGCTATTACAACAACGTGCCGTTCCACCGCGTGATGGACGGCTTCATGGCGCAGACCGGCGACGGCCAGAACTTCAACGGCACCGGCGGCTCGAAATACCCGAACCTCAAGCAGGAATTCTCCAAGGTGCACTTTGCCCGCGGCATCGTCGGCATGGCGCGGCGCGGCGACAGCGTCGACAGCGCCAACTCGCAGTTCTTCATCATGTTCGCGGACGGCGGCAGCCTCGACGGCCAGTACACCGTGGTCGGCGAGGTCGTGCAGGGCATGGACGTCGTCGACAAGCTGAAGAAAGCCCCGCCCGGATCCGCGAGCGGCACCGTCACCGATCCCGACAAGATGGTGAAGGTGCAGGTCGCCTCCGACATCAAGTAGCAAGCGCAATGGCGCGCCGCGGCGAAAAGCTCCTGGTAGCTGTCGCGGCGCTCCTGCTTGGCACCTCCGGCGCGAGCACTCAGACGCCCGACCGGGTCAACACCCTCCACGACCTCTTCGCACGGCTGGGCAGTTGCTGGAGACCGCCGCCACCCTCCCGGGCCCGCGCACTCGACATCACGGTCGTCGTGAGCTTTAACCGGACCGGAGACATCCTGGGCCATCCGAAGATTACCTACGAATCCGCGGAGGCCTCCGACAATGACCGGCTCCAGTACCGGATTGCGGTGATGGAGGCATTGCAACGCTGCACGCCAATGCCATTTACCGATGCGATGGGCGGCGCCGCTGCGGGGCGTCCATTCGCGGTCCAGTTCCACGGCCGGAAGGCTTCACCCCCAACCCAAGAGAAACGAGCATGAGCGCCACCGAAAACACCCTGATCCTCGAAACCACGCAGGGCCCCGTTACCATCGAGATGCGGCCCGATCTCGCGCCGAACCATGTCGCGCGCATCAAGGAGCTGGTGCGCGAAGGCTTCTACGACGGCATCGTGTTCCATCGCGTCATCGACGGCTTCATGGCGCAGACCGGCTGCCCGCACGGCACCGGCACCGGCGGTTCGGGTCAGAAGCTGAAGGCGGAGTTCAACAAGGAGCCGCATGTGCGCGGCACCGCCTCGATGGCCCGCGCCGCCAATCCCGATTCCGCCGACAGCCAGTTCTTCATCTGCTTCGACGACGCCCGCTTCCTCGACAACCAGTACACGGTGTGGGGCAAGGTCACCGCAGGCATGGAGAACGTCGACAAGATCAAGCGCGGCGAGCCCGTGCAGAACCCCGACAAGATCGTCAAGGCGCGGATGGCGGCGGACGGGGAGTAACAACCACCGCTCCTCATGGTGAGGAGGCGCGAAGCGCCGTCTACGGACGATGCTATCGCCGAGCGAACCATGAGGCCACAGACCGGGCCTTCATCCTTCGAGACGCGCGTTCCGCGCTCCTCAGGACGAGGGTCTGACTGTGTCGCGTCAGGCCCGACTATGCGCACCGATCTCTTCGACTTCGACCTGCCGCCCGAGCGCATCGCACTGCGCCCGGCGCAGCCGCGCGACTCCGCGAAGATGCTGGTCGTGGAGAACGGTGTGCTGCGCGACCAGACGGTCTCCGACTTGCCGCAGTGGCTGAAGCCCGGCGACCAGCTCGTCGTCAACGACACTAAGGTGATCGCCGCCCAGCTCAAGGGCCGCCGCATCGGACGCGAGACTGAGCCAAGGATCGAAGCGACGCTGATCAAGCGCCTAGATGGTTCGCGCTGGCTGGCGCTGGTGAAGCCGGCCAAGAAGCTCGTCGCTGGCGACCGCATCCGCTTCGGCAATGAGGGCAAGGTCTGCCTGCTCGGCCATCTCGATGCCGAGGTCGAGGCCAAGGGCGCAGAGGGCGAGGTGACGCTATCGTTCTCGTTCCACGGGCCGACGCTCGACCAGGCGATATCGGATCTCGGCAGCCCGCCGCTGCCGCCCTACATCGCCTCGAAGCGCACGCCTGACGATCAGGATTTTGCCGATTACCAGACGATGTTCGCGGCCAATGAAGGCGCCGTCGCCGCGCCGACCGCAGGGCTGCATTTCACGCCCAGGCTGGAGCAGGCGCTGCGAGATCGCGGCGTCGGAATCAACCGCGTCACGCTGCATGTGGGGGCGGGGACGTTCCTGCCGGTCAAGGTGGAAGACACCGAAGGCCACAGGATGCATGCCGAGTGGGGGACCATCTCGGCGGAGACGGCGGAGAAGCTGAACACCGCGCGGAAGAGCGGCGGCCGCATCGTCGCGGTCGGCACGACGTCATTGCGACTGCTCGAAAGCGCCGCCGACGAGGACGGCACGATCCAGCCGTTCGCGGCCGACACGTCGATCTTCATCATCCCCGGCTATCGCTTCCGTGCCGTCGATATTTTGCTGACCAATTTCCACCTGCCCCGCTCGACGCTGTTCATGCTGGTGTCGGCCTTCGCGGGCCTCGACACTATGAAGCAGGCATATGCGCACGCGATCGCGGAGAGTTACCGGTTCTATTCGTACGGGGATGCGTGTTTGCTGTTTCGGGCGAAGGGCTAGCGTCGGCGCACTTACAGGGTGGGTTAGCCGGAGGCGTAACCCACCACCTTTGTCGCCGCACGAGAAGAGGTGGGTTACGCTGCGCTAACCCACCCTACGGATCTTCCTCGTTACGCCATCACGCGCTGCGGCAGCAGCTCTGCGATCTGCACCGCATTCAGCGCCGCGCCCTTGAGGAGCTGATCCGCCGCCACGAACATCGAGATCGAATGCCCTGAGGGATCGCTGAGGTCCTTGCGGATGCGGCCGACCAGGACGTCATCCTGGCCCGAGGCGTCGACCGGCATCGGGAAGTAGTTCTTGGCGCGGTCGTCGACGATCTTCACGCCAGGGGCCTGCGCCATGATCGCGCGGACCTGATCCTCAGTGATCGGCTTCTCGCATTCGAAGGTGATGGCCTCACAATGGGCGCGCAGCACCGGCACGCGCACGCAGGTCACGCCGACCGCGATCTTCTCGTCCTCGAAGATCTTGCGGGTCTCCTTGATGACCTTGGTCTCTTCGTCGTTGTAGCCGGTCTCGGGATCAACGGCCGTGTTGTGGTTGAAGAGATTGAAGGCGTAGGGGTGCGGCATCACCTTGGGCGTATAGACCTGCCCGTTGAGATTGGCGCGGGTGGACTCAACAAGCTCGTCCATCGCCGCCGCGCCGGCGCCGCTGGCGGCCTGATAGGTCGAGATGATCACGCGCTTGATGCGGTTCCTCTGGTGGATCGGCCAGAGCGGCACCAGCGCGGTGATGGCGGCGCAGTTCGGGTTGGCAATGATGCCCTTGTGGTCGCGGATGCGGTTCGCGTTGATCTCGGGGATCACCAGCGGCACGTTCGGGTCCATACGGAACGCCGAGGAGTTGTCGACCACGACCGCGCCGGACTTGACTGCGATCGGCGCGTACTTCCTGGAAATGCCGCCGCCGGCGGAGAATAGGGCGATGTCGACGCCGTCGAAGGACCGCTCAGTGAGCTCCTCGATGATGACATCCTTGCCGCGGAACGACACCGTCTTGCCGGCCGAGCGGGCGCTCGCCAGCGCCTTCAGCTTGCCGACGCGAAAGCCGCGCTTGTCCATGGTGGCGATGAATTCGGCGCCCACCGCACCGGTGACGCCGACAATCGCGACGACGGGATCGTTACTCACTTTCTCCTCCATTGAGCTGCAGACAACAAAAAAGCCCCGGACCATCGAGGGCGGGGCTTCGGTAGAGCTGATGCGTTCAGTCGACGACTACGCGCGCACGCCTCCCCGGGCCCCGAAGGCCGTGGTGGTTTTGGTCGTGCGTTTCGTGATCGTGAACATGGCGGCGACTTATGCGGGAGAGTTTTGCGCGCGTCAATGGCCTTTCGGGGGGATTGTGGCCGCGGGCGGGACCTGCCGCTATTTG
Source organism: Bradyrhizobium sp. ISRA430 (assembly GCF_029909975.1). Classification (NCBI taxonomy): domain Bacteria; kingdom Pseudomonadati; phylum Pseudomonadota; class Alphaproteobacteria; order Hyphomicrobiales; family Nitrobacteraceae; genus Bradyrhizobium; species Bradyrhizobium sp. ISRA430. The sequence continues at coordinate 1,040,787 of NZ_CP094516.1, forward strand.
GTCCGGGCACCCGGAGGCTCGAGGATGACCTCCTTGAGATCGTCGCCGCTGATGACGACGATCGCGAAATTCAGCCGGCCGCGCTCACGCACGAGCCCGCCGCTGATCGCCTTGCCGGACGCCGCGCGCTCGGCGACGCGCACGGCATCCGCGAGGCGGTGCCGGATCGCGCCAAGCGCTGCGAGGTTGTTGCGATCCTCCGCGTCGAGTTGGGTCAGGGGCAGGGCGGCTTCGCCGCCGATGACTTCGCCGGTCGCGGCATTGATGGTGTGCCGCCAGATGCGGTCGTTGTGCAGGGTCTTCACCCGGTAGACCGGCACGCCCGAGGCGCCGTCGAAGCTCACATCGGCCGTGGTCGCGCCGGCATGCCGTGCTTCGGCGATCGTCATGGCCTGACTCAGCGAGATCGTGGAGCTACGGAAGCGCTCGATCTCGCGGCTGACCTCTTGACGGTCGGCCTCGGCGTCACCGTCCGTTTCGTTGTGAAGGGCGGCGGGCGTGCCGCTGGTCGTGACGATCGCGCGCGCCGGCGCCGCAACGAGCAGCGCCGCCAGAGCGATCGCAAACAATTGCCACGAAGTTCGTCTGGCTGTCGTCATCCTCGAATCCTCGCCGCCGGGCGGGCCGCATCATACACCAAACAAGACGCGGCCGACCTTGGGCATCGGTCGGCCGCGGAGCGTCGCAACGGGCCGGAGCTCGTCGCGGCGATCGAAGTCTGAAAGGCGGTGCGGACCCTTTGGGGCTGGTGAAACGGGTCCGTACCTGCTTATAATGAAACCATACCGTATCGTTTTATTTTAGTCAACGACCGGAGCGTCGTGCCGTGTGGATAGATCGCGGAGCTCACGCAATTGTCAGCGGGACGGGCGCCGTCGTGCGTTGGCCTTGCCCGCGCCTTGAATGCGGTCCGCGGGCCCCAGCGCGCCGGTCAGGAACAGCCTGATCGCCGCCCGCATGCGCTTTTCGGCCGACTTGATCTCGAGCGGCATGCCAAATGTCGCCATGCGATGGGTGTGACCGACGACGACATCGAGAAACACCTCAGCCGCGATGGTGGTGTCCTCGACGTCGAGAGCGCCCTGCGTCACGAGGTGATCGAAGAAGCGCGCCGTCGTGGCGACGGCTTTCAGCCAGCCTTCCTCCTTGCCGAGCTTGGCAATGTCGGGGAAGTTGATGGCCTGTGACGTCATCATGCGGCTGAAGGCCATGGCGTCGGGGCCGCAGGTGAACGTCAGCATCTCCCGCCCGACCTCGACCAGCCGCTGCTCGACCGAGATGTCCGAGGAGCTGCCGAACTGGGTTTCGGCTGCCGCGGACAGCGGGGCAAGCCAGCGGTCGATTTCGCGCCTTAGCACGGCCGTGAACAGCCCGCGCTTGTCGCCGTAACGGGAATAGACGGTGGGCTTGCTGACGCGGGCCGCTTCCGCGACCGCATCGAGCGAGGTTGCGTCAAAGCCGCGGTCCAGGAACAGGCGGGTGGCGACCTCGATCAGGCGCTGATCGCGCTCGAGCGCGGCGCTCTTCGTCGGCCGGCCGCCGCGCGATTTCGGCACCTCGCGTCTTACGGAGCGCGTTGGCGTTCTTGTCTTGGTCGCAGTCAATCCCATGCCCAATGATTCCTGCGCGTTCCCAATGTCGTCATTCGCTCTATATCGCGCAGGGACGGGGGCGTCATCGCGAATCTGGCCGAATTGGCCGTATCGTCAACGGTTTCGAAAGGGCGCCGTTCCCCGGTGGTCACGGCAGCGTCGAGGTCCAGGCCTGACCGCTTGCTGCCTTCTCATATCCATACTGATACAGCGCGCGCATGTAGGCGGTATCGAACCCTTCCGAGGGCGGCGCTGGATAGTCGCGCTCGATATAGGACAGATGGAAGCCCAGCCGGTTGCGTTTGGCGAAGTCGTAGGTCGAGAAGATGATCGAACGGGTCTGCGACTGGGTGATCGACGACAGGCTGCGCGAGGCGACATCGATGGTGCTGTTCGACACGAGCTCGAAGTTTCGTTCGATCTTCTTGTTGACGAGGATGTAGATGTCCATCCTCGCGTTGCCGGGCAGGCGTCCCTGGAAGAGCAGGGCTTCCGGCAGCGTCAGCACCGGCGCTGTCACGCCGCCGTCGACATGCATCTCCTGAAACCGCCGGCCCCGGCCCTCGGCTTCGATCAGGATGGGCGGAAACACCAGGGGAATGCTGGCGGAGGCCGCCATCACGTCGCGAAACAGGTGCAGCGCTTCGGGCGTGCCGACCGCGGCGATCTTGCCCATGTCCCAGATGGCAGTCCGCTGGGTATCGAGATCGGTCGTCACGACCAGCAGTTTCCGGCCCTTGGCATTTTCGTGTGCGACCTGCATGAGGATCTCCGGCCCGACATAGCGGGCCACCAACTCGCGCAGCCGCTTATTGCCGAACAGGCCGGATCCGAACAGCACCCGGATGATGCTGGGATCATTCAAAAGGCTCTCCGCGATGCCGCTGGTGTAGACCTCCCGCAGCGTGTCGTCGTACTGGGGCCCGAGGAATGCAAACGGCGCGATCAGGCCGCCGGTGCTGACGCCGGAGACGACCGAGAAGGTGGGACGGGTGCCGGCCCTGCTCCAACCGTTCAGCACGCCAACGCCATAAGCGCCGTCGGCGCCGCCGCCGGAGAGCGCCAGATAGGTTCGGCTCGCGGCGTTATACTCTTTTTCGAAGCTGAATTTCGTGATGGGCTCGTCGGCGTAGCGCCGCAAGCCGTCGATGTCGAGGACGCGTGAGGTGCTGGCCTCGGCCGCGGTGTAGGGCGTCCGCGGCAGGGAGGTGCAGGCGGTCAGCGCGACGCTGCACGCCACCGCTGCCGACGCGAACAAGCGAGAGGCAGTCAGTTTGATCCAGTCACCGGAGGCGATGGGCACATCAGTCGAGTGTGAAGAGGAATGCATGGGTTGGCGGCGGGAGATCACGCAAATGCTGCCGCGGTCAGCGTCGCCGCGGTGTCTCGTCCAGCCCCCTTTTGATAAAACTATACTGTATCGTTTTATTTAACAAGCCGCCGTGTTCCCCAAGTCTGCGATAACAAGTCTGCGATAAATTGTGTCCCAGCTTGGGGCAGAGGCCGCTCCAACGGCGTCTCGGGCGGGTTGATTGGCTTCTCTCGACACGCAATAAGCACCGCCATGAGTCTCCCCAATCATTTCGAGTTGCTCGCCACCGATGGCGCCGCGCGTACCGGCCGCCTGACCACGCCGCACGGCGTGGTGCGGACGCCCACCTTCATGCCGGTCGGCACCGCCGGCGCGATGAAGGGCATGCACTGGCGCGAGGTGCGCGATGCCGGCGCCGACATCGTGCTCGGCAACACCTACCACCTGATGCTGCGTCCTGGCGCCGAGCGCATTGCGGCGCTCGGAGGCTTGCAGAGGTTTACCGGCTGGAACGGGCCGATGCTCACGGATTCCGGCGGCTTCCAGGTGATGTCGCTGTCCGACCTGCGCAGGGTCAGCGAGAAGGCCGTGACGTTCCGCTCGCATATCGACGGCGCCAAGGTGGAGCTGTCACCTGAACGCTCGATCGAGGTGCAGCGCTTCCTCGGCTCCGACATCGCCATGCAGATGGACGAATGCGTGCGGCTGCCGGCCGAGCGCGACGACATCGATCGCGCGATGCGATTGTCGCTGCGCTGGGCCGAACGCTCCAAGCGTGCCTTCGAGAGCGCACCCGACGGTTACATGCTGTTCGGCATCGTACAGGGCGGCGACATACCGCAACTCCGTCACGCCAGCACGCAGGGCCTCGTCGAAATCGGATTTCACGGCTATGCGATCGGCGGCCTTGCCGTCGGCGAACCGCAACAGGTGATGCTGGCGATGATCGATGAGACGGCACCGGCGCTGCCATCCGACCGGCCGCGCTACCTCATGGGCGTCGGCACGCCGGACGACATTCTCGAAGCGGTGAAGCGCGGCGTCGACATGTTCGATTGCGTGATGCCGACGCGCAATGGCCGGCATGGCGTCGCCTTCACGCGCTTCGGCCAGGTCAACCTGCGCAATGCGCGCCACGCCGACGATTCCCGTCCTCTGGATGAAGAGAGCTCATGGCCGGCGACGCGCAACTATGCGCGCGCCTATCTCCACCATCTCGTCAAGGCGGGCGAGACGCTGGGAGCGATGCTGCTGTCCGAGATCAATGTCGCTTACTACCAGTTCCTGATGCAGGGCATCAGGGACGCGATCTCACACGGAAAGTTCGAAGAATTCTATCAGCGTACGCGCGAGGACTGGGCGAGGGGCGACATCGCCCCGCGCTAGTTGCACGTAAACCGCGATTTGACGGCGTGCTTGGTCACGAAGCCATAGCCGCAGGTGTCGCAAGTCCAGAGATAGCTGATCACGTGGTCCGAGACATAGGCAGAAGCTTCGGCGGCGACCATCGAGTCGGCGCAGACGGGACAGGTGGGCAACTCGCTGCAACGCGGATAGCGGTTCAGCGCGACGGTCGACAACACTTCAGCAACTGCTGACATCGTGGTGACCTCCCTGCTTTAAGGCCTAAGTCTAACATAAGCAGAATCAGTTGACGAGGTCGCAACACAAATACGTTGGTTTTCTAATATCTGCAGCTCACGCGATTTTGCGATGCAGCGTATTTAACATGTGCCGCATTGCCGCTTGCGTGTCGCCATAAGCTGTCTGTAACTGCGCGAAAGCTGCGATCAGAGCGCGAATTGTTGTCACAGGGAGTTCATCATGGACGCACCGTCCACCACGGGTGCAGCGCACCAACCCGGCCGCGGCCGGGTCTACGATTCGATCGTCGAGGCCTTTGGCGATACGCCGATCGTGCGACTGCGCCGCCTGCCGGGCATGCACGGCGTGAACGCGACCATTTTGGCAAAACTTGAATATTTTAATCCGGCTGCGAGCGTGAAGGATCGCATCGGCGCGGCGATGATCATCGCGATGGAGAAGGCCGGTATCATCAAGCCGGACACCGTGCTGATCGAACCGACCTCGGGCAACACCGGCATCGCGCTCGCTTTCGTCGCCGCCTCGCGCGGCTATCGCCTCAAGCTGGTGATGCCGGAATCCATGTCGATCGAGCGACGCAAGATGCTGGCGTTCCTCGGTGCGGAGCTGGTGCTGACGCCGGCCGCTCAGGGCATGAACGGCGCGATCGCCGCCGCGGAAGAACTGCTTAAGACAACGCCGAACTCGGTGATGCCGCAGCAGTTCAAGAACCTCGCCAATCCCGAAGTGCACCGCCGCACCACCGCGGAGGAAATCTGGAACGACACCGGCGGCAACATCGATATTTTCGTCGCCGGTGTCGGCACCGGCGGCACCATCACCGGCGTCGGCCAGGTGCTCAAGCCGCGCAAGCCCTCGTTGCGGGTGGTCGCCGTCGAGCCTGAGGAAAGTCCCGTGCTGTCGGGCGGTCAGCACAGCCCGCACAAGATCCAGGGTATCGGCGCCGGCTTCGTTCCCGAGATTCTCGACCGCTCCGTGATCGACGAGATCGTGAAGATCAACTCCACGACAGCCATCGATGCCTCGCGGGCGCTGGCGCGGCACGAAGGCATCCCGGGCGGCATCTCCTCGGGCGCTGCAATTGCCGCCGCGCTCCAGATCGGCAAGCGACCGGAAGCTGCGGGAAAAACTATCCTGGCGGTGGTACCGTCCTTCTCCGAGCGCTATCTTTCGACGGCGCTGTTTGAGGGGATCTAGACATGGCGGATCAACCGAGGCGGCCGCGGACACTGGCCGATGCCAGGACTGAGGCTGAGGCTGCGTTCAAGAAGGTGACCGCCAAGGTCGCCGAGGCGCCGCCGAAGAAGAACGTAGCACCCGGCGTCAGGGAGCAGGTCACGCTGCGCATCGACCAGGACGTGCTCGAGTTCTTCCAGGCGGCCGGTCCCGGCTGGCAGGACCGGATCAACGAGGCGCTGCGCAAGGCGGCGGGGAAGTAGCATTCGGCCGTGCTCAGTGTTTGACCCTCCTCCTGAGGAGCGCGCCTTTTGCGCGCGTCTCGAAGGATGAAGGCCAACGCCGCGAGAGCTGGGCCTTCATGGTTCGAAACGGCGCTTGCGCGCCTCCTCACCATGAGGGACGAAAGAAAAAAGCCCGGCGTGAGCCGGGCTTTTTCATTTTGAAACTGGCTCGTGCCTCAGCGGCGGAACATGCCGCCCATCATGCCGCCGACGACGCCGCCCACGAATGCCGCGCCGGCATCGCTGGGGCCGCTGCTGCGCTGGGGCGCAGGCGCGCTGCTGGGCGCGGGGGCGCTGCTGGCGCGTCGGGCCGGCTTGGCGCTGTCAGCGCTCGCGGTCGGCGGGGCAGCCACGATCTCGGCGAGCAGGGCCTTGTGCTGCAGCTTGTTGAGATAGCCGGACGACGGATAACCGCGCGCGGCCTGCCAGCGCTTGATCACCGAACGAGTCTCCTCGCTGAATGCACCGGTGACTTTGGTATCGAAGCCGAGACCGGTCAGGCGACGCTGCACATCGCGGCGCTGCCCCTTGTCGAGCCCGATCTGGTCCTCGGTGAGCTGGGTGGCTTCATCAGTGAAGGTCGCCGGATCGACACCCGCGTTGAGGTTGCGGGTCGTGGTCGACGGTCCGCTCTTGATCGCCGCCAGTCGCGCCAGCGCCAGCGCCTTGAACTGGCCGTTCGGATAGGCGGAGAGATAGGCGTTGAGCTCTTCCGGCTTGTTGCTCTCCTTGACCGAGCGCCAGTACTCGAGCTCGAGATTGGCCGCATCGGCGTTGGGGCCGCTCACGGCTGCCGGCACGCTGCCAGCCGCAGTCGGCGCCGCGTTGGCAACCTGGGCCGTCGGGGCCTGATTGAGGTAGACCGCGCCGATCAGGTTGGTGTGGCCCCATGGAAGCTGGCCCTTGTGGGTCTCTTCGTTGACCTGGGCGCGCACCGAAGTCATCGCCTGCTGGATCTCGACGCCGGGCTTGGTGATGTTGTCGATCAGCGCCCGGGTGAACGGGCTGTTGTTACCCTCCTGGCCGTCGAGCGCGGTCTGGCCCGGGCCGGTGGCGAATGCGATCAGCGTGCCTTCACCCGACTTCATCTCGGCGAGGCCGCTCTGCACGTTGACGCTGCGGGTCGCCGAGTTCGACTTGATCTTGGCGGCAAAGGGATTGTCACGGCAGGCGTCGAGGAAGACCAGCTTGACCTTGGCATCACCCATGGTCTGGTCGAGCGTCAGGTCGATGTTGATGGCTGCGCCGAGCTTGACGTCCATTTCCGATTTGATGTCGGCGTCGACGGGCAGAAGGTAGTTGGTGCCGCCGACGGCGATGCCGTGACCGGCGTAGTAGAACACGGCGATGTCGGAGCCCTGCGCCTTGCGGCCGAAGTCCAGGAGCTTTTCCGTCATCTGGTCGCGGCTGAGATTGGCCCCTTCGATCACGTCGAAGCCGACATTGCGCAGCGTGGCCGCCATCGCCTTGGCGTCGATCGGCGGATTCGGCAATTGCGCAACGTTCTTGTAGGCGCCGTTGCCCACGACGAAAGCGACACGGCGGTCGGCCTTCGCGGCGCTGACCGACAACGCCATGCACATCAGCGAGACGAGGAGGGTGAGAAAGCGCATCTGAAATCCCCAACAGAATCGAATTGCAGGCAGCAACAAATCGGCAGCGAAACTACACGAAGTGCCGGACTTCGTGCCACCAAAACGGCGGTTCGCCTGGTCCAAACCCGTTACTGTGTGGCCGAATGTGCACGATGGAATGCCCTTGAGCGTGATCCAAATCACGCTCGACCACTTTGTTTGGTCGTCCGAGCGGGCTTGTGGTTCATTGCGCGCGGGCGGGAACGGGCACAGTCGGCTTCAAATTCAGGAGGTTACCAAACAGGATCAGCGCAGCGCCAAGCACCGTCCAGGCGTCGAGCCGCTCAGAATATAGGAGCCAGCCGGCGGTCGCGGTCAGCGGCACGCGCAGGAAGTCCATCGGCACGACGATGGTCGCGTCCGTATATCGCATCGCGCTGGCGAGGCAGTAATGCGAAAACGTGCCGCAGATGGCGATGACGATCATCCAGGCCCAGGCATAGGGTGTCGGCCAGGTCCAGACGAACAGGGTCGGAACGAAGCCTGCGACAGATTGTACCACCAGCATCCAGAACAGGATCGACAGGGCGGTTTCCGTGCGGGTCAGCGATTTGACCAGCGCCATCGATATCCCGAAACCCATGGCGGCGCCGAGTGCAATGAGCTGGCCCGGATTGATCTCGCCGGTTGCGGGCCGGACGATGACGACGACGCCGACAAGGCCGAGCACGATCGCGGCGGTCTTCCAGGGTGTGATGCGCTCCGACAAGAAGCTCGCCGCGAGGATCGCGGTCCAGATCGGCATGGTGAATTCGATCGCCACGACCTGACCGATCGGTATCAGCGTCAGCGCGAAGAACCAGCCGAGTTGGGCGACGTAGTGCACCAGATTGCGCCCGATGTGCTGCGGCAGTCGCGTTGTCCGCAGCACCTTGAAGCCGCCGGCGCGGTAAATGATCGGGGAGAGCAGCACGAAGCCGAGCAGCGAGCGCACCTCCATGATCTGGAAGACGTTCAGCTCGCGCGTCGTCTCGCGCCCGGCAACCGCCATGATCAGCATCAGGGACAGCCAACCGGCCATCCACAGCGCAGCCATCATTTTGGACGGTGTCGTGCTCATCGGCGCAAGGTGTAGGAGGAGAGAATCCGAGGGAGATCTCCGGTATCGGTGACATCAACGCAGTTTGCAACGGCCAAATCTGCGGATGCAGCGATGCATGGCGGCGTGCTAAGGCTGTACCGAACAACAAGAAAAATCGGGAGGTCTTCGCTCATGCGTATCTTGCAGCCGGCCGGATGGTCGAAACCGCGCGGCTTTTCCCACGGCGTGGTGGTGGAAGGACCGGGCCGATGGGTGGTGCTGGCCGGGCAGACCGGCGGCGATGAGACCGGGAATTACGCGCCGGACCTTGCGGCCCAGGTCGCGACCGCACTCAAGCGGATCGTCAAGCTTCTGGCGGAAGCCGGCGCCGGCCCAGAGCACATCGTCCGCCTGACCTGGTATCTGACCAGCCGCAGCGACTATGAGGCCGCCGGCCCTGGTATCGGCGCGGCCTGGAAGGAGACGCTCGGGCGCAATTTCCCGCCTTCGACCCTGCTTTACATCGGAGGGCTGGTGGATGAGCGGGCCAAGGTCGAAATCGAGGTAACGGCGTTCATTCCGACCGCCTGAACGCAAACGATCCGGCGCGGCCGCCGGATCGTTTGTCGCGTCGTGATAGCGGCTTAGCGCGACATCGTGATGTTGGCGCCGCGGAACTGGCTGTCCGCGCGCATCGTGACGATCTGCTTGTTGCCGCTGGTTCTCAGCGCGATGTTGGCGTTGAAGCCGGCGCCGGCGGTCGAGGCAACCACCTCGAAGTTGCCGCCGCCGCCGCGGCCCTGCAGGGAGCCGCTGATATTGCGGCTGGCCTCGCTCCAAGCGCCTGTGATGGCGCTGCCTTCGGCACGCACACTGGCGGCGAGGTTGAACTTGTAGGCATCGCTGGCGCAGGTCAGCGACATCTCCATGGTCGGGCCGACGGGCGCATATTTGGCCCGGCAGCGGATGCGCTCGGTAGATCCGTCATCGAGGATGACGGTGCCGGTGCCGCTCCACGTGCCCGCCATCGGCGCGAACGGACCGGCTTGGGCGTGGCTCTCGGAATTGGCGATTGATCCCACAAACAAAACGGCGGCCGCCATCAGCAGCCGCCGGTATCGGGCACGAGCCTCAGTTGGTTTATTGGCGCGATGCTTCCCAGCGCCCGCTGCACGGTATGCCTGCTGATGCTCCATTCCACTTCCCCGATCCGGCGTTGCCGTTGAGTTGACCGTTGGCATATGCACCATTGATCGAAACCCGCACAAGACCCTCACGGCCGATGGTGCCGGAAACGTTAGCGCCGGGCGCGGTGATCCTGCCATCGGCAACGGTCAGCATGGAGCTCGCGGTGGGCTCGCAGGAGCCGGTCTTCGTCACAATCGTGACCTGCCAGTTGCCGTCATAGGGGTTCTGGGCGAAGGCGGGAGCGGTGAGGGTACCGGTGAAAACTGAAGCGGCACAGATCACCGCAATGCGAGCAAAACGCATGAATTCCGTCCTTGAATATGTCTAAGATGTTGACGCTTTATTCGGGCGAAATGTGACAGAAGTTTGTTGCAATGCCAAAGTGAAAATTGTTCCTGTGGAAACAATAGTTTATTTGCAATTCCGGCTTCGATTTTTGAAGTGGAATCAACGCGGCTGGCCGTTAAGGGTAAACGTCAGGCGAGACTCGGCGCCGAGGTCGCGAACTGCTCGTCCTGAGGCTTGGCCGGCAGCGCCTTGTGCACCGTGGCGTAGTCGATCACGTCGGCCAGCAGCTTGAGGCCGAGGGGGGCCAGCGCGCGCTCCCACAACTCGCGCGCGGTCTCGCCCTTCTTGACGAAGCACCAGTCCTGGGCGGCGATCGCGCCGGCATCCATGCGCTCGGCGAGGTGGTAGATGGTGCCGCCGGCGATCGGGTCGCCTTCCTTGATGGTCCATTCGACCGCGGCCTTGCCGCGATGGCGGGGCAGCAGCGACGGGTGGTAGCCGATCCCGCCGAGCTTGGCCGCAGCGAGCGCGTCCCGGCCGACCCGGGCGTGGCTGTGCGCCGTGATGATCAGGTCGGTGTCGGGCGCAATCTCGGAGGCCACCACCAGCTTTGGATTGGCCTGAACCACCACATCGATGCCGGCGGCTTTGGCCGCCGCGGCCAGGCGATCCTCGCCGTCGGCCACCACGACCCGCACCACAGGCACGCCGTGCTCCCGGAGCATGTTCAGGGTGGTCACGCCGAAATGGCGGGAGCCGACGAGGGTAATGCGCATGGGCTTCTGTTCCGTCTCGCAACTGCGTCATCCCCCGATAACACGTTGGGACACCACCCGCGGGGCATTTGCGCCGGTTATCAACAATGCGCACAAATAGGGTCGTATCGAACCGGCGGCCGCCTCATTGCGTCCAACACCCGTCCAAGTTGGGGGAATGCCGTGTCGAGATGGCCGAAACTGATGCTGATGAGCGGGATCACATCGGCGCTGCTGATCTATGAGATCACGAGCGCGACGGAGGCGCCGAGCCAGGCGCTCGCCATCCTGCAATACGCGCTGCTGGCATGTGGGCTGATCGGGCTGCTCGGCTCGATCGTGATGTATGTGCAGGAGCGATGAACGTCACATTGCGCCTTGCGCGATCGTTGCCGCGTCGCCGGCAGACTACGGAAGGCCCGTTCCTGTGTTCGATTCCGGACAGAACGAGCCGCCGCCTGCCGCTACACTCGGCGGACCGGGGCTGGCGACATTTCATCCCGCATCCATTTTCGAACCCGGTAAAGCCGCTGGCATGATCGCCAGCGGCTTTTTCATGCCGCGCGGTGAAATCATCGAACGGTAACACGATCTCAACCAGCTTCGCGTATCGACGAATCTGTCGCGGATTTGTATTGCGTACCGCGACACTGAAAATGTCCCGCCGGCGCCAATGCCGTGCGGGATTTTCTGCCGGGACCGATTTGGATGCCGAGCGCGATTGAGCAGATCGTCGACACCTATGTCCGCCTGAAGAACCGCCGCGGCCTGGATGAGCTGATGATGCACAGGCAACGGCTCGCGGTCGATCTCAAGAGCAGGTCCGGCTACGATTTCAGCCTGCCGATCGGCCAGATCGATGCGGAGATCGCAATCATCGAGGCCGGCATCGGGCGGCTGAAGGCGGCTAGCGCCGCAGCCTGAGACGCATCAGTCCCGCTTGCCGCCGTCGATGACGGTGAACAGCGGCCGCGCCGGCGTCGGCTCGACCAGCAATTCCTCCACCAGCGCCGTAGCCGCATCGACATATTTGCGCGTCGGCCGGTCAAGCGGGCGCGTGGCCTCGTCGTTGAGCGCGACCTTGGCGGCCTCGACGAGCTTGCGCATCCGGATCGCATGGTCGTCGCCGGCTGTCAGCGTCGCGCGCGCCAGCGAGCGCAGCACGAACAGCTCGCCTTCGAGGCGGAGCAGGCGATCGTTCAGTTTGGTCAGGACGGCGTTGAGGTCCGGCATCACAGAGCATTGGGGTCGCGGAGGATCCGTCCTGATCTAGCGGCGATGGGTGAACGGACTCCAAATGCCATCAGCGCAATTCGGCAGATCTTCGTGAAGCGGTGGCATCTGCGATGCCGCCGATGTGACCGGTCGTGACCTCGCGGCGCGTGGGCGGAGCAGGGTTCCCGCACCACATCACGGACGGGTGGATTTCTGGAGCACATTCAATGCGGTCCGTCCTGGCCTTGGCTCTCTTGATCTCGGCATGCAGCGCGGCCGCTGCAGCGCCGGCGCATCGCGCCCACCCGCGGCCACATGCCGTGCCACATGAGGTGGTTCGGCCCGCCGAGAATTCAGCCGTTCCGCCCGGCTGGTACAAGTTTCCCGGCTATCCGCCGATCCCGCCGTCGGAGAACAGGAATCTCGATCCCTCCAACTACGGCGGCGGCTGATTGCCGCTTCAAGCTGCGGTTCGAGCGAGGTAATCGCGCGCGAACGCGAGGTACCAGTCGAGGCAGGCGGGATTGGCCATCGCCTCCTTGTTGATGACCTTCTCGACGGGATGGCCGAGCAGCAGCTTCTTGATCGGCAGCTCCTGCTTCTTGCCCGAGAGGGTGCGCGGAATCTCGGCGACCGCGAAGATCTCGTTCGGCAAGAATCTGCGCGACAGGCCGGCCTCGATCGCCTTGTTGATCTTCGCCTGGATCGCGCCGTCGAGCGCGATGCCCTCGCGCAGCACCACGAACAGCGGCATGTAGCTGTCGCGGCCGAGATATTCGAGGTCAACCACGAGGGAATCGAGCACCTCCGGCAGCGCCTCGATTGCGGAATAGAGTTCGCTCGTGCCCATGCGCAGGCCGTGGCGGTTGATGGTCGCATCGCTGCGGCCGTAGATCACGCAGGAGCCGTCGGGATTGATCTTGAGCCAGTCGCCGTGCCGCCACACCGGTCCCCGGCCACTACCGTCGAAATTGTCCGGATAGGTCTCGAAATAGCTCGAGCGGTAGCGCACGTCGCCCTTGTCGTTCCAGAAATAGAGCGGCATCGACGGCATCGGCTCGGTACAGACGAGCTCGCCGACCTCGTCGACCACGGCGCGGCCCTGTTCGCTGAAAGCTTCCACGGCGGCGCCGAGCAGGCGGCACTGCATCGCGCCCGGCGTCTGCGGCAGCTCGCGGTTGCCGCCGATGAAGGCGCCGGCGAAATCGGTGCCGCCGGAGATGTTCGCCCACCAGATGTCGGCTTGCGCCTTGCTGCCGTTGCGCTTCGACAGCGCCGCGAAGCGCGCGTTGAACCAGGCTTGCGTGTCGGCGCTGAGCGGCGAGCCGGTCGAGCCGAGGCAGCGCAGATGTGAGAGGTCGCCCGCAGCGGCGAGGTCGATCTCGGCCTTGGCGCAGCTTGCGAAGAATGCCGCGCCCGCGCCGAAGAAGGTCGACTTCGAGTCGGCGACGAAGCGCCACAACGTGGTCCAGTCCGGCTTGTCTTTGGGGCCGGCGGGACTGCCGTCGAAGATGCAGCAGGTGGTGCCGCTGAGCAGCCCGCCGACCTGACTGTTCCACATGATCCAGCCGGTCGAGCTGTACCAGTGATAGCGCTCGCCGAACGAGTTCTCGTGGTAGGAGCAGCCGATGTCGTTGTGCAGGCCGAGCAGCGCCAGCACCACGATGACGATGCCGCCATGGCCGTGCACGATCGGCTTTGGTAGGCCGGTGGTGCCACTGGAGTAGACGATCCAGAGCGGATGGTCGAACGGCAGCCAGACCGGTTCGAACGCGTCGATCGCCGCACCGGTCCTGGCGAGAATGGCCGAGAGGGGAGCGTCGGGGGCCGCTGCTTCCGCGCCGTGCAGGATGACATGTTCGACCGTCGGCAGCGATCGGCGGAGCTCGCCAATGACATCGCTACGGTCGTGCCGCCGGCCTGCATAGGTGACGGCGTCGCAGGCGATCAGCACCTTCGGCTCGATCTGCTTGAAGCGGTCGATGACGACAGGGGCGGCCATGTCGGGCGCGCAGACGCTCCAGACCGCGCCGATGCTGGCGGTGGCCAAAAACGCGATGATGGTCTCGGGGATGTTGGGCAGATAGGCCGCGACGCGGTCGCCAGGCTTGACGCCCATGTCGCGCAGATGCAGCGCGAGCGCGGCGGCCTTGCGCCTCAGCTCCGGCCAGCTCGTCTCGGTGAGGCGTCCGTCCTCGCCGCTGCTGACGATCGCGGGTAAGCCGGCGGCGTCCGCCGCCACGACGTGCCGGAACACCTGGCGCGCGTAGTTGACCTGCGCGCCGGGAAACCAGACCGCGCCGGGCATCTTGCGCTCGGTGATCACGGCCGAAAACGGAGTCGGCGACTGCAGATCGTAATAGTCCCAGATGCTGCGCCAGAAGCCTTCGAGATCGCGCACGGACCATTGCCGCATCTCCTCATAGCCGGCGAAGGAGAGGCCGCGCTGTTCAGTGAGCCAGCGGCGGTAGAGGGCGATCTGGGGGACGAAAGCTGCGGTCATTGTGTCCAAAACTCGATTGCGGGCAGGGGAGTGTAACTGGTGTCGCAGCGTTGCAGAAGCCGCAGTTCTCACAGACGACGCTGACCGGCGGCATGGGTCCCTGGCGTTCCGCCAGGACGACGTTGGGGAGGGTCGTACAGCACTGCGTCAACAGATGCGTCATTGCGAGCGCAGTGAAGCAATCCAGGAACCTTTCCGCGGAGACAGCCTGGATTGCTTCGCTGCGCTCGCAATGACGGAGTGTGGGCCGGTGGTGTTACTCTTTCAACTCGCATCTCGAACGCCAGGCACGAGGCTTTCCGTCGGTGCGCGGCGATCAGGATCGAATTCTCGTTGAACTTTGGCAGGCGGGCAGCTCGACCCGAAGCGATTTCCGACAGCTTGAGCGCAAGCACTTCGAGTGGATGGCCAGCATGCCACCTACGCTCATGTATAGAGAGCAGGTGTTCCTATGCCATGCATCACCACGGGACGATGCTGAATTTTGGCTCGACTACATAACCAGTGATGGCGGCGTGCGCGCGAGTCCGATCGAGACTATCGAGTCTGCGGCCGAGGGAATAGACGCGCAAGTCATCTTGTGCGGGCACACACACATTCCGCGAGTCGTTCGTCTGAGGAATGGGCGAATGGTGGTAAATCCTGGCAGCGTTGGATTGCCCGGTTACGATGGGCGAGTGCCTGTCCCATACGTGGTCGAGGTCGGCACGTCCCACGCGTGCTATGCAATTTTGGACCACACACGCGCGGGGTGGTCTGCCACACTCCGGTACGTACCATACGACAACGCGCCCATGGCCGAACTCGCGCGCAGCAAGGGGATGCACACTTGGGCGAGCGCGATCGCTACTGGTTGGGCCGAACGGTAGGTCGGCTCCTTGCCCTTCGCGGCAGATCGCGTCGCACGAGCTTGGTCGCTCGCGGACGTTGCCGCGCGCCAGAGCGGGATTATAATCTTGCGACATTGGAAGCCGATACAACCTGGAAGGAGGTTGACCGTGAACAGCTCCAATCGCTCCGTTCTGATGCTGGTTGTTCTAGCTGCAGCTCTCGTGCCGGTCAGCAAACGATATGTGGGACCTGCTTATGCCGACGCGACAGCAGACTTGCTCGCGACCCAGATACGCAGCCAGGGTCTTGTTTGCGACAAGCCTCAGAAAGCGACCCGCGATGCGAAGTTGTCAAAGCGGGACTACGACGTGTGGGTCGTCAAGTGCGAGAACGCCACCTACAGATACGGCCGATATCCGGACCTTCCCGCAAACATCGAAAAGCTGAGCGACGAGAATGCCGACAAGAAGTAGCCGGCTTGCAACGAACCTCGCACGGTAGCCGGGCACTCATTCCGAGAGCCGAGTAAATCATCGCCCTGAGTGAGGGTCGGTTAACAGAATAGTTACGACTTCTTGCCAGCCTGTGGCCATTGCAGATCGTCGCAGCAGCGACTTCTAGAAATATCTAGTCTATCTCAAATCGTACCTGCTCGGTTGGCAGTCTCTTCACTGGGGACGTCTGCTATGTGCAAGGGAATTTTGATTACGCTTCTCGCGTTGTTCTGTCTGGCGATGTGCGATCTGTACTGGTCAGACGGCCGTTATACCGATGCTGCCATCGTGATGGCGAAACAGATCAAGCGCTCCTACGGTGTCTGATTGAGCGGCTTTCCATCTTGAGACGCCGGGCTAGGAGCCAGCAGCCGCAAGCCTCCTACTTGCAACCGCGGCAGATCGTAAGCTTGCGTTTCAACGCCTCATCTTCTTGATCGATCGATTCCTGCGCAGTGATGTTATCTGTCTGCGCATTGGGCTTGGAGGCCTTTGCTGCGCGTGACCTCGTGGGGCGCGCCGCCTCGGCTGACGTCTCACTGTCGTCGACGGTGCCGACGCTGAAGCCATCGTAGTCGACGGCCGGACCCGGCGACGGCGGAGGCCCGCTGATCACCGGTGGTGACGAAACCCTGTCGGATGCCGCCGGCGGGAGGGCCCCGCTCGTCGCCGATGACGGCCCGCCATCGGGCTTTGCCGCGGGCTTGGAATTCTTGGCGGTCGCTCGTGGCGGCGACGCTTTGGGCGCGGCCATAGGCGGCCAGGGGTTGTTGGTCGCGCCCGAAGGCGCCGCACCCCGTTCAGTCGGCGGCGGAGCAAGCGAAAGCGGCGGAGGGACCGACGTCTGGCCTCTCGCACTGCCCTGCAGCAGGGCGCCAGCAGACAGGAAGCCAAGGGCAAGGAGCGTCGCGCGTTTCATCCGCATCCTTCAAACGGTTTTGGTTGAGCAATCGATCGCATGACTCGCCGAGCCACGCTGCGTTGAAAATATCCAGCAATCACATGGCGATCAAAGGTGACGGAAATGGGGAGCGAGGGGGCGTGAGGCTTCCCCTCTCCATCGTAGTTGCCGGGTCGCACGTTTTGGTGGTCAGGAGAGCAGGCACAAATGAATTGGGCCATCGCCCGAAGTCCGCTCTGGGCCGAAGGCAAGGGTGGCGAAATTGCGCTGTCGCAAATGAGAATGAGGATCAACTTATTCCCTTTGAAAGAGATGCTCCGGTTCGAGGGTAGGGCCGACGATTGAACCCTGTCGCCAAGCTCGATACGCGAGCACCGCTGGATGCCCGGGTAGCCGCCACCACGGCAACATCTTTTCGATGCCCGTTGAGGCGGCTTCGCTTGTTGTTTCCAGTCGTGCCTGCCGAAACGCGAATCCTGGGCCTAGAGTTGCTGCTGCATCGGCAGGATCGACGCGCAACGCCGAGGTTGGATCACTGACGTCCTTGAAGGTGGCAAGCGCCGGAACATCGTCAGGCGGCAAGACACCTCGTCCCTTCAGTTTGAAATCTTCGGTCCAGTCGGCTTTCTGGCCTGGCGCCAATGCGTCGCGCGTGAGCCGAAAAAGACGGTATTGATCTGCCCCGAACGGACCAAAACCCAGCAAAGCAACGACGTTCTTTCCGTGGCCGAGATCTACGAATACCGCGCGACCTTTAAAGTCGCTACGAATTCCTCCTGCCTCTATAGGCCCCCAGTTGCCACTCTCCCACCGATGGGTCTCGATAACACTGGAGCCAGATTTGATCCCTTCAGGGGTCTGGATTTCGATCGTGAGCCGGAAGCGCTGCGTGTATGCCGGCTGCACCCACAAATACGCGCCGAACGCGAATACTAAAAGGATGGCGACTAAGCCGATCCGCCTCATGCCGGCGCCTCTAGTTATCTACCGCTCTCCTTTTGGTTGTATCTGACGTGCGCGTCAATGAATTTGCTCGCCAAGAATCGACGTCCCATCAATTGCTGAAATTTCCGGTTTGGGGCAGTGGTCGACTTAGACTAAGGCCGGCGCGATGTCTGCGTTGGGGCCATTAGCGTCTTCGTTCGCAGCGGAACGCGCCACGAGCGGCTAGCACCTAGCAGATCGAGGCGTGCAACTAACGGCGGCGCGCCTTAGCGTCTGCCTACCACTGCACGCCGGCCCAGCGCCGGCCGAACACCGGTGGCTTCGTTTTCACCGCTGCCCAGCCGAAGAAGTGATGATTGCCGGACCAGGTGTGAATCACGCTGCTGCAGATGCTGCATTTGAAGCTGCCGGAGTGCGGCTCGGTGTGTTCTTCCCTGGTCGCGGTGTAGTTCATGCTGCAACCCGCGCAGGTGAATTCTTCGATCGTCCAGATGCTGTTGGCCATTGCACAGGAGTGTTTTTGGGGACCTGGCGCCAAGCGTAGGCGCGGGCGCTTGCATCGGCGTAAACCGGCCCAAGGAAATCCGGTTAATGGGTGTTAGCCAAACCGGTTCCGGATTTGAGGACCGCGATATCGCCTATTGCCCGATCCGGTCGCCCCGCATGTCCCGATCGATCCGCATCGTCACGCGCCTGATGGCGAGCAGCGACAGCCGGCCTTGAACCCGTCCGGTTCTGACTCTCGAGCCGATCGCATAGGCGTAGCGCCAATAACCCGGTGCGCCATTTCGCTTCAACGAATAGTGGACACCGCGGTGAACGCCGCTGTGCTCATCAAGTTCTTGCAGTCGGCGGGCCATGGTCTCGGAATGCGCAATCTGCGCGCCGCGTTCCTATTTTGCGCCGCTTCTGCCGTGCCACGGGGGGCGGGGCGGCCCCGGGTCGTCTTGACGCCCGGTTGGATGCTGGCAATAACCCAAGGCCGCACAAGCGGTGGAGACGCGTTGATGCCGCAAGGAAGGCCGTGCCCGTGAAAAGTCTTCGTCAGCTCCTGACCGGAGAAGACATCATCCAGCTCGTGATCCGGCTCGGCCTGCTGGCGTTGCTGATCATCTGGACGTTCCTGATCATCCGGCCGTTCGTGCCGATCCTGACCTGGAGCGCCGTGCTCGCGGTCGCGTTCTATCCGGCGTTCAGCTCGCTGGCCAAGCTGCTCGGCGGCCGTCCGAAGACGGCGGCGGCGATCCTCACCTTGATCACGCTCGGCATCGTCATCGGCCCCGCGACCTGGCTCGGCCTTAGCGCGGTCGAGGGGGTGAGGGAGCTCGCGCGCCAGCTCGGCACCGGCGACCTCGCGCTGCAGTCGGCGCCGGAGCAGATCAAGTCCTGGCCGATCATCGGCCCGACACTCTACGAGCTCTGGGACCAGGCCTACAACAACATCCGCGCGGTGCTGCGCGAGGTGGCGCCTTATCTCCAGCCGCTGGCAGGGCCGCTCCTGTCGCTAGCCGGCGACGCCAGCCTCGGGACGCTCCAGTTCCTTGTCTCGGTGTTCGTGGCCGGCTTTCTGTTTCCGCACGGCCCGCGACTGGTCGAAGCCGGACGCGGCTTCCTGTTTCGCATCGTGCCAGAGCAGAGCGAGCATTTTCTGGAGCTTGCGGGTGCGACCATCCGCGCGGTGGCGCAAGGCGTGATCGGCGTTGCAATCGTGCAGGCGCTGCTCGCCGGCATCGGCTTCAAGCTTGCGAGCGTGCCGAGCGCCGGCCTTCTCGCCTTTCTCGTGCTCCTGCTCTCGATCGTGCAGATCGGCGCATTCCTCGTGCTGCTGCCCGTCATCATCTGGATCTGGACCGCAAAGGACGTCACCACGGCGCTCCTGCTCACCGTGTTCCTCGTCCTGGTCGGCTTCATCGACACCATGTTGAAGCCGCTCGTGATGGGGCGCGGCCTCAACACGCCCACGATCGTGATCTTCGTCGGCGTGATCGGCGGCACGCTCGCCCACGGCATCGTCGGCCTCTTCATTGGGCCGATTGTCCTGTCGGTCGCCTGGGAGCTCGCGGCCGCGTGGATCAGGACCGATCGGGCGCAGGCGGGAGCGGCGAGCGAAGGATCAGCCCGCTCTTTGTGAGCGGTCGATCGATCTGAGCGACTGACACGCGGGGGCTCGAACTTGTCTATTCAAATAGACAAGTTACCATTGGCGCGATTCTGGTATTGATTTACGGCAGCAATGGCGAAGTCTTCCAAGCTGGTTGCCGCGAAGCGCGGCAAGGTTCTTTTGGTCAGACGACGATCGGACGGTTTGTGGATGTTCCCCGGCGGCCGCAGGCGCGCGCGCGAATCCTCGAAGGACTGCCTGCGGCGGGAGATCAAGGAGGAGTTGCCAAAGCTCAAGCTCGGCAGGATCAGCCTCTGGAAGGAAGTGAAGGCCAGAAACAAGCGCACCGGCCGCAGGATGAGCGATGCGATCTTCATCGCCAAGAACGCCAAGGGACGGCTCGCGATCGGCGACAAGAAGGAGATCGATCGCGCCGCCTGGCAGAAGCCGCGCGGCATCCGCCTGACGCCGACCTCGCGCTACATCCGCGACCGCTTGTTTCCGAGGAAGCGGCGGCGGAGTTAGGCCGCGCTACGGCTTGGCAGCGAGCGCGTCGAGGCAATGGTTGAGATAGGCGGTGCGGTCCCTCGGCAGCACCTTTTCCAGATCGGCCTTCAGGGCACACTCGCGTTGCCGTAGCTGCTCGGCTCGGCGCTTTTCGGCGGCCTCACGATATTCAGGGGCAACCTTGTTGGGATCGACCAGCGTCTGGGACCGCGCAGGGGCCGCAGCACACAGTGCGATGGCCGCAATGCAAATGACCTGTTTCAAATGAGCCTCCATGAAAGAGGCCATGCTACCTCGCGGCATCCGAACGTTCAAACCGACGATCGGTACGAGCGAGGCGTGTGAACCAGTTCACAAACATTTACCGCGTTTGCTGCTATGAAGACGTCATTGCTTGACCAGTTCATTTGAACGAAACGCCCCAGCGGTGCTCCAAGCGCTGGGGCTTTTCGTATTTTGCGAGCCAGGACGCGGTCGTACCGAATCCGCTGATGTCCGCGTGCCGAGCTAGGGCCCGGGCAGGAATGCATTCGTTCTTCCGAGTGCGCGATAGGCTGCAAGGCCAATCCATTCGCGGCTGGCAATATGGACGAGAAGGACGGAAGAGGCGAAGTTGCCGAAGTCGAGCCATGTGGTGTGCCCACCGGTCAACCAGCCGGTAGGAACGGGCTCGACCGGAAAGTCTGCCGCGCGGAATAGGCCGACGGCGCGCGGCATGTGGTAGGCCGACGTGACGAGCAGCCAACGGTCACCGGGTTTTGGCGAGGCCGCAGCCCTTGAAAGGATTGCATTCTCGGCTGTGTTGCGCGAGTCGCCTTCAATTTGAACGCGATCCTTCGAAATGCCCAGTTCACCCAGGATCTGCAGAGCGTAATCGGCCTTTCGCAGATTCCCGGGGAGGAGGTTGGGATTGCCGCTTGAATAGATGATGCGTGCATTCGGATAGCGCCGCGCAAGCATTGCACCGGTGATCAGCCGGTCTACTCCGATGTCGGACACCGGTCGTCCATGCGCCGCCGAGATATCGGGCTTGGTGCTTCCACCGAGGATGACGATGCCGGTCGGAGCGTCCGCCCCCGGGAGCCATGGTGGAAAGCGATCTTCGAGAGGCCTTAGCAAAAGGCTTCCCACCGGAGTGAACCCACACACCGCCAGGGCGACGGTGCAGCCTATCGCAAGTTTCCGGCCAGCGGCGGCGTATCGCGTCAACATCAGCAAGCAGCCGATCATGCTGCTTGCTGCAAGAAAATTTGGCAAGATGGCAACTGTGCCCAGGGTCTTGGAAAGCAAGAACACCGCTGTTGCCGCTACTTCAGGTCCTTCGGGATTGCGTTGAACTGGTCACCCAGCGCAGCGTTCGCCTCAAGCACGCACCCGCACGAGATCGCGAGCACGATCACTCCCACCACACCGACCAGTTTCACGGCAGTCCTCCCGCTGCGTCTCAGTCCAACTAACGAGTGGGACGGAATAGGTCAAACGCGCGACAGCCAGTGATCGCCATTGAGGAGAGAGAAGGGGCAAGCGATCTACGACCCGATGAATCCCGCCTGCGCGGCGAGACACCAGACGGCAGACAGTAGGACGATCGCCGTCACCAGCTTCGGCGCGACCCACCCGTCGTCCAGCAGGGTCCCCTGCGCCCGGGCCCTCCATCTCAAGCCGATGATGCCCACGTTGGTGATCAACGCGGCCACGCCGAAGAGCAGTGCGATCGTATTAAGGCCAGCCGCGAAGCAGAAGACCGCAATCGTCCCGAGCACCCAATCCATAACCTGCAACCCCTTTGGCCCACTCAACCAGCGCCGCGCGAACTCGTCGCAATTGGGAACAAGTTCAGCTAGCGCAGGTTCCATGGAGCATTGGTGGATTGCCCCCATCCGAATTCTTTGCCTGTTTGCGGCCTTCCCGTTTTCAGACCGCGTGGCGTAAGTCGTCCCTAGGGACTACTACCGTAAATTGCTGCGCTGCGCACTGGAAAATTGCAGGCGCGCGGTGGTTTGATCGCTGTTTTGCTTTCCATGGTCGAAAATCCGGCAGGCGCCGATATGCGCGCGATGTGATTGTTTACGCGAGAGCAGCTCCCGAGGCCACGAGGCTGGGTTGCGACGGTCGCGCGTCGCCGGTGGCACGAACGCCCAGATAGGTGGGATCGAAGCCGGCGAGCCGAACCAGGCCCGGCCAGTCCATGATCGTCATGAACTTGCCCTGCCATTGCAGGAGGTTGCAGCGGCGCAACTCCTGGACGGTGCGATTGGCATGCACCGGGGAGATGCTGCAAGCCGCGGCAAGGTCGGACTGGGTAAATGGCGAGGATAATCGGAGCTCCCTGGCGAGGCCGACATTTTGCAGGCGCGTCGTGATCTCGCAAAGCAGATGCGCAACGCGGGTCAGGGCGTCCCGGCTGCCGAGGTTCACGGTCCAGTTTCGCTGGATGGCGTGATCGACGAGCATCATCAGCAGCAGTGCGCGCGACATGGCGGGCGAACGCCCGGACAGGTCGCGAAAGAAGCGGTGCGGGACGAAGGCAACCACGGCCGGGCCGAGTGCGACCAGGTCGCTGTCGGCGCGAGCACGGTACAGCGTGTGCAGGTCGGGTATGTCACCGGGAACGTAGATTGACGTGATTTGCCCGTCGCCGCTTTCTGCGTCCTGCCAGGACAGATATCCCTGGAGCAGCAGGCAGCATTGGGTCGGCTCGTCGCCATGGCGCAGGATTGCGTGACGAGAGCCGAAATGAGCGATGGCGCTCGGCATATCCGAGAGAAGGTCGAGGTCCTCGGCACTGAGGTCGGCGAGACCCGCCAAACGATCGGCGAGTTTGGAGAACGCAAAGCCTGCTTGCATCGATTATCCGCTGGTCCCCAGCCATAGGTACTTTGCTCAAGGTCGTGAGAGCAGGCATTAACCTGTGATAGGTCCGCATGAGTGCAGCCTTTGCAGCAAGCGATGCCGTTCGAAGGGAACGGCCAGCGCAGCGACGAGCGCGCATCAGCCCGCTCGCCCGTCCAAGGTCCCTCAGCGGGTCAATTGACGTTGTCGCCGAGCATATTGCGGAAGGCGATGGTGACCGCGGCAACGCCGCTCGCGCCCTGCATCAGCGCGATCTCGCCCTGCTGCTCATGGCGAATGGCATGGGCCATGATCCGCAGTCGCGGGTCGCCGCTTCTGTGCCACATCTGATCAGCCATCTTCACCGCGCCCAGATGATGCAGCGTCATCATCTCGACAAAGATCGCGTCGAACCGCTCGGGCGCGGCGGTTTTGACCTGGCGTAGCTCAGCCGGGGTCAGGAAGCCCGGCATGACGGCGCGCTCTTGCGCGGTGCAGTCCGGCATCTCCGTGTCGAACCAGCTCAGCCACCAGTTCTCGAAAATCCTGTTCTCGCCGGTCTGACTCGCCACCATCAGCATGGCAAGCTTCTGCAGATGCGGATCGTGCGCGCGCTCAGCCGCGATCCGCGCAAGCTCGATGCCCTGTGCGTGATGCGCGGTCATGTGCCGAATGAAGCTCTGGTCCGCGTCCCTGTCGCGGCCCATCCACGGGAGTTCGTAGCAATGCCGGCCGAACAGCGCGATCGTCCCGAGCAGCGCAATCGCGACCAAGCCGCCCGTGATCCAGGCGTCGGTGAAGCGCACATCCTGCTTAGGCGCATCGCTGCCTGCCCAGCGCAGTCGCGCGAACAGGGGATACATCACGGCCGACGAGCTGTGCACGAGCAGGCCGATCCAGTAGGGCTGCTGCAGCGTGAACAGCGGCTGCCGGAACGGAAACAGCGGCACCAGCACAAACCATTCCATCGCCGAAGAGAACACCGCCCAGGGAAGCGCGAGGACCAGGATCGCCTGCGGCCGCAGGTGAGCGGTCCAGCGGCCGAGGACACCGAAGAAGACAAGCGCCCAGGAAAAATCCGCCCATTGGTGGAAAGCGATTCCGGACAGGATCGCGCTCCATGATGGCTCGGCACTGATCGCCCAGTCGCGCGCCGGAATGGCGGCGACCGTCATCCAGTCGACCGCTGCATCACGGCCGATCCGGGCAGCGAAGAGCTGGCTGACGACGGTCGAGAAGGTGCTGCTGATCAGGCCGAGCTCGACCGCAGCAATCCAGCGCGACCGCAAGCGGCGTTTGGAAACCGTCGAAACATGATCGTCAATGCGTCGATCTGCATCGAAAACCGCAGGTTGCGCCCCGTCGTTCACGTGAGCTGCTTGAGCTTCTTCAGCGGATTGAGCGGGCTCGGCTCCTTCTCCCGCTCGTCGCGCTCCTGCTCGTCGCGGCCGCTCTCCGCTTGTGCCTTCCCATCCTCATGGAGATCCTGGTCGCCAAGGATTTCGCCGACAGCCTGCTTCGTCTTGCCGATGATCCGCTGTTGCAGACCTTTGGTCCTGCTCATCGCCTGCCTCCAAGCTCACGCCGAGACCCGGCGCGCGCTAAAGGGAATGACGCCGGGGCTACGGCTTCGTCCAAACGGCTTCCGGCAAGCAGGGGGCGGGAACACCGGAAGCATCGGCTAGACTCCGCGGCAGGCGAATGGTTCCTCGCGCGCCAAATGACATGCCGCAGCGCAAACAGCTCCACCACGCCGAGGCCGAACCAGCCAAGCCCACGGAAAAGCTGATCCCCGGGCCGCTTCAGGCTTGATCCGACGATCTTCGGGCCTTCCTTGGAGCGCACATGCGCTTGCGCGCCGGAGTTGGAACGAGCGGTCGGCGCGGCGATTGGGCGTAGCGAACGCAATCTGGAGGATAGGCCCATGGCCGCCAAGCAGCTCGCTGTCGTCACCGGTGCCTCCACAGGAATCGGCCTGGAACTCGCGAGATGCTGCGCCGAGGCCGGCTTTGATCTCGTCCTCGCGGCGAACGAATCGGCGATCGAGGACGCGGCCATCGATCTGCGCAAACTCGGCGTCAGCGTGGAAGCGGTCGAGACCGATCTTGCCACCACCGAAGGTGTCGACATGCTCTGCGCGGCGGTGGGCGAGCGGCCGATCGAGGCGCTGCTGGCCAATGCCGGCATCGGTCTCGGCAAGGCCTTCCTCGATCAGGAGTTTGCCCGCATCAGGTGCGTGATCGACACCAATATTGCCGGCACGCTCTATTTGATCCATCGCGCCGGCAACCAGATGCTCCGGCGCAATTCGGGACGTATCCTCATCACGGGCTCGATCGCCGGCTTCATGCCGGGGAGCTTCCAGGCCGTCTACAACGCTACCAAGGCGTTCCTCGATTCATTCTCCTTCGCGCTGCGCGAGGAGTTGCGTGACAGCGGAGTGACTGTCACCTGCCTTATGCCTGGCGCCACAGAGACGGAATTCTTCCGCCGCGCCGACATGATGGACACCAAGGTCGGCACCGAGAAGAAGGACGATGCGCATGAGGTCGCGAAGGCCGGATTCGACGCGATGCTGCGCGGGGACTCCAACGTCGTCACGGGGCTGAAGAACAAGATCCAGACGACTATCGCGAGCATCACACCGAACGAGATGCTCGCCAGGCAGCACCGCAAGATGGCCGAGCCCGGCACGGCGAAGCCGTAGCGGCGGCCGAATGCAATCGCAAGGACGCGCGTTCACGCTCGGGGGCGCTCACCTGGCCGGCGTCGGCTTCCACCCGTAGGACGGGTGCGGAATTTGGCCGGTGATGTCGAGGCCTCTCTCGTCGGAGAGGCGCCAGGCCGCCACCCCAAAACATACCGTCAGCATGAGAGCCGTCGCTAGCAACAGCACGGATAAGAACTGGCTCACGTCTCCCCCCGCGATCGGAACACTCGCGAGAGCGAGCATGGAGCGCCGATTCGGAAAATGCAGAGGCACTGACGCAATAGCGGTTTTCCCCAAGCATCACGGTGGATTGGGATGGCTCCGCCGTCCTTGGCTTCAACGAGCACGACGACCATCGGTGCCCGGCGCGGCTTCCCCTACGAGCGCCATGCTCGGGCAACGGGTCAAATGCGGTCCATTGGAGACTGTCGGCCGTCGTTCATCCGAATTTCGGGCCTTCTATGAGTCGGGAACGACAGGCAATGTGGCGCGTTCTCGATGTGCTTCGGTCACCGGGTCCCCCTGTACGGTGCCGGAGTTCGACCCCAAGGCCCCAGCCGCCGCCAACCGCTGGGGCCGACTTTTTTCCGCGATGAATGCAGAGAGGCCGCCCGAAGGCGGCCTCAGTATTGAAAGCGCTGATCTCATTCCGTGCGGAAACAGGCCCACGGCCAACCCTAAAGCTGTGCGCCGCCGCGGGTACAACAATAGATCGGAAATTTAAAAACCAGCCCGGCCATCGAAAGCTACCGAGGCAGCGAGAGAGCCATAACAAATGCGAATCCGAACGGGAAAAAACGGCATGTTCTATGAGGAACATTGCCGCCAATGTGCGGAAGCGAACAGAACGGCGCCGTGAGCTTTGAGTAAGCTTGCGGTCGCTTGGCCTTCCCCAAAGGTCCAAGCGCCTCCAAACGGCCCCGGCCACCACGATCCCCTTAAAAGCCCCCACGGCCGGGGCCGTCTTTGAGCCGCTATCGATAATCCCATAGCGGCAAGCCCATCCCAGTTGAAGCCGGACCGGCTCGCCGCTCCACGCTTTCCACAATCGTGCAGACAAAACCGAGGCTCAAAGTCCGACGGGCTCAGCTCGTCCGGCCCACTGATCAGCAGTCAGCGGCGCGGAAGGGGCGCGAGCTGGCGAACGTATTGGATGTAGAAAATTCCTTGGAATGCATGGGCTTAAAGCCGCCAGAAGCGACGGAACTTTAAGTACTCTGTGTTCTACTTAGAGACGGTCACGGCCGCCCCGTGACCGGGGCGGCCGAGTGCCGTGCGTCCTCAACCTACCCCAGGCTGGTGCTTGGCCGCCTCCAGTAGCAACGCTTGCGATGTAATGCAAAGTAGAGTTGCAACCGCGCTGCAGGCAAATCGGTCGGCAGGTTGCGACCGAATTCGCGGTCGAGTCGCATTGTCGTGGCCGTCAGTGGATGGCGTGTTCTCGACCTCGTCGCAGACTCATCGGCTTTGAGGGAAGGCCCGCCGGGGGCTGGCATTTGGCGGGCCCTCACCCCAAGCTCGAGGCAGCCACACATCCCTGTGATGGCCCCGTAGCAAGTCAACAGTTTGCGCAAACTGCGTACCGCTTGCCTGAACAAACGTTAAGGAAAAATCCGAAGCGTTTGCAAAAATCCTGATTGACATCAGACTTGAGAACTCACGAAACTCAGAAATGTTAAAGGGGGAACAAGCGGTCACGAAATACCTTGTGCGAACCGGGGCTGGCATTTCATTTCGGATTTATTGCAACCCGGTAGGGCCGCTGTTTCAAAGCAGCGGCCCTTTGGCGTCCCGGGCGATGAGGGCGGTTCAACTGTTGTAACGCGAGCCTTGTCGACATGATGGGCTGCACCTGCCGGCTTCAGGCGGCGGCAGGGGTCTCGACGCCCGGCACCCTCAATCCCATCAAATCCAGCGTCGCAGCAACCGAACAAGCGTTCCGCTCTGATGTAGATCGAGCCTGCCGCGTTCGGCCGCATGCATGATCTCGGCGCCGAACTCCTCGCCCGGCACCTTTGAGCTTGAAGAGGAAAGGCGCGTTGACCTTTTCGATGTGGACGACTTCGACGTGGCGATCTTGGCAAGCTCCTCAACTTGCAACAGTCTCGTCGAACTTGCTTTTGCTTGGTGAGCGCGCTGGGGCTCGAACCCAGGACCCCGTGATTAAAAGTTATGGCCGTGCACACAGGCCAAGTTGCTGCAAACATTGCGTTTCCTCCGAAACCCCAAGAAAATCCTATAGATTCAGGCTTTACTGCGCTTGTCAACTGATGGCGAGAAATGACTTGCGTTGACCCTGCCGTGTGTGCATAGAGTGTGCACAGAGACCACGTAATGATTTGGTGTGCACGGAGGGCGGGCGATGCAGGTCAAGATCAGCAAGACGCAAGTTGACCGGATGACAGCGGGGCAGATCCTCGCGGACAAGGAAGTGAAGGGCTTTGTGGCGCGCTGCCTCAACAGCGGTGCCGTGACGTATGGATATCGCTATCGCGACAAGACGACCGGCAAGCAGCGTTGGCTCGGCCTGGGGTTGCACGGGAATATCACTGCCGAGCAGGCTCGCGACTTCGCCAAGAAGGCAGCCGGCGAGGTGGCGGACAAGAAGGACCCGCAAGGGGAGTTGGAAACCTCCCGCGCCGACGCCAAGCGGGAGAAGCTGGCCGCCGTCAACACGGTGAACACGGTGCTGGACGCCTTCGAAAAGGACCACGTTGACGCTCTACGGAGCGGCGATCAGGTCAAGGCGGCCTTCACCAATCATGTTCGGCCGCGCATTGGTGATAAGTCGATTTACGATCTGAAGCGCAGCGACATCACCACCATGCTCAACGAGATCAAGGCCGAGAGCGGTCCCGTGATGGCTGACCGGGTGTTGGCGCACGTCCGCAAGGCCTTCAACTGGCAGATGGTGCAGGACGACGAATTCAAATCACCGATCGTCCGCGGCATGGCGAAAACGAAGCCGAAGGAGCGGGCTCGCAAGCGCATCCTGGCGGATGACGAGATCAGGGACGTTTGGGCGGCCCTCGACAAGATCGAGCAGCCGGCCTGCTATCCCCGGTATGTGAAATCTCTGCTGCTCGCCATGGCCCGGCGCAACGAGTGCTCCGAGATGCACTCGGAAGAGATTAATGGCGATCTCTGGACCATCCCCGGGGCGCGCTACAAGAACAAGCTCGATCATGTCATTCCGATCACGCCCGCCCTGCGAGCGCTCATAGGCGAGAAGCCTGACGGCTACGTGTTCTCGACCACCGGTGGCAAGAAACCCTTCAGCGGCTTCAGCAAGGCCAAGAAAGAGCTAAACCGGATCATAGCCAAGATCCGGAAGGCAGAGGGCAGGGCGCCAATGAAGCAATGGCAGCTACACGACCTGCGGCGCACCGGCCGTAGCCTCATGAGCCGCGCCAAGGTTGACGCTGATCATGCCGAACGGTGCATGGGCCACGTCATCGGCGGTGTGCGTGAGACGTATGACCGTTACGAATATCTGGAGGAGAAGCGGCAGGCATTCGAGGCGCTGGCCTCGATGCTGAACATGATCCTGAACCCGCCGGCAAACAACGTGATCCAGTTTGCGGAAGCTTCCAAATGAAAAAACGGAAGCCCTTCCCTGAGGTGCAAGACCATGAATTGGACATCGCGTTTCAATGGGTGCGCGCTCTGCTCGACGCCCTTGCAGAGAGCCCGCTTAAGACGGATCGCGAAAGGTATGCCGCTTTAGTAACTCTCAAGAAGGCTGGCGGCATATTGACATCCGGCGACACGCTGGCCGGCAACCGGCCCAAGGGTGAACTCATTTCGCCCGTTGATGCCGCAGTGATCGCTGACGAGGAGCGCTACGGATCTCTGCGCAAGGCAGTTGCCGCCCATGTGGCGGCGGGCAAGCTGTCTCGGCACACACAAGAAAACTCACACTATCTTCGTATCCTTGGCTTAAGGAACGGGGCGAAAACTAAGATCAAACGCAAGCGATAGTCCTAATCGTGCGCGGCCAGGTAATAGGCCGTAATTGGATGGCGGTTCTTTCAACACAAGGACTGCCAAATGACCACCACGACCAAGACCCGGCGCCCGCCAGTCGATACTCAGGGTGCCGCGATCTACACCGGCTTCGCCGAAAGTTATCTCACCAAGATCCGCTGCACTGGCGGTGGCCCCATCTTCATTAAGCGCAACGGCACCGTCCGGTATGACCTGGACGACCTTGATGCGTGGCTCGAGGCCGGCAAGCTGGCTTCTACTTCCGGCGAACGCCGCGGCATCCCGCGAAAGCGGAAGGCCAAGGAGAGCGCGGAGGCCGCCGCCTGATGCAGCCTCACATGGAAAACCCGGCGCTGGCGGGCACCGGGCTTCCGAAATCTGATCTGGCTGGCGCTTCGATCTGTTCGGAATCTAACTCACCGCTTCGCAAACTTCAAGCATCTCGCCTCATGCGACGTTGCGCGATCAGCTTCGCGCTGGCGGCTGCCATCGTTCCGTACGTTCACGGAGATGCAGCATGAGTGAGCCCATCACCATCACTCTTCCTGGTGCCCCTCAGGGGAAGGGCCGCGCTCGAGCTTTCCTTCGCGGCGGCAAGATCGGCCACTACACGCCCCAGAAGACACGCTCTTATGAGAGCCTGATCTTCGGCGCCGCCGTCGACGTAATGCGCGATCGGCCACCATTCGATGAGGCGGTGCAGTTCACGCTCCGCGCCATCTATCCGGTCCCGGCCTCATGGTCTGAACGCAAACGCCAGAAGGCACTAGCCGGCGAAATCAGGCCGGCGAAGAAGCCGGATCTCGACAATGTCGCAAAGGCCTGGAACGACGCTCTCAATGGCGTGGTGTACCGGGACGATGCGCAAATTGTCTTGATGTGGATCGAAAAGCGCTATGGCCCGCAGCCGCTTGTCGTCTGCACCATCCAACCGGTGGAGGCCGCAAAGATGTCCGAAGTCCGGACAGCTTCGGCGGAGGGCTCGCGATGAACCCGCTAGCTCTCGCAATCATTGGTCAGCTTCGCGCCATCAGCGAAGCCACCTCCCAGGTTCATTGGCGGGCCGAGGAGCTTCAGGCGATGTCGAGCTTGCTGCACCAGGCAGCCGGCAACGTGGAGCAAGCCATCTCCCGGCGGCAGGTCACGAGGAAGCGTAACTATCCCGACCAGGGAGGCGCTGCATGAACCTTTCGCTTCAGCAACTGGCTGCGGCCCTTGGTGGCGAGATCTCAGGGAAGCAGATATTGGCTCCTGGACCGGGGCACTCTCCGAAAGACCGATCCCTTTCGATCAGGCTGGACGATACCGCGCCCGGCGGTATGGTGGTGCATAGCTTCGCAGGCGATGATGCGCTGACGTGCAAGGACTATGTGCGCAATCGGGCCGGCCTCGCGCGGTGGGAGCCACAAACATCCGGCAACGCCAATAACGCCATTTCGAACATGACGAGCCGTGTTTCGCGCCCGGTTGCGAAGGCCGGTAGTCCGCCAGCAGAATACATCTATCGGCAAGCGGACGGCACGCCATACCTCCGCGTCAAGCGTCCTGGCTTCTACCAAGCGCATTGGGACGGCAATGTGTGGGTTAACGGTGCTCCAAAGGGGCCGAAGATCCCTTATCGGCTGCCCGAACTAACCGCGGCCGAGCACAATGACGTGGTCGTGGTCGAGGGCGAGAAAGACGCCGACAACGTTGCTGCGCTCGGCTTCGTCGCCACGACCAACTCTGGCGGTGCGGAGAAGTTCACTCCCGACCTGGCCGAACACTTCGAGGGCAAAGACGTCTATATCCTTCCTGACAACGACGACCCAGGCGAGGCGCACGCTGAGCAGGTAGTGGCAACGCTGCAGAGCGTCGCCCGCTCAATCCGCGTGGTGCGTTTGCCGGGCCTCCCCGCGAAAGGGGATGTCTCTAACTGGATCGAGGCCGGCGGGACCGCGGACGAACTCGCGGACCTGTTGCGCCGCGCGCCCGTCATTGAAGCAGTGGCTCCTCAGCGCCTCATTAAGTCCAGCGCGGAGTTTCTGGAAGGCTTCACGCCGCCGGACTATCTGATTGATGGGCTTGTGCAGCGCCGCTTCCTCTATTCGATCACGGCCCCAACCGGACACGGCAAAACAGCGGTTGCGCTGCTCATCTCGGCTCATAAAGCGCTGGGCCTGCCAATCGGCAAGCACGATGTCGATCCGGGCCGCGTTCTCTACTTTGCGGGCGAAAACCCCGACGACGTTCGGATGCGGTGGATTGCTCTTTCTGAGAGGATGAACTTCGATCCCAAGACTATCGACGTTCATTTTCTCGAAGGAACGTTCAAGGTTTCCGAGCT
Source organism: Bradyrhizobium sp. ISRA430 (assembly GCF_029909975.1). Lineage (NCBI taxonomy): Bacteria > Pseudomonadati > Pseudomonadota > Alphaproteobacteria > Hyphomicrobiales > Nitrobacteraceae > Bradyrhizobium > Bradyrhizobium sp. ISRA430. The sequence goes on from NZ_CP094516.1 coordinate 1,072,994, forward strand.
GATCGCACGCATCAAGCAGGAAGTGAACGACCTTGGCGGCGTGTCTCTTATCGTTGTCGACACGAGCGCGGCGTATTTCGAGGGCAGCGAGGAGAACGGAAACGTTGAGTCTGGCACACACGCCCGGATGTTCCGGCAATGCCTGAAATTCGCTGGCGAGCCGTGCACACTTGTCCTTTGTCATCCGGTCAAGAATGCGAAGCAAGACAACCTGCTTCCCCGTGGCGGCGGCGCCTTCGTTGCGGAGGTCGATGGCAACCTGACATGCTGGAAGACGGACAGCCTCGTGTCCCTGCATTGGCAGGGCAAGTTTCGTGGTCCCGACTTCGCGCCGATCACCTTCCAACTCGAGACCGTCACATCAGCGCACCTCAGGGACAGTAAGGGCCGACGAATCCCCAGCGTGGTGGCCAAGGTGCTTTCCGATGCCGAGAAGAGCCGGGCTGAGACCACTTCGCGGGACGATGAAGATGTTCTGCTGCTCGCGGTCGCAGACCACCCACGCGCGTCCTATGCCGGCCTGGCTGTCGCGCTCGGGTGGGTATCGGACAAGGGCGAGAACAAAGCCAAGGTGAAACGATGCGCCGACCGGCTGAAGTCCGACAAGCTCGTCAAACCTGATCGTCGCGGCACTCTCTGCCTCACAGAAAAGGGTGAAACGGAGGTGAAACGGCTGCGCGCCAATCAACCTCATCAAGCCGGCGTTTCAAACTGAGTGAAACGACTGAAACGACGTGAAACGACACAGCGAAAAGGCAAGCAGATGAAAGTACTTCTCCAATCCACGAAGGCTGAAACGGTTGAAACGGTCTCCCCATTACGGGGTGGGTTTTCAAACCCCGTAGGGTCGTTTCGTTTCAGTCCCTTCCCTAGGGGTGAAACGATGAAACGCTCGAGGTGCTATTGCGAGGAATGCGAAGGGTTGATGGCAGAAGGGCTGGTCTACGGGCCGGACGATTACCGGTGAAGAAACAGCAACGAAGCACCGGGCTGAAAGCGCCGTGGAAGCCTGGCCAATCTGGGAACCCCCTAGGACGGCCTCAGGGCGCCCGTAGCAAGTTCTCCGAAGCCGCATGCGCTGATGCGCTTGCGGACTGGACGAAGAACGGCGCAAACGTCCTGGAGCGGGTGAGGGAGACCGACCCGTCAACCTACTTGAGAGTTTTGTTCGCGATCATCCCGCGCAACGTCGAGCTTTCGATCGAGAACCGCACTGGTCCGATGGACGCCGTTGAGATGCAGGCGATGCGCCGGCTTGTGGCGCTGATCCAGGCGACGGCGAGCGCGGTCGATCCTGAGACCGTCTTCGCATGGATCGAAGAGGATCTGAGGGCTCGAGTTGCGAAGCAGGTTGGCGGCTAACCCTGAGTCATTTTGACGCACATTTTTGCCGTTTGTGTGCATAGTGTGTGCATCAATTCCGACGAATTACCTAACGCATTTGAAAAAACGATGTAAAAGCACGATGAGCGCGTGATTAAAGATTACGTGGTCCGCTCAAACGTAGTACATTCGTACGACTCTGATTTGCGAAAGGACGCAACTGAATGGCCTACGACTCCAACGACGACCGCTCGAACAACCCCAAGGCGGTCCTCCGCCGTGCCGGCTTCACGATTGTGAACAAGAGCATTCCGGAGGGGTATATGCGGAATCAATCGACCACGGAAATCGGCCGCAAGATCACTCCGAGCGGCGACGGTTCGGGCTGGGGCGATAATGGGAAGCTTGGGTGATCGCCATGCTTTCCGAAGAGCAACTGCGTCAGCTTATCAACGACCTGCGCGACCAAACCGCACTGGGCCGGATCGCCCTTCGCGAGGCTGAAGAGATCTTCGCCCGGCTGGTTGAGCTTGGCTATGTCGTGAGCAAGCCCGCCAATGGCTGAGTTTAGATACGCCAGAGAAGACCTCCTGAAGGCCGCAGCCGAGCGCAAGGGTTTGACCGTCTCAGCCTATCTCCGCTCACTGGCGGACTCCGCATTGGCTTCTGAGGGCTTTCCCGTTGCCGAGCAGCAGTACTGCCTGGTTCGTGGCGGTGAGCTGATCGCCACCAGCTTCAAGCCGGCCAAGGACGAGGACGGCGGCGAATGGCTGCCGATCGAGAACGAGGACAGCCAACCCTTTGACCCTGCCAAGCATTGGCGGCTGAAGCCTCTCCCGCTTCGCCTGGATGGTGATCGGGTGGTGCGGGTCTATCCGGTGGTCGTGAAGTCGCAGGAGCACGCATGACCGGCGTAGCATGGTGGTCTCAGACGGCGGCAAGCAACGCCACCCAGGATCCGACTGTCGGGTGGGCTGAAGGACAATCGCCTTCCAGCGTCAATGACAGCGCCAGAGCCATGATGGCCTCTGCGGCCAAGTGGCGAGATGACATCTCCGGCGCTATCACGACTGGAGGCGTTGCCACTGCCTACACGGTGGCTAGCAACCAGAACTTTGACAGCCTCTCACGGCTCGCCAACCAGGTGATTGCCTTCACCCCGCACACGACTTGCGGCGCCACGGTGACGTTGTCCGTTGACGGTCTGGGCGCGAAGCCTCTTCGCTCGGCGCCTAACGTCGAACTCGCTGCCGGACATCTCGTCCAGGGCACGCCGTATGTTGCCATCTACAATAACGGCGACGGGGTGTTTTACCTTCAGGGCTTCTACGGCAATCCGTACAACACCCCGATTGGCGGTGTTTTGCCCTACACGGGCACCAGTGCGCCCAACAGCTCGTTTGTGCTGCCGTACGGTCAGGCGATCAGCCGCACGACCTATTCCACCTATTTCGGGATTGTGGGCACGACGTACGGCGGCGGTGACGGATCAACGACGTTTAACATTATCGACCTTCGTGGCCGCGTTGTCGCGGGCAAGGACGACATGGGTGGCGTTGCTGCAAATCGGCTCACTGCCGCCGGAGCGGTGACGGGAACGACCCTCGGTTACGCTGGCGGCGCCGAACTCCATACGCTGAGCGCATCTCAACTTCCGACGATCAACTCATCTGGCACAGCCTCGGTTACTTCGACGGAAGACAAGATCCCCTCAAACACCGTTCAGCTCGGAACGGTGACTGCTGTGGGTGGCGCTCAGTGGGGCATTGTCGGTCCGTCAAACGGTTCTCAGCCGGCAACGATTGGACTGATCCATTCCACCGGTACGGCCACCGTGGCCTCTACGAACACCGCGGGCGGGTCGCATAACAACGTGCAGCCGACGATCATTCTCAATTATCTTCTGAGGATCATTTGATGTCCGAGACCGAACAGCCTCGCAGCGAAAACGGTCAATTCACGAGTGGCAATGAGCAGTTGTTCGGCCGATCTGCTGAGCTTGTGGATCACGGGTGGGTTGAGCCGGACAAGCCGAAAGAGGAAGAACCTGAGGCCAGCCTTGATGACCAACTCCGGCAAGCGGCTGACGCGTTGGCGGACTCTCGGTTCTCGGGCGACCCTTTCGAGACCAGCCCAATCGAGTTGACGCATGGCGGCGAGAAAGCGGCAGATAATCTTGCACTGACGCCTGAGGAGGCGTCAGACTCGCTGAAGCAGTGGCGGGCAGACGAGGCCGAAACGAAGCAGGTGCTCGAGGATGCCGAGTTCCTGGAATCGATCGGGCTTGACCCGCTGCCGCCGCAATTACAGCAGCCGGCTGAAGCGGCTCAAGACGGGGTGGCGAATAAGTCCGCAGAGGCACAACAGCAGCCTGCGGACCAGCATCAGCATGAGGCGGACGAACTCGGCAAGGCGCTGGCGAACCCGGTCATTGTGGAGGCGTTGAAGGGTGAGTTTGCCAAGGCCGAGCAGGTTAGGTCAGCGTATGCGCAAACCCTGGACAACGCTGTCGCGGTCGCCGAGTTTAGCTTCCTATCCCAATTCCCCGAGTTTCGGGGAGTTACCGATGCCGGTCATCTGAAGTCGATTGCGAATTCGATCGCTGTTCAAAATCCGCAGCGATGGCAGGCCATTCAGCAGACTGCGGCACAGGCCGGCCAGCTCGTGCAGGCGCAGGCGGCGGAACGTGCCCATGCTGCGCAGGCTCGTCAGGCGGATCTCGACCGCGTTGGTGCGGAGCATGACGGCAAGTTTGCCGCATGGGAGAAAACACTGCCAGAGACAACGCGGCGCGCGGCAGCAGCCGAATTGCCAGCGATGTTCGCGGAGGCGGGGGTCTCGGTCGATGACTTCGCGCGTGAGATGAAGACCAATCCGGCGCTGCGGCACCATGCATTTCAACGCATGGTGATGGAGGCTGCGGCCTATCGGGCTATGCAAAAGAACGTGCCGAAAGCCCTCCCCAAAAACCTGCCTCCGGTTCAGCGGCCGGGAACGGCACAGCCGCGCGCTCCCCAGGGTGTGCAGGATGTCAGCCGAGCGAATGCACGGTTTCAGGCGTCGGGATCGATCGACGATGCACTTGAATTGTTGTCCGCACAGCGAGCCTCAAGAGGATAAGCCATGGCTGATGATTATTTGACCCGCTCGCGGCGGCGCGCCGGCTACTTCGGTACCGACGACACGCCGCAGGAAATTGCCCGCAACTTTGGAACGATGCCTCTCGAGAAGAGGGCCAACGTTCTCGAGGAACTGGAAAACGGCTCGGACGATTCGATTGACAGCACGGACATGACGGCCGCGCTTGATAAGCGTCGTTACGTCGAGCTGATGCGGCGCACTCATGACGCATTGCGGAGGCAGGGCCGATGAGGCTGTTTCTGGGCTGGTGTAAGCTCAACCAGGCGCATCATTTGCCTGCCTCGGTGCCGGACGTTGTTCGGTTCGTTACGGACAATTCGAACATTTCGCCCGACCTGATGCATGCGGAGCTTACGGCGATCGATGAGGAGCACGAAGCCTTGCTTTATGCCCCTCCCGGCAAGGCTCGCGCAGTAATCAAGGCAGTCAACGCGGCATGGCCGATTGATGCGCCGCGATCGTGGCCCGCAGAAGATAAGGGGCGTTTTGCCGAGCTGCCGCATCATCTTCAGGTCTACCTTGAGAGGCGGGAGAAGCAGCGCGATCAGGCCGTGAGGGACGCACAGAACGAGGCCGCCGAGCTGCGCAAAAAGCTCAAGAAATTCGAGGAAGCAAATGCTGAAACCAAAACCGCAGCCTGAAAAGCCGCTGGCTGAGCGGATCGCAGATTTTCGGGCTGAACTTGACGCCTTTATCGATGCGAGGGCCAAGGAGGTGGCGGAGGATTGCCCCGGTGTGCCGCTTGGCGTGGTGCGCAACATGCTGACCGCTCACGCTGGCGCCTGTCAGTGTCAGGCCGTGCAGAACCTAGAGCAGAGCGCATGAGCGATATGGGACTCCTCTCCATGCTGGCCGACAACGATTTCATGGCTCGATTGGCCGAGAAGGAGCGCATTGCCGAACGCGTTGCCGAGCAAATGGGTGTAACGCTCCAGGAGGCTCATCAGGCGCTCTATCATTTCGCGGCCGATCTCTCCAGTGATGGGCAGACGTTGCATTGATGCACTGGACGGACGCAATCAACGGCGCCCTGGATCATGCCGAGCGGCTTGATACGGACCTGGAGTATTTCGCCGAGCAGCACCTGAAGATCCGCCCCAAGGCCGGCGGCCTTGTGCCGTTCAAGTTCAATCCGGTGCAACGGAAGCTACATCAGATCATCGAGGAGCAGCGCGCCAAGACCGGGATGGTGCGCGTTGTGGTCCTCAAGGCGCGACAGGAAGGCGTCAGCACCTATGTTGCCGGCCGCTACTATCACAAGACGATCAAAAAGCCCGGCTTCCTCACCGCGATCGTGGCGCACGAAAAGCCGGCGGTGCGAAACCTGTTCGGCCTGGTCAAGCGCATGCACGATTGCATGCCTGACGATATGCGCCCGGTGACTGGTGCAAGCAACGCTGAAGAGCTGAAGTTCTCTAGCATCGATAGCGGCTATCTCGTCTCCGTCGCGACGGAAGACGGCGCCGGCCGATCGTCAACCGCGCAGGCTTTGCACGCTTCGGAGGCTGCGTTCTGGGTGAACCTCAAGGAGCAGCTTGCCGCACTGATGGAGACCGTGCCCGATCTCCCCGACACGGAAATCATCGTGGAGACCACGGGCAACCAGTTCGGTGATGAGTTTCATCAATTCTGGTGCAAGGCCGTTGCCGGCGAGAACAGCTTCCTGGCGGTCTTCCTTCCCTGGTCTGAAGATCCGACCTATCGCAAGGCCATTCCCGACGACTTCGCGATGACGGCGGAGGAGAAGCGGCTTGCCGAGCTGCACAACCTCGATGCCGAGCAGATTTACTGGCGGCGCTGCAAGATCGCCGACAAGGGGGACATCAACTATTTCAAGCGCGAATATCCGCTGACACCGGATGAAGCTTTCCTTGCCTCCAGCTTCGACAGCTTCATTCCGCACGAGCTCGTGATGCGAGCCCGGAAGGCCCCGAAGACTGGATCGGGGCCGCTCATCATCGGGGTTGACCCCGCGCGCTTCGGTCCTGACAGCACGGCCATTGCCTGGCGCCGCGGTAGCTGCATCGAGAAGATCGAGAAGCGGAAGGGCCTTGATACCATGCAGGTGGCCGGCTGGGTTGCCTCGATCATGCGGGAAGACAAGCCGGCCAAGGTCAATATCGACGTGGGCGGCCTCGGCTCCGGCATCTATGACCGTCTCGTGGAGCAAGGCTACGGCGGCTCATTCGGAAGCGGCAAGCTGAACGCGATCAACTTCGGTTCAAAGCCGATCGAGCCTCCGCCCCTGGATGACACCGGCAAGCCGTCCGGTGGTCCCGCCAACCGGCGGGCTGAGATGTGGTCTCATCTTAAAGCCGCGCTCGAGGGGGCTCACTTCTCATTGCCGGACAGCGACAGCCTGCAAACCGACATCTGCGGTCCTGGCTACCGCTACATGAGCGACGGCCGGCTCGTGCTGGAGAGCAAGGACGAGATGAAGAAGCGGGGGATGCAGAGCCCCGACGAAGGCGACGCGGTGGCGCTGTGCTTCAGCGAGCCTGGAGGGGCTCCCATGGTCGCCAACAGCAACTTCAATCGGCCGATCGTGTATCCCAATGCGGGGATCGTTTGAGCGAACCACTTACTCCAGACAAACGAGAACTTAGCCGTTTCGTTGCCTCGATCTTCAAGCACGCAAACCGTGAGGGTCACGTGCTGTTGCAGGCCTTCCCGGCCGGCAAAGGATATGATGAAGCACTGTTTGCCGAGACGATTGCCCTTGATGACCCGCGTTTTCTCGACGCTGTCTATGAGCGAGCGCGGGAGACGGCAGGCCACCCGGTCCCGGCTGCGTTCTGTCCTCCTGTGTGGACGTTCAGGCCCGATTCGACGGAGCCATTCGAGGGTTTATGCATCAGCATCGATGCCGACTTCATGCCAAACGCGGGACGGGATAGGCTCGAGCGAACGCTAGGCCCCGCAACGATCGTCATTGCCTCCGGCGGTAATTGCCTTGGGACGGGCGAACCAAGGCTGCATCTGTATTGGCGTCTCGCCAGTCCGGCTGTCACGCCTGAAGATCGGGCGTTGTTGGCTGATGTGCGCGAGCAGGCAATCAGGCTCGCGATTGCTGACAGGGGTATATTCCCACTGCGCTGGCCGGGGAGTTGGCACCGCAAGGGTGATCCAAAATTAGCGAGGATCATTTTCGAGAGTGAAACAGAGATAGATCTGAATGTGGCCATGAGCCGCCTTCAGGAGGGATTTGACCAGCTAACGGACGTTGAGCAGCTTGCCATCGATCTTGAAGATCAAATCAATCACTTCGCTTGCCTGATTGCCGATCTGGCCATTCCAGAACTCTTGGAAATGTTTGAATTTGCGGCCCGCGAATACGGCCTTTCCCTGTTGCAGTATCTACGCGCCATGATCAGGCTGTGGGCTACGGGATCAGGCCTGCCTATCGGTGATTGCGCAGCGCCCGCTTCTGTTGCCAAGCCCTTAATTCATTGATGATCTCGGTCACCAGGAACGCCGCCGACCCTCCGAGGATTGCGGCGAGATGCCCGTTAGGTGTCCATTGCCAATGGATGTTTGAAGCCACCACGGCAAAGAATATCGAACCTTGAAGCAGATACCACCACATGGCGTTAGATCCTGCTGCGATGCGTGGATTCAACCGAAACGGGCGCGTAAAGGCAAGATGTGGAGATGAGCCATGGATGTGATCGATTTTCACAACGTCCCCGAGCTGTTTTTTGACGGCCTCCACGAGGTGAAAATCATCAACGGCATCGTGCGCGCCGCGCTTTTCAGCCGGCAGAATGACGTTGGCGTCGTCGTCGCGCGTCTCGCTCTGCCGGTCTCCGAGCTTGCTGACGTAATCCAGGCACTCGTCATTGCGCAAACCGAAGCGGCAAGGAACCCGCCGGCAACGAGTTGATGCCCCCGAAGGGGATGGATTTTTAAGCAAATCAGGTGCAGGCTGTCCGTGGGTGTCGAAACCCGGACCAGTGATAAGCCGCTTCATGCTTGGTCTGCATGTCCACTCGATTGGCGTCGAGCGGTGACGGCTGAATGAAATGGTACCTCGACGGTACCGTTTCGACGGACGCACTTGGCGGTGCGGCTCCGACCCGAGAGTTATTGCCTATTCGGTTCCGAATGGCAAGGCCGGGGGCGGACTGTGCTGTCCAGGGCGAAAGCCTAAAAGCGTCCGACCAGTCTCACTGGCTGGTTTCGACCCCCCGGCTGCCTCGTCTGACACGGGGTACGGCTGTCGAAAGCCGAACCAGTGAGAAACCACCATGAAAGCCCAATACGTCCTAGACGCCCCTGGCGAGTCCCAGGAATCGTTCGCCGCGCTCGCGGCTGCCGTACACCCCGCTTGGCACCAGGCCATCATACGACTCGCTAACGCCTCTGAGAGGGTCGCCTTTCGCCTTGAGGCGTTCATGGGTACGCCCATCGACCGCGGAATGGTCCACCACGCCCGAGAGCTGGTTAAGGATCTCATCGACTTCCTGGACCAGCTCGAGGCCGATCCCGACCTCGAACCTTCGTTCGGTTCGGTAGCGTATGGCTACGGTCCCGGCGCCGATGAATGCGAGCCGGACGACGCAGAGCCGTCCCTTGGCTCTCTCGACCGCGCCATGGACCAAGTCCGCTGGGCTATGGGTGCCTGCGACGATGCCGAGCACGAGCACGATGGCCGGGAGCCGGAGGACCGCGAGGACGACCCTGCCGAGGCCGGCGTCGCCGATTTCGAGGGGCTGCTTGAGCAGATCGGCATGCGGGACTGGACAAACACGGTGATGGCCTGATGCGTCTGATCCGGCTTCTAGTCATGCGAGCGCGGGTCCGGCTCGTCTGCTGGGCGATTAAGGGCAGCCTCTTGCTTGCCAAGCTCTATAGCCTCTTGATGCCGGAGGAGCATCGTTGAAAGCAGGGGCGCTGCCGGGCTCGAAATCCATGTCCCCCCGGCAGCGTCCTGTTTCAAGACTGGGCACTGAAATCCCAGTCCGTTTCGAATGTGCAATGGTCATGCCACAGGTTTGTGACAGTGCCCATCGGCCCGACGGTCCTACTGCGATTGCCAGCTAAGCTTTCCGTCGCGCTCAGGGCGCGTGAAGAACCGGAATTGTGTCTCCCACAGTGTAGGCCAATAGCCCGGCCGGTAATTCACCTTCAGGATAAAATCCGCTGCTGTCAGACTGACCGGCTTTTCGGCCGTCAGAGCGTCGTCAATCCGAAATGTGTACTTTTGATCGCGAGTACGGGTATCAACATGTAGCTGCGCAAACCGTAGCCACGTAGGGGAGCATGGAATCGGGTCTATTCGAATAAGCGGTCCATCCGTTTGGACAAAGCACAGCCCCAGGTCGATCTGGACGTCGTTGAGGCTAATGAATCCGGTGTTGGTTAGCTTGAATTGAAGCGGATGCGGATCCCGCGGGTCGAAGCTCGATGGGTCAGCGTCAAGCGTCATCCGTGGCCAAAGGAATTGGAAACTGAGCACAAAACCGACGATGGCAATTGTGCCGAAGAAGACGGCAGCCCTTCGACTGCCTTTGCGCTTGCGCTCTTTCGCAAGTTGATCCTCTAGCCATTTGATGTGCTTTCGGTCGGCTCTGCTGTTTCTTTTCGACATAGCTCCCTATCGGACGACAGGACCTGGGCTGCTTTCGTCTACCAGAATCAGATCTTCGAAAGGCCGCCCCAGATCATGTCGTGTTTCGATACCCCATCGATGGACCACGCGTTTGGCCCCAGTTGAAATCAGGCCGGATCTCGGCACCGCGCCTGCCGCAGGCCTTGCAGGCGAATCGGGGCTCGAGGTCGGACAACCGTACTTCATCAGGCCAGGAGTCCGCATTCAGGGCAACGCTATGGCCGCACTGATAGTCGGCGCAATAGACCAGCACGCCGCGCACGCCCATCTCGCGCATCTCGCCGAGGGTGATTTTGACCGGGCGGTGACCGGGCGGTGTGTGGGGAACGGGCTTACGCATGCCGCCATCAAAGCGGCGCCCAACACGGCGTCAAACTATCGATTCCTAGCGGCCCGGAACGCGCGCGAGCTACTGCCGGTCGTGGGTGTGGAAAAGCGTCGGGTCTGCCGGCGAACCGCTCTTTGCCCGCCGGGCGAGGCGAACAACGATTATGCACCAAAACATTATCAGGCCCCCGAAGGCGAAAGCGTCTTCGCTCATTGCGGCACCCGCGGTGTGTGCATGACGTGTGCACGCATTAAAAAAGCCCCTCGATTTGAAGGGCTGAAATACAGGATAAGTCCTTGATTTTGCTTGGTGAGCGCGCTGGGGCTCGAACCCAGGACCCCGTGATTAAAAGTCACGTGCTCTACCGGCTGAGCTACGCGCTCCCATGGCCGCTTGATGGCGTTGCGAGATCGGTCGCCATCGTCGTCGGTCATTCGAGAAGCATGTCTTGCCGCTTACGTCTTAACGCGCGCCGCGGGGAAAACCGGTAAGGCAATTTCCGGATCATGCTTCGGCCCGCGCTGTGTAGGGGGAGCCGCCGCCGAGGTCAATAGCGCGGATGGCTACCGGAGTTCGCGGCAGGGATGGGGATTGTTCCGGCGTTTCCGTCGCTTAGCCCCAAATTTTCAACCCGATTGACGGCCCGTCATCCACGCCGAAGAGTGCGGGATGATGCCGCCTTGGCCCCGTGCCCCCTTAGTTCACCTCGCGGCGGACCTCGCTCGGCACTGCTTGCGAGGAACCGACCGGCGTCGGCAGTGCGACGGGGCGTAGGCCGATGAGCTCGGCGGTGCGGATCGCGCTGTCGCGCCAGAACTTGAAGGAATTGATGCGGCTGAGCTCGAGGATCGCGATTGCGACCGCAGCCAGGAACGGCAGGCTTTGCAGCACCAGGACGCCGGCGAAGATGTAGATCTCGGTAATCTGCCGAAAACTGTTGGAGGCGATCAGGACGCCGGCGCCGATCAGGAGCAGGGCGCCGATCACGGCCTCCCAGAACGCCTGGAATTCGATCGACATCCGCGACAGGCCGCCCTTGGAGGTACGCGCGAATGCAAGGTGCTCGGTGATCAGGCCCTGCGCCACCGCGCGCGACACCGTCCATTGCACGCTCATCGCCGCGATCATGGCGCCCAGCATCTGGCCAGGCTTCACCGCGACGCGCAGGCGGTACATCGACAGGAAGTGCGCGAGCGAGACGATGAAGGCCGCGATGATCGGCAGCGTCAGGATCTTGTCGGGGATGGCGATGTCGGCAAAGGCGACGATCGGCACCCAGACGAGGTTGAGCAGCGCCACGACCACGCCGAGGCTCTCGGCGCCAAGCCAGTTCAGCCAGCCGAGGCCATAGTCGCGCTTCTGATCGGGTGTCAGGCGGCTCCTGCCCGGGAGGAACTGGCGCCAGTGCTTCTTCACGATCTGGAATCCGCCATAGGCCCAGCGGTGACGCTGTTTCTTGAAGGCCTCGTAGGTATCGGGCAGCAAGCCCTGGCCGTAGCGGTGGTTGGTGTAGTGGGTGGTCCAACCGAGCTCCTGGATTGCGAGGCCGAGATCCGAGTCCTCGCAGATCGTGTCGCTCGACCAGCCGCCGGCCATGTCCATCGCGGCGCGGCGAATCAGGCACATCGTGCCGTGCACGATGATGGCGTTGGCCTCGTTGCGCTGGACCATGCCGATGTCGAAGAACCCCGCATATTCGCCGTTCATGATGTAGTGCATGATCGACTGGTCGCCGTCGCGATGCTCCTGCGGCGCCTGCACGAGGCCGACACGCGGATCGGCGAAGGCCGGCACGAGGTCCTTCAGCCAGTCGGGATCGACCACGTAGTCGGCGTCGAGGATGCCGATGATCTCGGCATCCGCCGCTGTGCGGTCCATCGCTATGCGTAGCGCGCCGGCCTTGAAGCCTTGCACCTTCTCGGCGTTGATGAACTTGAAACGTTCACCGAGCGCGCGGCAGTGATCCTGGATCGGCTGCCAGAAGGCGGGGTCGGGCGTGTTGTTGATGATGACGACGCATTCATAGTTCGGGTAGTTCAGCCGCGACAGTGCATCGAGCGTCTGCTTGAGCATATCGACCGGCTCGAAATAAGCCGGGATGTGGATCGAGACCTTCGGGCAGTAATTCTCGGGCACGTCGGCGATCGGCTTGCCCTTGGCGAGCAGCCGCTGCGGTGGCCTGCCGAAGGCAACTGCCGCGATCTCGTCGATGCGCGCCATCGCGATGAGGACGAGGGGAACGAGCAGGATCATGCCGAGCGTCAGCGCGAAGGCCGAGCCGAAGATGAAGTAATGCCCGTTCCAATAGGCGAACACGGTCGCGGCCCAGGCGCCGACGCCGTTCGCGGTCGCCGACAGCAGGAAGGCCTGGCGCGCGGTCGGCTGCTCCAGCCGCAGGATCGGGAGCGACAAGAGGATGCCGACCAGGAGCGCGATCGTCATCAGCTTCCAGTAGTCGGGGTTCTCGACCGGGCCGGTCCAGGCGAATTTCGGCTCGCGGCTGGCGTCGAGGATGCCCCAATAGGGACCGACGCCGCCTTCGAAGAATTTCCAGGGCTGATCAATCGCCTCGACGATGTTGTAATCCATGCCCATGGCGTCGGCGCGGCTGACGAAATTGCGCAGCGTCAGCGCCTGCTGGAACGGACCGGGGTCGGCGTTGCGAAGGTTATAGCCCGCGCTCGGCCAGCCGAACTCGGCGATCACGATGCGCTTGCCGGGGAACAGGTTGCGCAGCAGGTTATAGCGGTCGACGGCCTGATCGACCGCCTGGTCCGAGCGGAAGTTCTCCCAGTAGGGGAGGACGTGGGCGGCGATGAAGTCGACATTGGACGCAAGGTCCGGATTGTCGCGCCAGATATTCCAGATCTCGCCGGTCGTGACGGGGACGCGGACCGCGCCCTTGACCTTCTTGATCATGTCGATGAGGTCTTCGACCTTCTGCTCGCCGCGGTAGATCACCTCATTGCCGACGACAACGCCGATGACGTTGCTGTTCTTCCGGGCGAGCTCGATCGCGGCCTTGATCTCGCGCTCGTTGCGATCCTTGTCCTTGTCGATCCAGGCGCCGACCGTGACCTTGAGACCGAACTCGGCCGCGATCGGCGGCACCAGTTCGACGCCGCCGGTGGACGAGTAGAGGCGGATCGCGCGCGTCATCGTCGACAGCGTCTTGAGATCTGCGCGGATTTTCTCGACGGTCGGGATGTTGTCGATGTCGGGGTGCGCCGACCCCTCGAACGGCGCGTAGGAGACGCTGGGCAGCAGGCCCTTGAAATCGGGCGCGGGTTCCTTGTCGCGCAAGACTCCCCAGATGCCGGCGTGGAGCACGGACACGAGCAACAGAACGGCGGCGACAACGCGCATCGCGGCTAAACCAAATGGGGCTGAGATGGCAGGGAAGCGGATCCGACCCCGAGATCCGACCAAGTCCGCGGCAAATGGAGCATACCTCTGCCGCGTGGTTTCACAACTGTCATGGCCTCATGTCCTTATGAGGGCACGGACTTTCGGAAAACCTGGCAGTGCCAACCGGAGCTATCGTCGATCGTTCCTGAACGCAGGCTGAAAACGATCGCGGGTTATTTCGAGGGCGCGGGCGAGGGGCTGGCTGCAGGTGAGGGGCTCGCCGCCGGCTGCGGTTGCGTTGCGCCGGTCGTTGGCGCGGCGGGTGCCGGGGCTGCGGCGGTTGCCTGCTGCGGCTGGGCTGCCGGGTTGATCCAGCAGGCGTGCACGCGGCTGTCCAGGGTCTCGGCGACCTTCGGGTCGATCTGGGCGCCGAACCGGGTCAGGCAGCGGAAGGCGGCCTGGATGTGGCCGCCGGGGCAGCCGAAGCGGTCGTAGAGATCAAGGTGGCGGAACGCGGTATCGAGGTCATCGCGCCACATCAGCCGCACCACGCGCCGGCCGAGCCAGACGCATTCGGGGTTGCCGGCCGGGCCGTTGATGACTTGCGCCGCTTCCGCGAACTCGTCGGTGCGGCGCTGGTTCTGGGCCGCATCCTTGGCCGCATCGGCTGGCTGCGCCGCAGCCGGCTTGCCTTGGTCCGGCGCGGGGGTGCCGCTCTGGGCGGAGGCGCCGCTGAGGCCGATTGGAATGACAAGGGAGGAGACGGCCAAGGTGGCGGCGAACTGCCGCAGGACCGCATTTCGTAACTCGAGCACCCGTCGCCGCATGAATTCCCCAATTTCTCCACTGATCGCCCACATCAGACCTCGCGGACGCGCGCTGTGATGGCGTCCAAATGGGTCTCCAATGCGGCGGAAAAGTCCCGCGGAATCCCATGACCTGTATTTGGATTTTTGTCCAGCAAAGTCACGCTCGTAAGACCCGGTCGAACGGCCGCAGGTTAATTCGCCGGGGAGACCGGGACGTTGCCGCATACCACCCCCCTTGGCAGACGGCGTGCGAGCAGGTAATCGACGGGCCCTTCGCGGAGGACGGAACCGATTTCTCTTCGTACGCCACTGGCGCTTCTCCTCGCTTCCCTGTGTGCGATTGCTGCCGTGTGGTGGTGGCTGGCGACGCCGATCACGCTCGCGCGCGCCCCGATCGACCCCAGCGACAAGCTGCAATGTGTCTCGTATGCGCCGTTCCGCGGCGACCAGACGCCGCTGAACCAATGGACCCATATCGAGGCCGACCAGATCGAGCAGGACCTGCGCCAGCTCAAGGAGATCACTGACTGCGTCCGCACCTATTCGATCGAGAACGGTCTCGACCAGGTGCCGGCGGTCGCGACCAAGGTCGGCGGACTGAAGGTGATCCAGGGCATCTGGCTCGGCAGCAATCGCGCCAAGAACTTTGCGCAGGTGGCGACCGCCATCCACCTCACCAAGGAATTCCCCAACACCATCTCCTCGCTCGTCGTCGGCAATGAGGTGCTGCTGCGCGGGGAGATGACGACGGCCGATCTGATCGCCATCATCCGTTCGGTGAAGGCACAGGTCAGCGTGCCCGTCAC
Organism: Bradyrhizobium sp. ISRA430; assembly: GCF_029909975.1. Lineage (NCBI taxonomy): Bacteria > Pseudomonadati > Pseudomonadota > Alphaproteobacteria > Hyphomicrobiales > Nitrobacteraceae > Bradyrhizobium > Bradyrhizobium sp. ISRA430. The sequence continues at coordinate 1,088,360 of NZ_CP094516.1, forward strand.
CTATGCTGACGTCTGGGAGTACTGGCTGAAGAACCGCGACGTCTACGACGCCGTCGACTTCGTCACGATCCACATCCTGCCCTATTGGGAAGACATGCCGGTGCGGGCGAAGTTCGCAGCCTCCCACGTGGAATCAATTCGCGAGCGGATGGCGGTGGCATTCCCCGGCAAGGAGATCCTGATCGGCGAGACCGGCTGGCCGAGCGAAGGACGAATGCGCGAGGGCGCGCTGCCGTCGCGCACCAACCAGGCCCGGGTCGTCTCGGAGATCCTGGGGCTAGCGAAGGCGCAGAAATTCCGGGTCAACCTGATCGAGGCCTATGACCAGCCCTGGAAGCGCCGGCTCGAAGGCACCGTCGGCGGCTATTGGGGCCTGATCGATTCCGTGCGCCGGCAGCTCAAATATCCGCCGGGGCAGCCGATCAGCAATTTCCCTTACTGGAAATGGTACATGGGCGCCGGCATGGGCCTCAGCGCGCTGGTGTTCGCCATCGCCGGGATCACGCTGCGGCGCAGGCCATGGACTCCGCGCTTCTCGGCCTGGCTGGGGGTCGGAATCTCGGCGACATCAGCGGGTATCCTGCTCGGGATCGGCGCCGACAAGATGTACTATGAGAGCTATGGCTGGGGCGGCTGGCTGCAATGGGGCGCGCTGCTGCTCGCCGGCATTCTGTCGCCGATCCTCTGCTCGCAGGCGCTGGTCATCGGCCGCGGCCTGCCGACCTTCCTCGATCTGCTCGGTCCGCGCGAGGAACGGAAGTGGTCGAAGCTCACCGCCGTGCTCGGTCTGACGCTCGTCGTGACCGTGGTGATCGCGGCCGAGACCGCGCTCGGCTTCGTGTTCGATCCGCGCTACCGCGACTTCCCCTATGCCTCGCTGACGATGGCGGTGGTGCCGTTCGCGCTTCTGATGCTGAACCGGCCGCAGATCGGCGTGCGCCCGATCGCGGAGGCGGTCTTCGCAGGGCTACTCGCTTTGTCGGCGGCCTACACGCTGCTCAATGAAGGCCGCGACAACTGGCAGTCGATGTGGACCTGCGCGATCTATCTCTTGCTGGCGCTCACGCTGTGGCAGGCGCGGGCCGCGCAAAGCCAAGAATGAGCAGGCCGATCGCCAGGCCCGACAGGACGATGTTGTAGAGCACGATGCCGAGGCCCGCGGCGATTACGCCGAGGGTCAAGAGCACGATCGAAGGCCGCATCAGGTTCAGCGTCGCGATCACCAGCGCGACGATGCCGAACACCGAATTCTTGAACAGCGACGTCGAGACCGAGCGTGCCTTGCAGATCATCGTCTGCAGGCCGGCATCGCAGGCGAGCGCCACCTGCGAGAACTCGATCGCGAGATAGCGGACATAGAGCGCCCAGCCGACGGTCACGAAGCCGACGACGAGCAGGAACTGCACCTGATAGGGCGTCAGGCGAAAAGGCTTTTTCTTCATAAGGCCAATATGGTCGGGAAGGGGCGAGCGGGCAACAGGGGAGGTGAATCTTTCCCGCGAATTCGCCTGAGAATCTTGAGCTAATCGCCTGATGGCGTGGAGGTTTCGCGGTCAACCGCACGCGCGGTTGATGGGTCGAGAGAGATGGCTTCACGGGATGATCCGGCGCAGCACACGTTCGTAGATGTGATCCGCGCGGAACGTGGATCTGGCTTTCGCGCGGAACGCCTGCGCAAGCTCCAGGCGCCGTTCGTAGATCCCCTCTGTCAGATCGACCAGATAGGGATCGACAATGTCGTCGATCAACGGCTGCGTCAGTGGAGTGCTGGAGTTGCAAAGCGCCAAGAGAGCATTGACGGTACCGTCAAAAGTAGATGCGGCCATCTTGGTTCGCTTTCCTCGATAGCGACGTGGCCGTCTCTCAGGGAAGCAGCCACACGATGAGCTGCCAGCTCACCCAACTGATCGCCACCGCCCAAGCGGCCGTCGCCGCCGCGGCCAGCGCCAGGACGCCGGCTGGCAAAACGCTGTCGCGAAGCCTCTGCCGATGATCGGTTGGGGCAGCCGGGTTTGCCTTGTTGGTTTCGTCGAGCATGTCCGCGCCGGCGCACCTAAGACAGAAGTGAAAGCCGGCGCTCCGTCGGCCGCTCCGGTTCACGACCGAGTTAACTTGGCAGCCGATGGCCGGTTTCTATGGCGGACTGAAAATTTGGGTGTGTCCAACTGGCGGTTCACTGCGGCCGCCGCGCCCAGCGCATAGGTAAGATCGTTTCGGCCCCGGCGGACCGCTTGTCCATAAATTGCATAATGCGGTGCGGCGTTTGACGGGAGCTTAGTCCGTCCTGCGCCTGAAGAAGGACGACAGGGTCGATCCCGTCGACGCGGTTTCCGGCTTCGCGGGAGCAGCCGGCGGCGGCGGAGGCGGGGGGTCTTCATGTTTCGCGCGCTTGGAGGAGTAGCCGCGGCGACGCTGCGGCTTTTCGGGCTTGACGCTTGGGGCGGGCGGCGTCTCGGCCTGGGTCGTCGTGTCCTGATCCTTGCTCGCCTCCGAGCTCTTCTCTCCCTTTTCTTGCGCCTTCTCTGCCTTCTCTTGCGCCTTGTCCGAGCCGCCGCGCATTGAGAGCCGCTGGCCGTCGAACACGGTGGTCTCGCAGTGGCGGTTGCTCTCGGTCAGGCCTGCGCAGAGTTTCGCCGCGGCGGCGGCATTGATCAGGGGACCGGCGCCGAGGCGAAGCTGCATGCCGAGCCCGTTGGTGCCTTCCTTGATCATGATGATGGGTCGGAGCCCGGCGACCTCCGGATTGGACTTGGTCAGGCCGCGCCAGAGCGCACGCAAGCCGTCGATCGAGTTGGCGCCACCGAGATCGATTGCAAAGCGCGTCTGCTGAACCGCGATCGCAGGCGCCTCGCTTTCGGCTGCCTCCGGCGACTTCGCCGTCGTTGCCGCAACTTCGGTGGAAGCGGGCGGCGGCTCGGCCTTCTTCTCGGCCGCTTCGGGCTGCATCAATTTTTGTGCGGCTGGATCAGGCGGCGCCATGATCGACTTCGATGCGACCAGCGGAATGGTTGGCAGCGCCGAAGCGGCGGGCGGTGACTGCGGCACGAGCGAGGCTGCGGCCGCGGTCTGCGGCGGCGCGCTCGGTTGATCCTTTGCAGTTTCCTTCGAAGCTTCCTTCGGCTCCTTGGCGGCACCCGCACGCGGCTTTTCGCCTGACGCCGCCGTCGAGGCGACCGGCGCGACATCGGGCGCTGGCTGCGCGGCCGCGACCGACGCGTCCTGCTGTTTTGACGCGGATGCTTGCGGCGGCGGAGTCTGCTTGGCGATGGCACCGGTGACGGAATCGAGCCCTTGCTCCAGCACCGTGACGCGCGCGTAGAGGCGGTCGCGATCGGTGTTCAGCGTCTCGATGGCGGAGGCGAGCCTGCGGGCTTCGGTCTGGCTTTCCTTCGTCAGCATCTGCAGCCGGTCGGCCTGGCGCGCCAGATCGGTGGCCGCGACCTGATCGCGCCGCCAGCCGAGCTGCGCCTGGTTGGCGAGGACGGCCACCACGACGGCGCCGACAGCGGCCACGCTCCACGAGCCCAGCCGCCACATCATGCGGCGGTCGAACGTGCTCTCCTCGGCCACCAATCTGGAGAAAAGCCCGCTGGTCTCCTTGGTGTCGAAGGCACTGGCCAGCGGGTCGGAATCCTTTGCCATGAAGTTTAGGTGCCCAGCCCCGTCGATCTTCCCCGAATCAATCAGGGAACATTAACAGGAAAACTGTCCTGCACTTGAATTCCGGGCATTTGCGGGGGTAGCAAGACCGCTATGAGGGTATCGCCCGCTGCCCGCCGGGGCCGATTGATTCGGCCGTATTTGACAGGATTGCAATGACCGTTCGCTCAAGCCTCACCATCGTGCTCGCCGCAGGTGAAGGCACGCGCATGCGATCGAGCCTGCCGAAGGTGCTGCATCCCGTTGCAGGCCAGACGTTGCTCGCCCATGTGCTCGCCGCTGCACCCAAGGGAACCGGCACCTCGCTCGCGGTTGTGGTCGGTCCCGGCCATCAGGCGGTCGCGGACGAGGTCAAGCGGATCCGGCCCGATGCGCTCACCTTCATGCAGGCCGAGCGGCTCGGTACCGCGCATGCGGTGCTGGCGGCGCGCGAGGCGATCGCGCGCGGGGCTGACGATCTCTTGATCGCGTTCGGCGACACGCCGCTGATTTCCGCCGAGACGTTCGCGCGGCTGCGCGCGCCGCTCGCCAAGGGCGCGGCGCTCACCGCGCTCGGCTTCCGCGCCGCCGATCCCACCGGCTACGGCCGCTTCATCGTCGAGGGCGACCGCCTGATCGCGATCCGCGAGCAGGCCGACGCCAACCCTGAAGAACGCAAGATCACGCTGTGCAACGCCGGCGTGATGGCGCTCGACGGGCGCCGCGCGCTCGAAATCCTCGGGCAAATCGGCAACGCGAATTCGAAAGGCGAATATTATCTCACCGATGCGGTCGGCATTGTCCGCGAACAGGGAGGGGAAGCCGTGGTGATCGAGACCAGCGAAGACGAGGTGCGCGGCATCAACACCAAGGCCCAGCTCGCCGAGGCCGAAGCCGTGATGCAGGCGCGGCTACGGAAGGCTGCGATGGAGGCCGGCGTCACACTGATCGCGCCTGAGACCGTCTATCTCGCCGCCGACACCGTCTTCGGCAAGGACGTGACGATCGAACCGTTCGTGGTGATCGGCCCCGGCGTGTCGATCGCCGACGGCACGGTGATCCATTCCTTCTCGCACATCGTGCAGACCTCGCTCGGCAGGAACGTCTCCATCGGCCCCTATGCGCGCCTGCGGCCCGGCACCTCGCTCGGCGACGGCGCCCGCATCGGCAATTTCGTGGAGACCAAGGCCGCGACGCTGGAGGCTGGCGTCAAGGTCAACCATCTCTCCTACATCGGCGATGCCACCATCGGGGCCAATTCCAACATCGGCGCCGGCACCATCACCTGCAACTACGACGGCTTCAAGAAGCACAAGACGACGATCGGGCAGGGCGCCTTCATCGGCACCAACTCCTCGCTCGTCGCTCCTGTGACGATCGGCAAGGGCGCCTATATCGGCTCGGGCTCGGTGATCACGCGCGATGTGCCCGACGATGCGATGGCGCTCGAGCGCAGTCAGCAGACCATCAGGGAAGGCGGCGCCACGCGCTATCGCGAACTGAAGACGGGCGGCAAGAAGCCGGAGAAGTGAGCGGCGTTATTCGTCCTCGGCAAATTCCGAGAAGATCGCGCGGGTCAGGCGCCAGCCGCGCGGCTTGGCGCGCTTCGCCGGTTCGCCCGCCGGGTGCTTGACGAAGACGGGCTTGCTTTCCTTGCCGCGTTGGGGTGGAGGCCAGTGTGCCAGATGCGTGCCCGCGGTCTCGCTCGCGCGCAAGTACATCGACGACGGACCTTTGCGGTCGGATGAGCCTCTCATGGCCGTATCTCCTGGGCGGGAATCGTTGGCCAAATGTGTTGACAGCGCGTTAATGTGCGGGGTTAAAGGCCGGCCAATTCGACGCACGTCAGGCTGACGGAAATTGATGCTGTCGCAATCCGCAACAATTGTTGAGTATCTGGTTCGTTGCGAATTTCGATAAAAACCGAACGCGTCGTTTTGGCGATTTTTCGACGATTTAGGGGATATTGAACCGCATGTGCGGGATTGTCGGCATTCTCGGGCGCGAACCGGTTGCGGAGCAACTGGTGGATTCGCTCAAGCGTCTTGAATATCGCGGCTACGATTCCGCAGGCGTCGCCACGCTCGAGGGCAGCCATCTCGAGCGCCGCCGCGCCGAAGGCAAGCTAAAGAATTTGGAGAAGCGGCTCTACGCCGAGCCGCTGCAGGGCACGACCGGCATCGGCCACACTCGCTGGGCCACGCATGGCAAGCCGACCGAGCACAACGCGCATCCGCACGCGACCGAGCGCGTTGCCGTCGTCCACAACGGCATCATCGAGAATTTCCGCGAGCTGCGCGAGGAGCTCGAGAGCAACGGCACGGTATTCCACACCGAGACCGACACCGAGATCGTGCTGCATCTCGTCGACGACCTGCTGGTGCGCGGCACCAAGCCGGTCGAGGCGGTGAAGCTGACGCTGGCGCGGCTGCGCGGCGCCTTCGCGCTCGGCTTCATCTTCGCCGGCGAGGACGATCTCATGATCGGCGCCCGCAACGGACCGCCGCTCGCGATCGGCTATGGCGAGGGCGAGATGTATCTCGGCTCGGACGCCATCGCGCTCGGCCCGTTCACCGACACGATCGGCTATCTCGATGATGGCGACTGGGTCGTGCTGACCCGCAAGGGCGCCACGATCTTCGACAAGGACGGTCATGCCGTCCAGCGTGAGAAGATCAAGCACGCGGCCTCGACCTCGCTGGTCGACAAAGCCAACTACCGCCACTTCATGGCGAAGGAAATTCACGAGCAGCCGGAGGTGGTCGGCCATACGCTGGCGCGCTACATCGACATGGCGACCGAGCGTGTCTTGCTGCCGGTCAAGCTGCCGTTCGACTTCAGCACCATCGAGCGCGTCACGATCACGGCCTGCGGCACCGCGAGCTATGCCGGCTATGTCGCAAAGTACTGGTTCGAGCGTTTTGCGCGCCTGCCGGTCGAGGTCGATGTCGCGTCCGAATTCCGCTATCGCGAGGCCCCCTTGCGCAAGGGCGATCTCGCCATCTTTATCTCGCAGTCCGGCGAGACCGCCGATACGCTGGCCGCGCTGCGCTACGCCAAGGCCGCGGGCGTGCACACGGTAGCCGTGGTCAACGTGCCGACCTCGACGATCGCGCGCGAGAGCGAGACCGTGCTGCAGACGCTGGCCGGCCCGGAGATCGGCGTTGCCTCGACCAAGGCCTTCACCTGCCAGCTCATGGTGCTCGCCGCACTCGCAGTCGCCGCCGGCAAGGCGCGCGGCGAATTGTCCGAGGCCGACGAGACCAAGCTCGTGCACGGTCTCGTCGAAATCCCGCGCCTGATGGCGGACGCGCTCACCACCGAGCTCCAGATCGAGAAGCTCGCGCGCGAGATCGCGAAATCGCGCGACGTGCTCTATCTCGGCCGCGGCACCAGCTTCCCGCTCGCGCTTGAGGGCGCGCTGAAGCTGAAGGAGATCTCCTATATCCACGCGGAGGGCTACGCCGCCGGCGAGCTCAAGCACGGGCCGATCGCGCTGATCGACGAGAACGTGCCGGTGGTGGTGATTGCGCCCCACGACCGGGTGTTCGAGAAAACCGTCTCCAACATGCAGGAAGTGGCCGCCCGCGGCGGCAACATTATCCTGATGACCGACGCCAAGGGCGCAGCCGAGGCGACCGTCGATTCCCTCGTCACCATCGTCATGCCGGACATGGCAGCGGCCTTCACGCCGATGGTCTACGCCGTGCCGGTGCAGTTGCTCGCCTATCATACGGCGGTTGTGATGGGCACCGACGTCGACCAGCCGCGCAACCTCGCCAAGTCGGTGACCGTGGAATAGGCAGGCGGGAAGGGTGCCGCTCGCTATGTGGTCTTCAAAAATCTGCTAGAAGACCTTAGCTAAAGAGTTGCGACCACCTGGAACCCGAATGACCGCCCGCCACGACGCGTCTCCGCCTGCGCCTCCGGCTGATCCCGTCCCGGAACCTCATACCGGCCTGATGGGCCGTTTCCGCAACTATTTTCTTACCGGCCTCGTCGTGACGGGGCCGATCGCGATCACGCTTTACCTGGTCTGGTGGTTCGTGACCTGGGTCGATGGCGTGGTGCGGCCCTTCGTGCCGCTGGCCTATCGCCCGGAAACCTATCTGCCCTACGGCGTCCCCGGTTGGGGACTGATTGTCGCAGTCTTCACGCTGACACTGCTCGGCTTCCTCGCCGCCAACCTGATTGGCCGTACGCTGGTCGATGTCGGCGAGACCTTTCTCGGCCGCATCCCGGCCGTTCGCGCCATCTACCGTGGCCTGAAGCAGGTGTTCGAGACGCTGTTCTCGGGCAAGGGCTCGAGCTTCCGCAAGGTGGGCTTGGTCGAGTTTCCTTCGCCGGGCATGTGGTCGATCGTGCTGATCTCGCAATCACCGAGTGAGGACGTCGCGCGCAGCCTGCCGGGAGAGGAGCACGTCTCGGTGTTCCTGCCGTGCTCGCCGAACCCGACCACCGGCTTCTTCTTTTACGTACCCAAGAGCAAGATCATCGAGGTCGAGCTGAGTGCCGAGGATGCGGCGACGCTGATCATGTCGGCTGGCGTGGTGCAGCCTGGCTCCGTAGCCGATCCGAAGAAGGTGGCGGCGCTCGCCGGCGTGGCGAATGCCGCGCGGATCGCCAATGCCTCCACCACGCTCAAGCCCGAGCCCGCGAAGGTGGAATGAGCAGCAGTCGATGAGCGACGGAAAGACGTTCGATGGCAAAGTGCGGGACGCCCGCGAGGGCAGCGTTCGCATGGTTGCGCCAGACGAAGCCAGGCGACTGATCGAGCAAGGTGGTGTCACCGTCATCGATGTCGGCGACGAGTGGCAGTTGCGCGAGCGCGGCACACTGCCCGGTGCCCGCAACATCACGCATGGCGAGCTCGCGATCAAAGCCGACACGAAGCAAGAGCATCGCGATCCTGCCTTGCAGGACAGCAATCAGAAGATCCTCCTCACCTGCGGCGGTGGCGGCAAGGCGACGCTGTCGGCCGCCGCCCTGCAGGAGATGGGATTTACCGACGTGTCCGTGCTCCAGGGTGGCTGCCGCGGCTGGCAGAAGGCCGGCTATGCGCTGGAGCCGTATCCCGGCTCGGACAGCGCCACTACCGCGCAGGACGCCGGCAAGTAGAATCCGCGGCCGACGGTTGGCCACGCTATGGCCGGAACCCGATCGGAGCCGACGATGACAACCACGATAGCGATTCTTGCACCGGGCGCCATGGGTAGCGCGGTGGCCCGCCGCCTCGGCGAGCACGGCGCGCGCGTGCTCACCTCCTTGAAGGAGCGGAGCGAAGCGACGCTGAAACGGGCGGCAGACGCGGGCATGGTCGGCGCCGAGGACGATGAGATCGCTGACGCCGACATCATTCTCTCGATCGTGCCGCCGGGCGAGGCCGTCGCGCTGGCGGAGCGCCTGGCGCGACTGATCGTCAGGCGCGAGAAGAAGCCTGTCGTCGTCGACTGCAATGCCGTCAATGTCGAAACCGTGCTCCGCATTGAGGAGATCATCAGCTCGGCGCAGGCGCCATTCGTCGATGCCGGCATCATCGGCTTCCCGCCGCAGCCCGGCAGCAAGGGACCGGCGTTCTACATGTCCGGCGAGCATGCCAAGGACGTCGCCGTGTTGAAGCAACTCGGGCTGGACCTGCGCATCGTCGAGGGGCCGGTCGGCGCAGCCTCCGCGCTCAAAATGTCCTACGCCGGAATCGTCAAGGGCCTCGCCGGCATCGGCTCGGCCATGGTGCTTGCTGCGACCAAGGCGGGCGCGGCGGATGCGCTTCGCAACGAGCTCGCACTGAGCCAGCCTGCGATCCTGGCGCGGCTCGAGGTCGCGCTGCCGGACATGATCCCAAAGGCCTATCGCTGGATTGCGGAGATGCGGGAGATTTCCGGCTTCCTCGGCCCGGATCATCCGGCAAGCCAGATCTACGAAGGCTTTGCACGCTGGTTCGAGCATCTTGCCGAGGATGCGAAGGGCGAGGCGACGGAAGCGGAGCTGTTGAAAGCGTTCGCGGCGAATGTCCAAAAGAAGGTCTAGATTGCACTCGCAAGCCCGGTGCGCTCGCCAAGGCTCGGCCTCAAGGCCGAACTCCATCGAATGTCTCGGCTAGAATGTGTTGAGCTAAGACAGCGGCTGCGTCTCCGAGAACATATCGACGATCTTGTTGGTCATGCCGTTCACGATCAGCACCTGATCCTTCATCTTGGCGTACATGTAGTCGCGCAGCTCCGGCAATTGCGAGATCACCTGCGTGGGTAGGCCTTGAGCCTTGACGCCTTTCGGAAGTGTTGCCCCAACGGCAGGTGTGAAGTCCTTGGCTGACTTCGTGGCTGCTTGCCGGAATTGTATATCGTTATGCTCGGTCAGCACCGTCTTGCGAATCTGCTCGCGCTGCGCGTTTGTCAGGCTGAGTTTCGGCAGCGATGGATTTTGCGATACCGTCGTGCCACCGCTCAATTCGACCGCACCTTGCGCAGCCGGTTGTGCGAGCGAAAGTGCGGGCGCGCCGAGTATGATCGCGAGCGCAGCGATTGTGGTGGGAGCCCTCATGGTTCTGCTCCTTCCTGTACCGCCCTTGAGCAGTTAACGGGCGCATGGTGCGTCCGTTCCGCGGCCGGCGAGCAACGTGCGCGCCTTTGTCTGCCGTACAGGCGGGCAATGGTGGCAGTGTGCTGGACCAGCTCGCCCGAGTATCGCTTCCCCGGCGGCATTACGGCGGCCATGGATCAGCGTGCACTCGTCCATGTGCGCCAATGGGTCGGCTGAATGTCGGCGTGCGTTTTGCCTGATCGGTCGACCCAATTGGATCCATCCTTGCGACAAGGAAAAGGAAGCGAATGGACGATACCATCAAAGTCCAGCGCGCAGATTTCGAGGTCTCCGTCTGACGGAGCTGTCGAAGTTGACTGCCATTCGGTGGAGATGAACTGCATGATCTACCTCCAGCAGGAAATATGGGGATAGTTCCAATGTACTTTTTAGCACGAGTGATCGTCCTTGGGTGTGAACCAGCTCGCAATGACGCAAGGAACCCGTACCCTTCATTGGGGCAATTGCCTTGTCCTTGCCTCGGGCGTCTCTGATACGTCCGGGCGCACGATCACCGCTTGCAAGTGAGTCTGTCTCGGCTACGGGCGGTTCATGGGCGTGGGGCCGAATGTCGCGAAACGCCAGGCCCGGCTTGGGCATGCTCTGCGGCCGAGACAACGCGTCACGCGCGAGTGTGACCGGCGCATCTATTGGAGATGCATCACGGAGAAGAGTTGCTTCGGGCGATGGATTGCCGGGTCAAGCCCGGCAATTACGAGAATGAACCACTTTAACCCGCCCCAATCAGCGGAATTGCTTCATCCCGCTCATACAGATACAGCAGGCAGCGCAGCGCTTCGCCGCGCTCGCCCTTCAGCTTCGGATCGTCGTTCATGATGCGCAGGGCCTCGTCGCGGGCCTGCGTGATGAGCTGGCTGTGGACCTCCGAACGCGCGATCCGATAGCCGGGCAGGCCGCTTTGGCGCACGCCGAGCACGTCGCCTTCGCCGCGCAGCTTCAAATCTTCCTCGGCGATGCGAAAGCCGTCGGTGGTCTCGCGGATCACCTTCAGCCGCGCCTTCGACATTTCGCCGAGCGGCTCTGAGTAAAGCAGGAGGCAGGTCGAAGCTTCGGAGCCGCGTCCGATACGGCCGCGCAATTGATGGAGCTGGGCAAGGCCGAAGCGCTCGGCGTTCTCGATCACCATGATGGTGGCGGCCGGCACGTCGACGCCGACCTCGACCACGGTGGTCGCAACCAGGAGCCCGATCTCGTGGGCGGCGAACTGGCCCATCACGCGGTCCTTCTCTGCGCCCTTCATCTGCCCGTGGACGAGCCCGACGCGGTCGCCGAAGCGCTTCTGCAAACTCTCGAAACGTTTCGTCGCGTTGGTCAGGTGCTCGGTGCCTTCGGCCTCGGACTCCTCGACCAGCGGACAAATCCAGTAGACCAGCTTGCCGGACTGGAGCGCGCGGCCGACGCCGTCCATGACCTCCTCGATCCGGCTCATCGGCACCGCGCGGGTGTCGATCGGCTGCCGGCCGGCGGGCTTTTCGCGCAGCTCGCTGATGTCCATGTCGCCGAAATAGGTCAGCACCAGCGTGCGCGGGATCGGCGTGGCGCTCAGCACCAGCACGTCAACGGCCTCGCCCTTCGAGGTCAGCGCCAATCGCTCGCGCACGCCGAAACGGTGCTGCTCGTCGACGACGGCAAGCGCGAGATCCCCAAAGATCACGTCGTCCTGGATCAGCGCATGGGTGCCGACGAGGAGATCGATCTCGCCCTCGGCGAGCCGCGCGAGAATCTCGCGCCGCTCCTTGCCTTTTTCCCGCCCGGTGAGGATCGCGACCCGCAAGCCGGCGCGCTCGGCGAGCGGCGCGATGGTCTTGATGTGTTGGCGCGCCAGGATTTCGGTCGGCGCCATCAACGCGGCCTGCTTGCCGACCTCGGCGACGGCGGCAGCAGCGAGTAACGCCACCACGGTCTTGCCGGAGCCGACGTCGCCCTGAAGCAGACGGAGCATGCGCACGGATTGTTTCAGATCATCGGCGATCGCGGCCGCGGCACTGCGCTGGGAGGGTGTCAGCGCATAGGGCAGGGCATCGATGATCTTGTTGCGCAGGTGGCCGTCGCCGGCGTTGCGCACGCCGGCGGGCCGGCGCAACCGCGCACGGATCAGCGCCAGCGCCAGTTGCCCGGCCAAGAGCTCGTCGAAGGCGAGGCGCGACCAGAAGCGCTGGTCGGGCAGGACGTCGGTGAGCTCGACGGGCTGATGCACACGGATGAGTGCCTCGGCGAGAGGCGGGAAGTTGCAGCGGCGGAGCACGTCCGGGCTGATCCATTCCGGCAAGGAGGGGAGCTTCTGCAGCGCCTGCGCGATCGCGCGGCGCAGCGAGCCGAGCGCCAGCCCCTCGGTCAGCGGATAGACGGGATCGATCCCGGAGAGCTTCGCGATGGCCTCCTCGTCCAGCACGCGGTCGGGATGCACGATCTGCGGGATGCCGTCATACATCTGCAGCGTGCCGGAGACGTAGCGCTTCTCGCCCATCGGCAGCAGCTTCTCGACATAGCCGGGCTTGGCGCGGAAGAAGGTCAGCACGACGTCGCCGGTATCGTCGCTGGCGTAGACGAGATAGGGCGCGCGCGCATTGCGCGGCGGCGGAGGGCGGTGGCGGTCGATCGTCACCTCCAGCGTCACCACGGTTCCCGGCACGGCGTCACGGATCTTCGGCCGCGCGCGGCGGTCGATCACGTTGCTCGGCAAGTGCAGGAGGAGGTCGACCAGCCGCGGCGTCTCATCGCGGTCGAGCAGATAGCGCAACAGCTTGTCCTGCTTCGGACCGACGCCGGGGAGGCTGGTCACGGGAGCAAACAGCGGGTTGAGCAGGCTGGGGCGCATGGGGCGAATCTAGGATCGTTTCGGCTCGTCATGCCCGGCTTTATGCCGGGCATCCACGCTTTTTTCTCGGCAACGCGTGGATGGCCGGGACAAGCCTGGCCATGACGGGGCGGAGAGTGGCAAACCAGAACAACAAAGGGCTGACATCGGTCATCCGAGTGGCTATATCACCCGCGCCCGGCACGTCCGGGCTTTTGGCGTTGGACTGGATTTGAGACATGACGGGAACGACACGATCGAGCGACGGGCTGGATGAGCGTCGCAAGCGGCTTCTGTTCCGCTGCTGGCACCGCGGCACGCGCGAGATGGACCTCATCCTCGGCCGCTTTGCCGATGCCGAGATTGGCAACCTGTCCGATGCCGAACTGACCGAGCTCGAGCACCTGCTGGAGGTGCCCGATCCCGATTTCTACGCGGCCGTCACGGGAGACAAAGTGCTTCCGGGTGACGTTGCAGGCGCGCTGTTCGCGCGTATCAAGGCATTTCCGATTGCGGACGGCAACGCATGAAACAGCCGTCGAAATCTCCGGCCGAGCTGCTCGCGCCGGGCCGCGCACTGACGCTCGCCAACGTCGCCGAAGGCGCTGAAGGCCTCGTCGTCTCCGACCTCGCGCGCGCCATCGCGGCACGGCCGAAGAAGCCGGCCGTCAGCCTCGCTGTCGTCTGCCGCGACGGCCCGCGCATGCAGCAGCTCGAGCGCGCGTTGCAATTCTTCGCGCCCGACCTGCCCGTGCTGACGTTCCCGGCCTGGGACTGCCAGCCCTATGACCGGGTCTCGCCGCATGGCGGCATCCTGGCGCAGCGCCTGACCACGCTGGCGCGGCTTGCTTCGCTCACCGGCAGCGACAAGCCGCTGATCGTGCTGACGACCGTGAACGCCGTCGTGCAGCGCGTGCCGTCGCGCGATCTCGTCGCCGCCCAGGCGCTGTCGGTCGCACCCGGCAATGTCGTGCCGATGGACACCATCGTCGCCTGGCTCGAGCACAATGGGTACAGCCGCTCCTCGACGGTGCGCGAGCCCGGAGAATATGCCGTGCGCGGCGGCATCCTCGATCTGTTCCCGGCCGGCCTCGACCAGCCCGTCCGCTTCGATTTCTTCGGCGACAGCCTGGAATCGATCCGCTCCTTCGACGCCGAGACCCAGCGCACGCTGCTCGACATGCGCGCGCTCGATCTCGTGCCGATCTCGGAATTCCAGCTCGTCACTGACACCATCCGCCGCTTCCGCATGGGCTATGTCGCTGAGTTCGGCGCGCCCGAGCGTGACGATGCGCTGTACGAGGCCGTCAGCGAAGGCCGGCGTCATCCCGGCATGGAGCACTGGCTGCCGCTGTTCCAGGAGCGGATGGACACGCTGTTCGACTATCTGCAGGGCGCGCCGATCGCGATCGAGCCGCAGGCCGAGGACGCCATCCGCGAGCGCTTCAAGCAGATCCTCGACTACTACGAGGCGCGCCGCGACGCGCTGGAGCATCCGACCGGTGGCGGCATCTACAAGCCGCTGCCGCCCGACCGGCTCTATCTGACCGAAGAGGAGTGGACCAAGCGCGAAGCCGACATTCCGCTGGCGCGGCTGACGCAATTCTCCGTGCCGGCTGATGGCGCGAGCGTCGTCGATGCCGGCGCGCGCAAGGGGCGGGATTTCGCACCCGAGCGCAACGACACGACCGCCAACGTGTTCGAGGCCGTGGTGGCGCACGTGATGGCGTTGCAGGCGCAGCGCAAGAAGGTCGTCATCGCGCTCTGGACCGAAGGCTCGCGCGACCGCATGACCTCGATGTTGCGCGACCATAAGCTGACCCACACCACCAGCGTCAATAGCTGGCGGACGGTGCAGGCAACTCCGCGCAACGAGACCATGCTCGCCGTGCTGGGCCTCGAAAGCGGCTTCGAGACCGACGAGATCGCGCTCATCAGCGAGCAGGACATCCTCGGCGATCGCCTGGTGCGGCCGCGCAAGGCGAGCCGCAAGCTCGACAACTTCATCTCGGAGGTCACGAGCCTCGCTGCCGGCGACATCGTCGTGCACGTCGATCACGGCATCGGCCGCTTCATCGGCCTGCAGACGCTCGACGTCGCCGGCGCGCCGCATGACTGTCTCGAGCTGCATTATGCCGCCGAGACAAAGCTGTTCCTGCCGGTCGAGAACATCGAACTGCTGTCGCGCTACGGCTCCGACCAGACCACGGTCGAGCTCGACCGCCTCGGCGGCTCGGGCTGGCAGACCCGCAAGGCCAAGCTGAAGAACCGCATCCGCGAGATCGCCGGCGAGTTGATCAAGATCGCTGCCGAACGGCAGCTCCACGAAGCGCCAAAACTGCCGGTGCAGCCGGGCCTCTATGACGAGTTCTGCGCGCGTTTCCCCTATGACGAGACCGAGGACCAGTTGGGGGCGATCGAGTCCACGCTGAAGGACCTCGAGCGGGGCCGGCCCATGGACCGGCTGATCTGCGGCGACGTCGGCTTCGGCAAGACGGAGGTCGCGCTGCGCGCGGCGTTTGCCGTCGGGCTGGAAGGCAAGCAGGTCGCGGTCGTGGTGCCGACCACGCTGCTTGCGCGCCAGCATTACAAGACGTTCTCCGAACGCTTCCGCGGCTTCCCGGTGCAGGTCGCGCAGGCTTCGCGCCTGATCCCGGCCAAGCAGCTCAACCAGGTCAAGAAGGGCATCGCCGACGGCTCGGTCGACATCGTCGTGGGTACCCATGCGCTGCTCGGCAAGTCGATCAAGTTCCGTGACCTTGGCCTCTTGATCGTCGACGAGGAGCAGCATTTCGGCGTCAGTCACAAGGAGCGGCTGAAAGCACTCCGCGCCGAGGTGCATGTGCTGACGCTATCGGCAACGCCGATCCCGCGCACGCTCCAGCTTGCCTTGACTGGCGTGCGCGAGCTCTCGATCATCGCCTCGCCCCCGGTCGACCGCCTTGCGGTGCGCACCTTCGTCGCCCCGCACGATCCCCTGATGATCCGCGAGGCGCTCTTGCGCGAGCGCTATCGCGGCGGGCAGGCATTCTACGTAGTGCCGCGCATCGACGATCTCGCCGAGGTCAAGGATTTCCTCGACAAGAACGTACCGGAGATGAAGGTCGCGGTCGCACATGGCCAAATGCCCCCGGCCGTGATCGAGGACATCATGACGGCGTTCTACGACGGCAGGTTCGACATCCTGCTGTCGACCACGATCGTGGAGTCCGGCCTCGACATTCCGAACGCCAACACGCTGATCGTGCATCGGGCCGACATGTTCGGCCTCGCCCAGCTCTATCAGCTCCGTGGCCGTGTCGGACGCTCCAAGCTGCGCGCCTACGCCTTGTTCACGCTGCCGGCGCAGCAGAAGATCACGGCACAGGCCGAGCGGCGGCTGACCGTGCTGCAATCGCTGGAGACATTGGGCGCGGGCTTCCAGCTCGCCTCCCACGATCTCGACATTCGCGGCGCCGGCAATCTGCTCGGTGAGGAGCAGTCCGGGCACATCAAGGAGGTCGGCTTTGAGCTCTACCAGTCGATGCTGGAAGAGGCGATCGTCAACCTCAAGGCCGGCGTCGCCGAGCCCGCCGCCGACCGCTGGTCGCCGCAGATCACGATCGGCATGCCTGTACTCATTCCGGAGGACTATGTCGGCGACCTCTCGGTCCGCCTGTCGCTCTACCGGCGGCTCGCAGATCTCGACACCGAGGAGGAGATCGAGAACTTTGCCGCCGAGATGCGCGACCGCTTCGGTGTGCTGCCGGATGAGGTGCGCTATCTCTTCAAGGTCGCCGCGATCAAGGCGTTCTGTCGACGGGCCAATGTCGAGAAGATCGACGCGGGCCCGAAGGGCGCCGTCATCGTGTTCCGCGACAATTCCTTTGCGCATCCCGACCGCCTGGTGTCGTTCATCCGCAGCCACGGCCAAGCCGCAAAGGTGCGGCCCGACATGAAGGTGGTGTTCTTCCAGGACTGGGAGACGCCGGAAGAGCGCCTCGTCGGCACCACCGAGATCATGCGCCAGCTCGCGCAGCTCGCACAGAGCAAGAAGGCGGCGTAGGGACTTCTCCTTCGTCATTGCGAGCGAAGCGAAGCAATCCAGAAATCTATCCGCAGAAGGACGCTGGATTGCTTCGTCGCTTCGCTCCTCGCAATGACCGTGTTACTGGGAGCATTGTACGGTGCGTAAAAGCGCGTAGTGTGCCCACCATCTCCGCACTCGGATCTGAAAACAGGTGGGCACGCTTCGCTTTGCCCACGTCGTCAATCGAGGTGGAATCTCAAGTATCAATCGAGGTGGAATCTCAAGTAAAGGTTTCCCGCCGGCTCATTCTGGAAAAACAAGAGGCCTCGCGGCGCCATGCCGGCAAAAAAGCGAAGCCTCGGTGGCGGGTCGCCTGGCACTATTCTCTGCGATGGCGCACCTAGTTCGAAGAAACAGCAGCCGGGCTTGCCTTCGATTTGAATGCGCGCGTGGTCAGGGTCGTCGCGAGACAGGGAAATGATGACCGTCAAGTTTAGCTTCTCGACCTTCACATGGCATACCCCATAGGGGCACGTCGTCGAACCTGCATCGCTGTCTCTCGGTGTTTCAATGCCGTAATCCAACCTGTAGTCCTTGGCGTAGGAGGCCGGCAAAAGCAGAACGGCGGAAATGAACGCTGTTGCGAATTTCATCATCAACCATCATATCGTGGCGCGCTTAGCAGACAATTTATCGCTCACAGGTTGCGGGTGGTATGTATAGAACGAAGCAGGAACATCGTCAACCGATTTTCGCACATTGGCGACAGCGCTGATGCCACCGCGTGGGCGCGCCTCCTCAGCATCTGATGGACTATCTCAATCCCTGACGATGCGACGGAGAACACGGATGTTCGGGTCGTCACGATCGGGAGCTTTCTCGACTGGGGGCACGACCGGAGCACGATTGATCTGAGCTGCCTTGGGCGTCGAGAGCACGCCCTGGTTTGTCGGCGCTGCAAGAATTTGAATTTTCCCATTCGTGGTTGGTGGAGCAAAGATTGGCGGGCGCGCCCGCATGATCGAATCGTTTGGATCGCGCGGACGGATCTCGCCACGGCCGTCATTCTCTAGACTCGGGATTGCATTGCCGGCCTGCTTGATAGCCGCGTCAATCATTTCCTTTACAGAACCCAGTACTGAGCCGGGGTCATCGATATATTGCTCGGACGCTACAACGCTGTCCTTAAATCGTTTGAGGTCATCGATGGTCTGCTGGACGGATTTTCGCGGCCCTTCGTCCCACCAGGATCCCTTGCCAGACATGTAATGATCTATGACGTCGCGCGCGCGACTCGTAACGTCTTCCTTGTCTGACGGATTGATCGTGACAAACCCGGAGCCGATCGGCGGTAAGGGTTTCTTCTCAATCGTCGGCATGAAAAATCTCCTGCGCAAATGAAAAAACCCGCAGCGGATTTCTCCACGCGGGCCAACTGACTTATTTCGATGATGCCACTATGCCGGTGTTTTGCCCGACGTGTCAAATGGCTTCGTAAAATCCGTAGGACTTCACGTCAGCAATTGACATTTCCTTTGCATGGGGTTGTTTTTCAGATTTTGTCGGATCCCAGGGCAAACCGAGATCCTACGAAAGGGCCGATCCCGCGAAAACGGGCGCGATGGTATCTACGACGCCGCCCGTGACGCGTCGGCGGATAGCCGCGCCAGCAGCGACCTTGCCGTATCCGATGGCGACAGCGAATCCACGCTGACGACGGGGTCGCTGCGCATCTCGCCTTTGCCGTTCGAGGTGTGCCGCATCACCGCAGAGAGGCGTCGGGCGATCATGTGGGCGGTGCGGAAGTCGGTCTCTGCGAACACGACGATCACCGAGCCGTCCTTCTGGGCGGTGCCAAAATCCATCTGCCGCATCAGCCGACTCAGGATGCGCGCGGCGTCTAACTGGGCGCGGGGATTGCCCGAATCGAAAGCGAAGCGCGCAACCGAGAGACCACCGCCGCGGGCGAGCGTCTGCTCGACCGCTTTGGAAAAGTCGCGGGCGAAGGCTTCGACCGTCAGCAGGCCACTGCGCGGATCGAGCCAGCCGCCGGCATCGATCGAACGCAGCGTGCGGCCAAGTTGTGCCTCCATCGCGTGCTGGCGGATCAGCGGCAGCGCGTTGGCCGCGATCCTGGTGGGTTCACCCGAGATGACCTCGAGATTGGGCAGGTCGTAGCTCTGCGCGAGCTGGTGCGCGGTAACAACGACGGGCAGGTTGCGGAAGCGGGTATCTTCCGCAAGCACTGTGAGGAAGGCGTCAGTGACGCGCGCAGTGAAACCTTCGGCGAGCACGACGCCGTCGATGTCGCGGGTGTTGAGATGCTTTGCGGCGGCTTCGATCGACAGCGCCCCGATCACGCCCACGCGTTCGCCGAGCGCGACCGAGAGCGCGGGATAGGCGGCGCCGCGGCCGATCAGAAGCACCGTGGCATCGCGCGCAGGATCTGCCTCTGGGACCGAGACCTTCGTCGTCACCTCTGGCAGCCGGCGCAGCACGGTCGCGTGCAGTGTGCGTACGCGCAGCCCGGCGCGCAGCCGCGCGATCAGGCGGTCTGGATTGCCGCCGCTCGTGGCGAAGGGCAGGGCGTTGTGGGGGAGAGTGCCCGGCGCGTCCAGTGCGACGAACGGAATGTAGAGTGGCTGGTCGGCGATTTTCCTGGCGAACGGCGCGATGTGCGGCTCGTGTCCGCCTGACATGGCGGCAAGAACCGCAGCAGGCTGCATCTGCTCGACGGCGCGCGCAGCACTCGCCCAGTCGCTGTCGACAATGGGGAAGAGGCGGCCCTCGTCCAGCGCCGCAATGAAGGCCGGCCGCTCGGCGTTGGACACAAACAGGATCGGGCCCGCCTGGGACATCGCAAACTCTGATCACGCAATACTGCTGCGCAATCTAGTTTGGTCGCCTTAATGCCGCGTCAACATATCAGCCGAAAGTGCGATCAAACCGGGCCGGAACGATCGCGAAAAGCCTCAACCATCAGAGGGTTAAGCCCGAGTTCGCTGAGCGCCTCGCGGGCGCGGGTGTTATCCTGGGCGCGACCCGCCAGCCGGTGTCCGGAGAGCCGGTCGGGCAGCGCAGTCAACAGCGCGCCCTGGCCGAGCCGCCGGGCCCATTCCTGCAGGTCGTTGGAGAGGAAGCGGTAGCCGCCGACCGCCATGATGCCGGACGGGGGTGCGGTGATGCAGATCGCGCCGTTTGCCCTGTCGATCCGCGCGGCGTAGCCGGTGTCGACATAGTCCCGCGGCGGCTGCGCCGTCAGGGCCTCGCCGACCGGCTGCGGCGGGGCGTAGGCCGCGATCGGGACCATCGCTCCGCGCAGGCCCAACGTTCCCTTCGGCGTGAGCAGGATCTCGCCGGCGATGGAGGAGCCCGACTGCTCGCGCGGCGCGCCATGGGGACCCGGCATCACCGCCACCGGCATGCCGTCCTCGCCGCGCCGGACGCCGAACAGCCCGGCCTCGCCGAACAGATAGACGTCGGTGAGCGGCGCATGCGGCGCGATCCAGGCATCGCTCGCCGCTACCTGCTCCGGCGCGCGCCACAGGCCGATGACGTTGCGTAAGCTCGGCATCCGCGCCGCGAGATCGGAATCGCCAAGCCTAAGCGCGAGTTGAGCCGGCGCGATCAGCACGTCGCAATCGTGCTCGTTGATTTGCTGCTCCAGCACCTCGCTCTCGAAGGGATGATGCAGCGCCAGCGTGCCGCCGGAGAGCAGCCACACCGCGAGCGAGGAGGCGAGGCCGGCGAACGACATCGGCGTGAACGCCGCCATCACGGTCGCGCCCTGCTTGACGTCGGCCTCCAGCGACATCGCAAGGCCACCGGCGATCAGGCTGAAATGCGGTCGCGGCACCGGGCGAAAGCCCTCCGCCGTAACATCGAAAGAGATCATCGCCGCCTTGCGGCCATCCTGGATGACGCGGCGCGTAGTGCCGGGCGGGCGCGCCAGCACCTCGTCGAGCGGGGCCATGCCTTCGGGCAGGTCGGTGCCGAAACCGAAGACATGGCGGATCGAAAACGCTTCCGCTGCGGCATGCATGGCGAGGTCGGAATAGATCACGCCGTCGACCTTGCTCATGGTGACGATTGCGCGTGCCGCAGTGCGGTTGAGCGCGGCGGTCAGCTCCGCATGACGCCAGAGCAGCGGCAGCACGGCAACGACGAGGCCGGCGCGATGGGCGGCGAGCACCGTGAGCACGAACTCGACCGTGTTCGGCAACTGGATCGCGATGACGGAATTGGCCGGCAGGCCGGATTCGACGAAGTGCGCCGACAGCGCGTCGATGGCGAGATCCGCCTCGGCGTAGGTCAGCCGCCTCGGCTCGTGGCCGGTCACGCGCGCCTTGTTGATGGGGTCGAGCAGTGCCGGCGCGTGCGGCTGGCGAGACAGCGTGCGCTGAAACAGCGTGTCGAGCGTCGGCGATGCGGCTGGCTGATTCGTCATTTCGCTTGCGGCTGCCCCTTGGACCACCAGGTCTCCGGCAAATAGCCGGACAGCGCGGTAGCCGATGGCCGTTCTATCCGATTCCAGCGCGCGATCCATTGCTCCGATACGTTAAAGAGGGGGATTGTGTAGAAGCCTGCGATCAGGGTGCGGTCGAGCGCCCGCACTGCCGACACGAAGGCCGTATGTTCGCGGGCCTCCAGTAGGGCTGCGATCATGGCGTCGACGGCCGGATCCTTGGCGCCCATGTAGTTGCGGGTGCCCGGATTGTCGGCAGCGGCGCTGCCCCAATAGAAATATTGCTCGTTGCCGGGCGACAGCGACTGATCCCAGCGGTTCTGGATCATGTCGAACTCGAAAGCGAGCCGGCGCTGGTCGAACTGCACGGGATCGACCGATCGCACGGTCGGCTCGATGCCGGCGCGCTTCAGGTCGCGCTGGAAGGCAAGCGCGATGCGCTCCTGGTCGCGCGTCGTGACCAGGATCTCGAAGGTGAAGGGAGCCTTGGTCTTGCGGTTGCGCAGCACGGTTCCGTTGAGATCGTAGCCGGCCTCCGACAGAAGCTTGAGCGCCGCGCGCAGCGTCGTGCGATCGCGCCCCGAGCCGTCGGTGACGGGCAGGCGGTAGCTGCCATCCATGATGTCGGCTGGAATTTGCGCAGCGAACGGTTGGAGCAGCTCGCGCTCGCGTGCATCCGCAGGACGGGCGTAGGCGGAGAGGTCCGAACCGGCGAAATAGCCGGCGACGCGCGAGTAGAGCCCGAAGAAGTAGTTGCGATTGACCAGCTCGAAGTCGAACAGCAGCGTCAGCGCCTGGCGCACGCGGATGTCGGCGAAGATCGGACGCCGGGTGTTGAACACCAGGAATTCCGACGGCTGTGGCACGCCCGGCTTGATGGTGTCGCGGATCACCTCGCCGGTCTTGGCTGCAGGGAAATCGTAGCCGTCGTGCCAGCGCAACGGCTCGTTCTCGACGCGGAAGTCATAGAGGCCGCGCTTGAAGGCTTCGAACTGGCCGTTGGCCTCGCGGTAGTAGTCGAGCCTGATCTCGTCGAAATTGTAGAGGCCGCGATTGACCGGCAGGTCGCGGCCCCAATAGTCGGGGTTGCGGGTCAGCGTCACGCTGGTGCCGGGCTTCACCGCCGTGACCCGGTACGGGCCCGAGCCGATCGGGCCTACCATCGTCGTCTCCTCGAAGGTCGCGACGTCGACCGCATGCTTGGGCAGGATCGGCATCAGGCCGAGGATCAGCGGCAACTCCCGGTCATTGGCGCCGGCCAGATCGAAGCGGATCGTGAGGGGATCGAGCACTTCGGCCTTTGCTACTTTCGCATAGTAATGGCGGTGGTTCGGTCGGCCGTGATCGCGCAGGAGCTGCCAGGAGAACTCGACGTCCTCGGCGAGCACCGGCTTGCCGTCGGAGAACCGCGCGCGAGGATCGAGGCGGAAAGTGACGTAGGTCCGCTCGTCGTCGGTTTCGACCGTCCTGGCCAGGAGGCCATAGAGTGTGAACGGCTCGTCGTTGCCGCGCGCCAAAAGACTCTCGATCACGTAGTTCCGGACCTGCTGCACCGCCAATCCCTTCACGATGAGGGGATTGAGGCTGTCGAAGGTACCCAGAAGGTCCCAGGTCAGCCGGCCGCCCTTGGGTGCGTCGGGGTTGGTGTAGGGCATGTGGGTGAAGTCGGCCGGCAGTGCCGGCTTGCCGTGCATGGCGATGGCGTGGGCTTCTTCGGCCCGCGCCGCGGCCGTCGGCAACATGATGGCGAGGAGAAGGGCGAGGCCGCGAAGCCGGGCGCCAAGGACCCCGACAAGGACCTCGACAAGCCCCTCGAGAAGGCGCGGGAACATGAACATCGGCACACGTTGATTCGAGAACCGGCGGATATGAATCCTAACACAGCGATTTTCCCCGGGAGCGCACGTGCTGTCGCGGTCAAAGAGAGTTGTCGGCATTGATCTTTTCGTCCGCCACGTTAAGAAGGCGGGCAATCGCGCAAGAGCGCCGGACCCGTCACTTTTCCGCCTCTATTGACGGGGAGACAGCCGCGCCCAAGGCGGCTTGGTTCGGTGTTTCGGAGCGGCTCGGGCCATTCCCGTTCAGAAAGGGTTTTCCGCAATGAATTTCCGCTATTTGGCCGCGTCCGTCCGGCCGCGCGGGCGACTTCTCGCCCTGTTGACGGCGACGGCATTGGTCGTTCCGTTCGCCGCAGAAGCCCAGGCTCCAGCGCCGGCACCCAAGGCAGCGCCGAAAGCCGCGCCGAAGGCCGCCCCCAAGGCGCCCGCGCCGGCTCAAACTCCTCAGGCCCAGCAGGCCCCAGCTCAGGGCGCTCCAGCCCAGCCGAACGGCCAACCGGCGGATCAGCAGATTCAGCTCATCTACGCGCCGTGGACCAAATTCTGCCTCAAGGGCCAGGACGCCAACGCCAAGCAGGTGTGCTTCACCGGCAAGGACGGCCGCATCGAGTCGGGCCAGCCGGTCATCGCCGCCGTGATCATCGAGCCCGAAGGCGAGCCCAAGAAGATCCTTCGCGTGACGCTGCCGCTCGGCATGCAGCTCGTCCATGGCACCCGCATCATCGTGGACAACAATCCGCCGCTGCAGAGCCCGTACGTGATCTGCTTCGCCAATGGCTGCATGTCGGACTACGAGGCGACCCCGGACCTCATCAACAACATGAAGAAGGGGCAGAACCTCGTGGTGCAGGCAATCAACGCCAACGGCGCGCCGCTGACGCTGCCGCTGCCGCTGGCCGGCGAGTTCGCCAAGGCCTATGACGGCCCGCCGACCGACCCGAAGCAGTTCGAGGAAACCCAGAAGAAGCTTCAGGAAGAGCTGCAGAAGAAGGCTGAAGAGCAGCGCAAGAAGCTCGAGCAGCAGGGCGCGGCCTCCGGCGCGGCTCCGGCTGGGCAGAAGTAAGCAGGCCGCTCAAGCCTGGACATGAAAAAGGCGCTCGGTTCGAGCGCCTTTTTTGCTGGTCCGCGTGCGGAGCGAAGTTCAGTTCAGCGACGGATTGCGCGGGCGGTAGCCGCCGGTCTTGTCCTTGATGAAGATTTCGGCCACCTGGGAATGGCGGATCGGCTCGCCAGAGTTATCCGGCAGCAAGTTCTGCTCCGAGACGTAGGCGACGTACTCCGACTCAGCGTTCTCCGCGAGCAGGTGATAGAACGGCTGGTCCTTACTGGGCCGCACCTCCTCAGGGATCGACAGCCACCACTCCTCGGTGTTGTTGAATTCCGGATCGATATCAAAGATCACGCCCCGGAACGAGAAGATCCGGTGGCGAACGACCTGTCCGATCTGGAACTTGGCAGTCCGAGCTTTAATCATTCCCCGTCGATAGACCAGGATTGTGGCCGATGCTAGTGCCCAGATTCGGAATTAACCCACCGGTAATGGGCAGATAGCCCCCAAGCCTTCAGAAAACACTTCATCAATGGTCGATATCCTCAATCTGGCCCTTCCTTATTTCGGCCTGATCTTCGTTGGTTTTGCCTGCGGCAAGGCTAAGTCCCTGCCGGAATCGGGACTAGCCTGGATGAACTTCTTCCTGCTCTACGTGTCGCTGCCGGCGCTGCTCTTCGCGATCATGTCGAAGACGCCGTTCTCGGAGCTCAACAACCCGCCGTTCCTGGTTGCGACCACGCTGTCGACCATCGCGGCGTTCACCATTGCGCTCAGCGTCGGGAAGATCCTCGGCCGACTGTCGCTGCGCGAGGCGACGCTTGCCGGACTCTCCGGAGGTTACGGCAATATCGGCTATATGGGGCCGGGGCTGGCGCTCGCGGTGCTCGGGACGAAGGCGGCAGCGCCGACCGCGCTGATCTTCTGCTGCGACAGCATCTTCCTGTTCACGATCGTGCCGCTGCTGATCGAGCTCTCCGATCGCGATCATCCTTCGCTTGTGCACGCCTTCGGCGTGGTGCTGAAGCAGATCGTGCTCAACCCCCTGATCATGTCGGCCTGCTTCGGCGCCGCTGTCGCGGCGCTCCATATCGAGCTGCCGGTGGCGCTCGATCGCACCATCACCTTCCTCCAGAACGCCGCAGCCCCGACCGCGCTGTTCGTGCTCGGCGTGACTGTGGCGCTACGTCCGTTCGATCGCGTGCCCTGGGAGGTGCCGGGCGTGATCGCGGTCAAGCTGCTGGTCCATCCGCTCGCTTCGTTTGCGCTGATGCTGGCGTTCGGTCCGTTCGCGCAGCCCTGGGCCGCGACTGCCGTACTGATGGCCTCGCTGCCGCCGGCGCTGAACGTGTTCGTCATCGCGCGCCAGAACGATGCCTGGATCGAATCCGCATCCGTCGCGGTGCTGCTCGGGACCTTCGCCTCCGTGGTTACGCTGACGAGCGTGATGTGGTTCATCCAGACCGGGCGACTGGCGTTTCCGTGAGCGGGTGGCTAGCGCCACCAGGTGGGGGTCAGTCCCTCGCGCATGGCGAAACGCCGCAGCGGGCCGATGGCGCCGAGCAGGTGCATGCCCATGGCGCGGACCGGCTGGAGCGGCAGGAAATCGTTGAGCAGGGAGCGGTTCGCAATGTCGATCATGAAAGTCCGGCTCAGGATGTCCGGCCGCCGCGCCCAGTCGTAGCGCGCCAGCGCCTCGGGCGCGCCGGGATCGCGGCCGGCCGCAACCGCCTCACCCGTGACCTTGGCGATGTCGGCGGCATCTCTGAGGCCAAGGTTGAGGCCCTGGGCGCCGATCGGGGGGACCACATGCGCGGCCTCGCCGACCAGCGCGATGCGGTCGCGGGCGAATGATTTCGGCCGCTCGATCGCCAGCGGGAATAGGTTGCGGCCGGGCTCGACCGTCATGCGTCCCAGAATGGAATGCGACTGCTTCTCGATCGCTATGGACAGCTCCTCGTCGGTCAGCGCGCGAAGCCGCTCGGCCTCGGCGGGAGCCGCAACCCAGACGATGCTGGAACGGTTGCCGGGCAGGGGCACGAACACGCAAGGGCCGTGCGGGGTGTGGAACTCGGTCGAGACGCTCCGGTGCGGCCGGGCATGGGCGACGTTGAAGGTCAGCGCGGTCTGGGTCAGGTCGCGCCGCGTGACTGCAATGCCGGCGGCCTCGCGGCACAGCGAATGTCGGCCGTCGGCGCCCACCACGAGCCGTGCCGTCAAAAACCGTGCGGACGCCGTGCGGATTGCGACATCGTCGGCCTCGATGACCACGCTCTCGGCTTCATCGTCGAAACGGACGAGCTGGAGCAGCTCGGCCGCGCGTTCTTCCAGCGCCAGCATCAGCGAGCGGTTGTCGATGTTGTAGCCGAAGGCCTCGAGCCCGATTTCGTGACAGGAGAACCGGACCTCCGGCGCGCGGATCAACCGGCCGGTGTCATCGATGAGACGCATGACCTCGAGCGAGGCGGCCTTGTCCTTGCAGCGCGGCCAGACGCCGAGCCTCTCCAGCAGATCGACGGAGGCGCCGAGCAGCGCGGTGGTACGGTTGTCGGCATAGGGCGCGCGCCGCGCCACCAGCGCGGTTCGCACACCGGCCTCCGCCAGCGCGATCGCCGCCGCCAATCCGGCCGGTCCGCCGCCGATAACGGCCGCGTCAAAAGAGACCGATGCATCTATCATGAAGGAGAAATGACATGCCCCGCGGCAAATTCAAGCCCGCAAATTTTCCCTGATTTTGTGCCGAATTGCGCGGCCGAACGCCGCAATGGCGGATGTGCAAACCGGTCTCATTCTGATAGCAGAAGCCATGGACAGCCAGGAGGATTCCCTGAAGCCCACGCCGGTGATCCGCGCCGCGGCCTTCTCGGTGCACATCTTCACCGCATGTGGCGCCGCGCTGGCGCTGCTGGCGATGCTGGAGGCGGTGCGCGAGCACTGGGCGGCGATGTTTCAGTGGCTGGGTGCCGCGCTGATCGTCGACGCGATCGACGGCCCGATCGCGCGCAGGCTCGACGTCAAGAACGTGCAGCCGAACTGGTCGGGCGACGTGCTCGATCTCGTGTGCGACTTCGTGACCTATGTGTTCGTGCCGGCCTACGCGATCGTCGCCAGCGGTCTGTTGCTGCCGGTCGCAGCGCCACTGCTGGGGATCGCCATCATCGTCACCAGCGCGCTTTATTTTGCCGATCTGCGCATGAAGGCCGACGACAATCATTTCCGCGGCTTCCCGGCGCTGTGGAACGCGGCGGCGTTCTACCTGTTCCTGCTGCACTGGCCGCCGGTAGCGTCGACGCTGCTGGTCGCGGCGCTGGTCGTGCTGACATTCATTCCCTTCCACGTGCTGCATCCGGTCCGCGTCGTGCGGCTGCGCTGGCTGACGATGTCGCTGATCGTGCTCTGGGCGCTGCTCGGGCTTTACACCCTGGAGATGGATTTCCGCGTCGGTCCCGTCGTCACCGTCGCGCTGTGCGCGATCGCGCTCTGGATCACCTTCAGCGACGCACTGATCCGGCTCGTAAAATCATTCGCATGATGCATCTGTTGACCAGCCCCGAAGCCTGGGCCGCGCTCTTGACGCTGACCTCGCTCGAGATCGTGCTCGGCATCGACAACGTCATCTTCATCTCCGTCATCGTCTCGCGCATTCCGGAAAAGCAGGCCAACCGCGCGCGTCAGATCGGTCTGGGGCTGGCGCTGGTGTTCCGCATCATCCTGCTGAGCGCGCTGGTCTGGTTGATCGGGTTGACCGAGCCGGTTTTTACCGTGAAGGGCAGTGCGTTTTCCTGGCGCGACATCATCCTGATCGGCGGCGGCCTGTTCCTGATCGCCAAGGCCACGCACGAGATTCACGGCGAGGTCGAGGCCGACGAGGCGGGCGACGGGAATGGATCCGGCCGCAGCGCCTTCTTCTTGGTGATCGCTCAGATCATCGTCATCGACATGGTGTTCTCGCTGGACTCGATCATCACCGCGATCGGCATGGCGCAGGATATCGAGATCATGATCGCGGCCGTCGTGATCGCCTGCCTGATCATGTACATCTCGTCGGGGCCGGTGGCGCGATTCGTCGCAGAGCATCCGACCACCAAGATGCTGGCGCTTGCGTTCCTGGTGCTGATCGGCGTCGCGCTGGTGGCGGATGGATTCAAGTTTCACATTCCGCGCGGCTACATCTATTTCGCAATTGCGTTCTCGGCGGCGGTGGAGTTCTTCAACGTTCTGGCGAAGCGCAACCGCAAGAAGGCCCGCCAATCGCCGCTGTAGGCGTTCTATCCGGCGTCGAGTTGACAACGCAGGCGCGATGCCTTTCGCTTGTAGAGCGAAGCGGGGCGGGGAGCGAGGGAGGCCATGTGATGACCAAAGCCGTCCGGGTGCACAAGGTCGGAGGTCCCGAGGCCCTGGTCTATGAGAGCGTCGACGTGCCGGCGCCGGACCGCGGCGAGGTGCGCATCCGCCAGCACGCGGTCGGGCTGAACTTCATCGACGTCTATTATCGCACCGGGCTCTACAAGGCGCCGGAGCTTCCCTTCGTCGCCGGCAACGAGGCTGCAGGCGAGGTCGTCGCGGTCGGACCCGGCGTGACGCATTTCCATCCCGGCGATCGCGTCGCCTACTACCACAATCTCGGCGCCTATACTGGCGAACGGAATATGCCTTGGGAGCGGCTGGTCAAGCTGCCCGATCACATCACCTACGAGCAGGGCGCCGTGCTGATGCTGAAGGGGTTGACGGTCTGGTATCTCCTGCACAAGACCTTCAAGGTCGAGCAGCATCATCGCGTGCTGATCCATGCCGCGGCCGGCGGCATCGGCCTGCTCGCCTGCCAATGGGCGCGGGCGATGGGGGCGCATGTCATCGGCACGGTCGGCTCGCGCGCCAAGGCCGAGCTCGCGGCGGCGAATGGCTGCGACCACGTCATCCTCTACAACGAAGAAGATTTCGTCGCGCGTGTGAAGCAGATCAGCCGCAACGAAGGCTGCGACGTCGTCTATGACGGCGTCGGCAAGGCGACATTCCCGGGCTCGCTCGCCTGCCTGAAGCCGCGCGGCATGTTCGTCTCGTTCGGCAATGCTTCGGGCCCGGTGCCTCCCTTCGCGATCGCCGAACTCAACAGTCACGGCTCGCTGTTTGCGACCCGGCCGAAGCTCAACGACTACATCGGCAAGCGCTCGGAGCTGCTGGAAGGCGCCGACACCCTGTTTGCCGCTGTCATCAGCGGCAAGCTGCACGTGCCGATCAACCATGCCTATGCGCTGAAGGATGCAGCGAAGGCGCATATCGATCTGGAAAGCCGGGCCACGACCGGCGCGTCGATCTTGAAGCCGTAGGTAACCGTCATTCCGGGTTCGGTCCTGCAGACCGCCCCGGAATGACGTGAGTGTGCAGAGCTACGCCACCCGCCGTGCCGCGCCGGCCTTGGTGAGGATCCCGTCCAGGCAATCGATCATCTCGGCGATCTCCTGCCGCGTGACGTTGAGCGCCGGCATGAAGCGCAGTGCGTCGAGCTGCGGTGCATTCAGGAGCACGCCTGCTTCGAACGCCTGTGCCACGATCGCGGGCGCGATCGGCAGCTTGAGGTCGAGCGCCAGCAGGAGGCCGCGGCCACGCACGCCGCCAAGGCCGTGCCGGGCCGAGATCTTCTGCAACTCGCTCTCGAGCAGGAGGCCAGTGTCCGCGACCGACTTCAGGAAGGCGGGCTTGCTGACCTGCTCCAGCACGGCGAGCCCGGCTGCGCACATGATCGGGTTGCCGTTGAACGTGCCGCCCTGGTCACCATGCTCGAAACAGGACGCGCGTTCGGTCGCGAGCAGCGCCGCGAGCGGCACGCCGCCGCCGATACCCTTGCCGAGCGTCATGATGTCGGGCGCGATCGCGGCGTGCTCGTAGTCGAAGAGCTTTCCGGTCCGGCCCATGCCGGTCTGGATCTCGTCGAAGATCAGCAACAGGCCATGCGCGGCGGTGAGCGCGCGCAGCTCTTGCAGGAATTGATCGGTCGCCGGCCACACGCCGGATTCGCCCTGGATCGGCTCCAGCATCACGGCGACGGTGTTGTCGTTGATCAGCCTCTCGACGGAGGCGATGTCGTTCAGCCTCGCTTTCTTGAAACCGGCGACCTTCGGTTCGAACAGCGGCTCGAAAGCCTTCTTGCCCGATGCCGACATCGTCGCCAGCGTGCGGCCGTGAAAGCCGCCTTCGAAGCTGATGATCTCGAAGGCGCCGCCCTTGTGTAGGCTGCCATATTTGCGCGCGAGCTTGATCGCACCCTCATTGGCCTCCGCGCCGGAATTGGCGAAGAACACCTGGTCGAAGACGCTGTTTTCGACCAGCGCCTGCGCGAGCTTGAGGCTCGGCTCGTTGTAGAACGCCGGGCTCGGCGTCAAGAGCCGCTTGGCCTGCGCGGCAAGCGCCTCGGCAATCACGGGCGGCGAGTGACCGAGGCTGTTGACGGCCCAGCCCTGCACGAAATCGAGATAGCGCTTGCGGCTGTCGTCCCAGAGGTAAGAGCCCGCGCCGCGGACGAACACGGCCTTGGGCCGTGCGGTGATGTCCATCAGCGCGTCATACGGATGGGTGGCGTTGGTCATGTCGAACTCCTCTGGAGGCGGGTGAAAAAGGCGCGCGAAAAGCAAGAAGGCCGCACTTTGCGGGTGCGGCCTTCTCGAAAACTCGGCTGATGTCAGTGCTTCAGCGGCGTCGTCGGACATGGCGCAACCCATCATCGTCGCGGGTGCGACGACGGAAAGCTGCGCGGCGGTTGGTCCGAGAATTGATCATGGGGCGCGGCCATACAGCCGAATGGCAGGGTTTGTCAAGGCGGTGCCGTTCCGAGCACCGGCGCGACCAACGGCAAAAGCGACCGCCCGGTCGCGGCTTCGCACAGGCCGCGCCGGATATCGATCACTCATCCCGCATAGAAACCATCGGGCCCCTAGCGCGTTTGTGATCGACAGACTCCGTTTGGTTCGAACCGGAGGCGCGACGAATCAGACCAAAAGGGGCGCGGGACCAACCAGACAGTTTTAGCTTTGCCCAATACGCCTTACCCGATCGACCTCGACAGCATTCGCGGCGCGTTTCCGCCGGGCATCGAGGCGCCGCCACTGCTGCTCGATTTCGCCAATTGGCTCAAGGGGCGCCCCTGGGGCAGCGTCGGCTGCTTCTCGCTGCAAGGTCAGTTCTCCGATCAGGCACCGATCTTCGATGGCAGTCCGCTGCGCGACAGGTTCGCATTGTTCATGCGCTTGCCGGACGGCTCCGCCGTCGGCGGCTGGTACGGCGCCGGTCTCGACCGGGACAATCCGCCCATCGTCGGACTCGGTTCGGAGGGCGACTATGCAGTTCTCGCGCCGACACTCGACGGCCTGCTGGGGCGGCTGACGTCGCATGCGTTTGAAAACGCCTGGCACGATCTGATGCCGGACGAGGAAGTCGAATGCCAGACGATCGAGCTCGCGCGGTGGCTGGCGGGACGCTCGCCTGGCGAGCAGCCGGCCCCGCCTGCGGAGCCGTCCTCGGAGCTGCCAGATTTCCGCGGCTTCGTCGAGAAATGGAGCCGCGATCGCGAGGACTATTGGGCCAATCACCGGATGATGGCCGAGCTCGGCTGGCGGCTTGCGGCGCACCTGCCGAAGAGCAAGAACGCCTGCGACAGGACACGGTTCGAGATCGCGATCGTCGGCGCGCAATATCAGGCGCGCGTTCTGTCGCGCGGCCCGCAGCCGTTCGAGGAGGCTGCATCGATCGAATCTCTCCTGCGCGACTTGCGCGAGGAGATGCGGCGGAAGCAGCCCGAGCTGGGGTTGTGGTATGCGATGAGCTTCGAGCTCTATGCCGACGGCCGCGTCATGCCGAGCTTCGAATACGATGTGCGGCCGACCATCGACGGCGAGCCGGCGGAGCTGTCTGGAGCAAAGGCGGATCTCGCCCGGGCACCGCGGCCGGAACGCTGGGTGCCGAAATGGCTGATCTGACGCAGCGAGATCAGAATCCCGCGACGCTGCCGTGCAGATCGTATGCGTCCGCACGCTCGATCTTGGCGGTGACGATCTCGCCGACGCGCAGGGGGCGGCGGCTCGACAGATAGACCGCACCGTCGATCTCCGGTGCATCCGACTTGGAGCGGCCCTTAGCAACGGTCGGGCCAACCTCGTCGATAATCACCTGCTGGCGGGTGCCGACCTTGCGCTTCAGCCGGCGCGCGGAGATCTTCTGCTGCCGCGCCATCAGCGCGTTGTAGCGCTCCTGCTTCACCTCATCCGGCACGGCGCCGGGAAGCGCATTCGAGGTCGCGCCCGCGACCGGCTCGTATTTGAAGCAGCCGACGCGATCGATCTCGGCCTCATCGAGCCAGTCGAGCAGATAAGCGAAATCGGAATCGGTCTCGCCGGGGAAGCCGACGATGAAGGTCGAGCGTAGTGCGAGATCAGGGCATTCCTCGCGCCAGCGCTTGATCCGCGCCAGCGTCTTGTCCTGCGCTGCCGGCCGCTTCATCGCCTTCAGCACCTCCGGGCTCGCATGCTGGAAGGGGATGTCGAGATAGGGCAGTACCTTGCCCTCGGTCATCAGCGCGATGACCTCGTCGACATGCGGGTAGGGGTAGACATATTGCAGCCGGACCCAGGCGCCGAGCTCGCCGAGCTCGCGCGCAAGGTCGAGGAATCTGGCGCGCACCGCGCGATCCTTCCACGGGCTCTCGGCATATTTCAGATCGACGCCGTACGCCGAAGTATCCTGCGAGATGACCAGGAGCTCCTTGACGCCGGCGCCGACCAGCCGCTCGGCCTCGCGCAGCACGTCGTTGGCCGGCCGCGAGACGAGATCGCCGCGCAGCTTCGGAATGATGCAGAAGGTGCAGCGGTTGTTGCAGCCTTCGGAGATCTTCAAATAGGCGTAGTGGCGCGGCGTCAGCTTGATGCCCTGCGGCGGCACCAGGTCGAGATGCGGGTTATGCGCCGGCGGCAGCGCGCGATGCACGGCATCGAGCACGCTCTCATACTGCTGCGGGCCGGATATCGACAGCACGCCGGGATAGGCCTGCTCGATCTGCTCGGGTTCTGCGCCCATGCAGCCGGTCACGATCACCTTGCCGTTCTCGGCCATGGCCTCGCCGATCGCCGAGAGCGATTCCTGCTTGGCGCTGTCGAGGAAGCCACAGGTGTTAACGATGACGAGGTCTGCCCCGTCGTGCTTGCGCGCGAGCTCGTAGCCCTCGGCGCGCAGCCGCGTGATGATGCGCTCGGAATCCACCAATGCCTTGGGGCACCCGAGCGACACGAAGCTGACCTTGGGCGCAGCCGTCTGATCCATACCTAAATCTGCCTGATTGACCGCTTGCAGCTAGTCCTAATTGCCCACAATTTCAACCCTTTGCATGAGGCTCCGGCGTGCTATGGATGCGTCGCGGGGTGGGTGAGTTGAGCGATGAGCGCCGAACAGTCGCCAAAAATTGTCATTGTCGACGAAAGCCCGATCCGGGCCGCGATCCTCGAGGAAGGCTTGCGGGAGGCGGGCTTCACCGAGGTCGTCCATATCCGCGAGATGCAGAGCCTGCTCGCGCGCATCTACGCCGTCGATCCCGATATCATCCTGATCGATCTGGAAAACCCCAGCCGCGACGTTTTGGAACAGATGTTCCAGGTCAGCCGCGCCGTGCGGCGGCCGATCGCCATGTTCGTCGACCAGAGCGATTCGGCCTCGATCCAGGCCTCCGTCGAGGCGGGCGTGTCCGCCTACATCGTCGATGGGTTGAAGAAGGAGAGGATCAAGCCGATCCTCGATCTCTGCGTGTCCCGCTTCAACGCGTTTGCGAAACTTCAAGAGGAGCTGGAGCGAACCAAGTCGCAGCTCGAGGACCGCAAGATCATCGAGCGTGCCAAGGGCATCCTGATGAAGGTCAAGGGCCTTACCGAGGACGAGGCCTATGTGCTGCTGCGCTCCACCGCCATGCGCGAGAAGAAGAAGATCGGCGAGATCGCCCAGTCGATCATCACCGCGTCGGAGATGCTGAAATGACCGCTACCCTCCGCATAGGCTTCATCCCGCTGGTCGATGCCGCAGCGCTGATCGTCGCCGTCGACAAGGGGTTCGCCGCCGCCGAAGGGCTCGAGGTCGAGCTGGTGCGCGAGGTCTCCTGGTCCAACGTCCGCGACAAGCTCAATATCGGCCTGTTCGACGCCGCGCATCTGCTCGCGCCGGTCGCGATCGCGTCCTCGCTCGGGCTCGGCCACGTCAAGGTGCCGATCGCAGCCCCCTTCAACCTCGGCATCAACGGCAATGCGATCACGGTCTCGCCGGCGCTCCACGCCGCGCTGATGGCGGAGATCGACGGCGACCGCTTCGATCCGCTTGCCACGGCGAAGGCGCTGGCGCGGGTGGTCGCCAAGCGCCGCAAGGCGGGCGCCGAGCCCTTGACCTTCGGCATGACCTTTCCGTTCTCGACCCACAATTACCAGCTACGGTTCTGGATGGCGGCGGCCGGCGTCGATCCTGACGAAGATGTGCGCCTGGTGGTGCTGCCGCCGCCCTACATGGTCGACAGCCTCGCCAACGGCCATGTCGATGCATTCTGCGTTGGGGCGCCCTGGAACTCGGTCGCGGTCGATCTCGGCATCGGCCATATCCTGCATTTCGTCTCCGACATCCTCGTGCGCGCCGCGGAGAAGGTGCTGGCGGTCCGCCAGGCCTGGGCCGAGAAGAACACCGAAACGGTTGCCGCTCTGGTGCGCGCCGCCGTCAAGGCAGCCGCGTTCATCGAGCATTCGGAGAACCGGATCGAGGCCGCGCGGATCCTGGCGCAGCCGGAGCGTATCGGCGTCGATGCCGAAGTGATCCAGCGCACCCTCGATGGGCGGCTCAAGATATCCGTTGACGGTTCGCTGCGCGAAAGCGGTCGCTACCTCCTGGTCGGGCGCGAAGGGGCAGGGCGGCCCGATCCGGCTCAGGCTGCCTGGCTCTATGCCCAGATGGTGCGTTGGGGCCAGGCTGCGCTGAACCCGGAGGCGCTCGTGGCGGCCATGGGTGTGTTCCGGCCCGATCTCTATGACGCCGCCGTGGGGCACAGGGGTACCGCGGAGGAGCCGGACGGGGCGATCGGCGCGTTTGCCGGTCCCGCCTTCGACCCCCGGGATGTTGCCGGCTATCTCGCCTCGTTCGACGTCGCCCGGCGCGCCCGCTAGGGGCTGCTCAAATATTAAGCATTTTGATTCGAAGCTTAATTTTTGAGCTAGTGCTGCCCGAAGCGGCATGAATGTTGATCCACTTCATGCGCTGCACACAAATCTAAATAGCTGAATCCGCGCGAGTTTTGGATATTTGCTGCGTTGGCACACTCCTTGAATAGGAGGATGTGAGCCGCCCGGCGTGGGCGCCGGCGGCCCCAAATCCATGATGGATTTCCGCAGCAACGAGGCTGATCGGATCGCCCAGGGTTCCGGTTAGGCCGCGTGCGCCTGCAATCGTGCTCCCAGCGATCAACGCCGTTTCAACCCGTTGTCGGCCGCCGTGCGCGGCAAGCTGGAGCTTCGATATGGATTACGCAAAACCCTCCGACGTCGTGGCCTCGATGGTCGATGCCAGCCTGAAGAAGCTGGCACTCGCCCCGCGCGACATCATGATCCGGGGCGCGATCTCGGGGGCACTGTTGGGGGCTGCCACCACGCTCGCCTTTACCGGCGCCCTCACGACCGGTCAGCCCCTCGTCGGCGCGCTGATCTTTCCGGTCAGCCTCGTGATGATCGTCCTGCTCGGGCTCGAGCTCGTCACCGGCAGCTTCGCCATCGTTCCGCTCGCGCGCCTCGAGGGCAAGGCGACCTGGAACGCGGTGATCGCCAACTGGTCCTGGGTCTTCGTCGCCAATCTGCTCGGCAGTCTCGCCTTCGGAGTCTTGATCGCGATCTCGCTCACCAACATGGGCAAGGTCGAAGTGGCCGGTGTCGCGGCGCGCATCGTTGCGGTGGCCGAGGCGAAGACGATCGGCAATGCCGCGATCGGCACGGCCGGCATGGTCTCCGTGTTCGTCAAGGCCATCCTCTGCAACTGGCTGGTTTGCCTCGGCGTCGTGATGGCGATGACCTCGACCTCGACGGTCGGCAAGATCGCGGCGACGTGGCTGCCGATCTTCCTGTTCTTCGCGCTCGGCTTCGAGCACGCCGTCGTCAACATGTTCGTCATCCCGACCGGCATGCTGCTCGGCGCCAAGGTCAGCCTCTCGGACTGGTGGCTGTGGAATCAGATTCCCGTGACGCTCGGCAATCTCGTCGGCGGTTTCGTCTTCACCGGTCTTGCGCTCTACGCAACGTACAAGCCCGCAAAGCCGGCAGCCGACGTGGCGCAGGTTGCGGTCCAGGCAGCAGAGTAGGTTCGTTCATCCCATGAAACTCGACACAGCACCCACGGCCGACTTTTCCGACGAGCAGAAGCGCTATCTCGAAGGCTTCATGTCCGGCCTCCAGGTCGGGCGTGTCGGGCGCGCCTTCGCCGCCGGCGGTGCGCCTGCCGCCGCAACTGGCGCGTCGTCGGAGCCGACCGGTCCCGATGCCGCGGCGATCAGGGCTCAGGACAAGCTCACGGCGGCGGGCAAGAAGCTCACCGACCAGGAGAAGTTCAAGCGCGAGCTGCATCCGTTCGACGGTTATGAGCGGCTGAAGGATCAGGCGCGCAACAACGCAAACCCAACGCCGGCGGACAATTTCCGCTGGCGTTATTACGGCATCTTCTGGGTCGCGCCGGCGCAGACCTCCTACATGGCGCGTCTACGCATCCCCAACGGGATCTTGAAGCACTGGCAGATGTCGGGACTTGCGGATCTGGCCGAGGCCTATGGCGGCGGCTACACCCATGTCACGACGCGCGCGAACTTCCAGATCCGCGAGATCGAGCCGAAGAACGCCGTCGCCCTGATCGAGGGCATCCAGGACATCGGCCTGTGCTCGCGCGGCTCCGGCGCGGACAACATCCGCAACGTCACGGGCACGCCGACCGCCGGCATCGATCCGCAGGAATTGCTCGACACGCGGCCCTATGCGCGCGAGTGGCACTACCACATACTCAACGACCGCTCGCTCTACGGCCTGCCGCGCAAGTTCAATGTCGCCTTCGACGGTGCCGGCAAGATCGCCGCACTCGAGGAGACCAATGACATCGCGTTCACAGCGGTCGAGGTCAAGGACGGGTTCGGCGTCGCGCCTGGCGTCTGGTTTCGCCTCGGCCTCGGTGGGATCACCGGGCACAAGGACTTTGCCAAATATTCGGGCATCGTCGTTCGTCCCGAGGACGCGACCGCAGTTGCCGACGCCATCGTGCGCATCTTCATCGAGCATGGTGACCGCACCAACCGCACCAAGGCGCGGCTGAAATACGTGCTGGATGCGATGGGTCATGACGCGTTTCTCAAGCTGGTCGAGCAGCAGCTCAAGAAGCCATTCGCGCGCGTGCCGGCGGAAGCGGTTGCGCCGCGGCCTGCAACCGACCGCATGGCCCATATCGGCGTGCACAAGCAGAAGCAGGCTGGCCTGAACTGGGTCGGCGTGGCGCTGCCGGTCGGCAAGCTCGCCTGCGAGCAGATGCGTGGGCTAGCCAAGATCGCCCAGGACCTCGGCGACGGCGACATCCGCCTGACCGTCTGGCAGAATCTTCTGATCTCCGGCGTGCGCGACGAAAGCGTCGCGCTGGTGACGGCGGCCGTCGAGAAGCTCGGCCTCGCCACGCAAGTGTCGAACGTCCGC
This sequence comes from Bradyrhizobium sp. ISRA430, assembly GCF_029909975.1. NCBI lineage: Bacteria > Pseudomonadati > Pseudomonadota > Alphaproteobacteria > Hyphomicrobiales > Nitrobacteraceae > Bradyrhizobium > Bradyrhizobium sp. ISRA430. The sequence goes on from NZ_CP094516.1 coordinate 1,126,477, forward strand.
GCCGGCCTGATCGCCTGCACCGGCAATGCCGGCTGCAAGTTCGCGGCTTCCGACACCAAGCGTCACGCGGCCGCGATCGGCGACTGGTGCGATGCGCGCATCAGCCTCGACACGCCGCTGAACATACATCTCACCGGCTGCCATCACTCCTGCGCCCAGCACTACATCTCCGACATCGGCCTGATTGCGGCCAAGGTGCCTGGCGCGACGGAAGAGGATACGGTCGAGGGCTATCACCTCTTCACCGGCGGCGGCTTCGGCCCCGACGCCGATATCGGACAGGAGGTGTTTCGCGACGTGAAGGCCGAAGATGCCCCGAAAATCGTCGAGGGCCTGCTGAGGGCCTACCTCGTCAACCGTGCCTCACCCGACGAGACCTTCCTGACGTTCTCCCGTCGCCACGACGGCGAAGCCCTGCGCAAACTCGCTGAAGCGGAAGTCACTGCATGACCCAGATGCCTGTCCCACCGAAACTCGAGATCATCCCGCCCAACGCGCCTTTCAGTGAAGGCCAGCGGCTGTGGCTGAACGGCTTTCTCGTGGGCATGTTCGGGCTCGACGGCTCGACGCCGCTGTCCCCCGCGGAGAACGGGGCCGTGCTCGCCCCGCAAGGCGATGGCGATGACGGCGAGGCGCCCTGGCATGATCCGGCGATGGCGATCGCCGATCGCATGAAGCTCGCGGAGGGCAGGCCGCTGCGCCGCCGCATGATGGCGGCGATGGCGCAGCAGGATTGCGGCCAGTGCGGCTACAACTGCGCCGACTATTCCGATGCGATCGCGAACAAGAGCGAGGCTCGCCTGAATCTTTGCGCCCCAGGCGGCAAGGAGACGGCGCGGATGTTGAAGCAGCTCTATGAGGAGCTCGACAAGGCGCCGGCGGTCAAGCCTGCCGCGGGTGCGGCGGCTCCGGCCGCGAGCGCGCCGGCTGCGCCGGAGGTGAAGGCTGAACTTGGCCGCGCCCGCGAAAATCCGGTCGAAGCGACGTTCCTGTCGCGGCGGCTGCTCAACAAGCAGGGCTCCGAGAAGGAGACCTATCACATCGAGTTCGATCTCTCCGAGAGCGGCCTCGACTATGTCGTCGGCGACAGCTTTGGCGTGTTTGCGCGCAACGATGTCGGTCTCGTCGACCAGATCATCGCGCTGCTCGGCGCGTCCCACACCACCAAGGTCAACGGCAAGACGCTGCGCGAGGCGCTGATCGAGGACGTCTCGCTGTCGCCGGCCCCCGACAAGCTGTTCGAGCTGATCTCCTTCATCACCGGCGGCGCGCAGCGCGAGAAGGCGCGGGCGCTGGCGCAGGGCGAGGATCCCGATGGCGATGCCGCCACCCTCGACGTCATGGCGGCGCTGCAGAAATTTTCCGGCACGCGACCGCACCCGGAGGCCTTCGTCGAAGCGCTGGAGCCGCTGCAGCCGCGACTCTATTCGATCTCGTCCTCGCACAACGCGACGCCGGGAAAACTGTCGCTCACGGTCGATTCCGTCCGCTACGTCATCGGCAAGCGCAAGCGCCTCGGCGTCGCCTCGACCTTCCTTGGCGAACGCATCAACGAAGGCGAGAAGCTCAAGGTCTATGTGCAGAAGGCGCATGGCTTCGGACTGCCGCAGGATCCGAAGACGCCGGTGATCATGATCGGTCCCGGCACCGGCGTCGCGCCGTTCCGCGCCTTCCTGCTCGACCGCAAGGCGACCGGCGCGCCCGGCAAGAACTGGCTGTTCTTCGGCCATCAGCGCAGCGATTGCGATTTCTTCTACAGGGAGGAGCTCAACGCCTTGAAGACCTCGGGTCTTTTGACCCGCCTGTCTCTTGCCTGGTCGCGCGACGGCGAGAAGAAATTCTACGTGCAGGACCGCATGCGCGAGCTCGGCCGCGAAGTGTGGACGTGGCTCGCCGAAGGCGCGCATCTCTACATCTGCGGCGATGCCAAGCGCATGGCGAAGGACGTCGAACGCGCACTCGTCGACATCGTCGCGCAGTTCGGCGCGCGCTCGACCGATGAGGCCGTGAGTTTCGTCGCGGAGCTCAAGAAGAAGGGGAGGTTCCAGGCGGATGTCTACTAGGAGCTGAAACTGCTCCAATTTGGTTCGGACTTGAACGAATGCCATCCTTGGAACCCGCGCTCCAGGAGAATTTCATCCTGCCAAAGGCGCCTTGAAGAGAAGTCTTATCGCTATTTCCGCGCTCGTCTTGCGTGTGGGCAGGGGTGATCCCTCATAATCGCGCAAATGGGGCGTTGGAGATCGACCATGCGCGAACTGTCGGCGGAGGCCAGGCTGCACTTCTACGCGCGCTCGCTCTCGCGGCGGACCGGGGCGAGCGTTCATCACATTGCGCTCTACAGCGCCTTTGCGGTCATTGCTGCGATCGTCTTTGGCACGCTCTCGGTGCACCCGTTCTGAGCCGGATCTGCAGGGTGGGTTAGCCGACCACGTCCGCCGTAGCTCCGCAAGCGAAGGCGGAAGGCATAACCCACCAAACTCCATACCCGCGGAACAAGGTGGTGGGTTACGCTTTGCTAACCCACGCTACAATCTTGCCTCACGATGCCCGCTTGAACGGCGCCACCTCGATCCCCGCAGCCTTCAAGGCCTGACGCAGGCCGCGCGCGATCTCGACCGCGCCGGGCGTATCGCCGTGGATGCAGACCGTGTCGGTGCGCATCTTGATGACCTTGCCGGTCACCGAGACCACCGCGCCGTCCTGCACCATGCGCACCACGCGATCGGCGATCGCCTTGGCGTCGTGCAGCACCGCGCCGGGCTTCTTGCGCGAGACCAGATTGCCGTCATCCTCATAGGCGCGGTCGGCGAACACTTCGTGCACCATCGGCAGGTTGGCGTCTTCGCCCGCCTTCACCAGCTTCGAATTGGCGAGCACGACGAAGATCAGGCTGGGATCGACCGCCTTGATGCCGGCGGCGATCGCCCTCGCCGTCGTGTCGTCCTCGCAGGCGACGTTCGAGAGCGCGCCATGCGCCTTCACATGCGTCACCTTGTGACCGGCGGCAGTGGCGATCGCCTGCAGTGCGCCGATCTGGTAGGCGACGAGGTTCTCGATCTCGGATGGCTTCAGGCCGGCGATCGGGTGCCGGCCGAAACCGTGCAGGTCGCGATAGCCGGGATGGGCGCCGACCGAGACGCCGCGCGCCTTCGCAAGCTCGACCGTCCTGCGCATGATGTCGGGATCGCCGGCATGGAAGCCGCAGGCGACGTTCACGGAGCTCGCAAGCTCGATCATGGCGGCGTCGTTGCCCATCTCCCACGCGCCAAATCCTTCGCCGAGGTCGCAATTGAGATCGATCGTCTTCATGGTGCTCTCCGCCTTTTGGTCTTCTTGTCGATTACGGCTCCGCCGATACCTGCCACGTCCCGGCATCGACCGCGCTCACAGCGTAGCCGGCAACGTTAGCATCCCTGAGCGCCTCGATGTTGAGCGCGACCGTGTCCGCCGAACGTAGCCGGTCGGGCAGGCTGCGAATGAGCTGCGCGAATTTGCGTGCCTCGTCCTGCGCCTCGGCCATGCTGACCTGCCTGAAGTGGAACGCGGTTCCCGCCGAGGTCTGCGCCAGCCGACCGAAATCGGCCGTGATCACGGTTGCGATCTTCGGATAACCGCCAGAGGTGCCGCGGTCCATCATCAGCGCGATCGGCGCGCCATTGCCGGGCACTTGGATGCTGCCGTTGACGGTGCCGTCGGAGACGATGTTGTGGCCGTGCAGGTGCTCGATCGCGGGGCCTTCGAGCCGGTAGCCCATGCGGTCGGAGGTCGCCGATATCTTCCACTCGCTCGCAAGGAACAGCGCCTTGTTGGCCTCGTCGAACTCGTCGTCCTGCGGGCCTAGCACGACACGGATCGGACCCTCGGCCGGCTTCGGCAGCTCGATCCGGAGCTCCGGCGCACCACTTGCTGCGTCGACCGTGAACTCGTCGCCGGCCTGGAGCGGGCGCGGATAGGGGCTGCCGAGACCCGCGCGCGCGTTCACCGCCAGGCTGCCGAACACCGGCTCGCCCTTGACGCCGCCTTCGATCGCGAGATAGCTGAACGCGCCGCCGCGGGCGAAGCCGAGCGTCAGCGTCTCGCCGTCCTTCAACGTCACGGAACTGTCGAGCGCCACCGCGCGCCCGGCGATGTCGGCGTTGCGCGGCGCCCCGGTGATGCCCAGGCGAACGGCGCCGTCACGCGCCGTGAAGGATGCGCCGAACGGGCCGATCTCCACACCGGCCGCGAGCGGCTCGTTGCCGACCAGGCAATTGGCCGCAGCGAGCGCCAACCGGTCCATCGCGCCGCTCGGCGTCAGGCCATAGCGCTGCGAGCCGGGGCGGCCGCCATCCTGGACGGAGCTTGCAGGGCCGATGCTGGCGACGACGAGCCGGCTCATGAGGCCACCTGCTCGGCAATCAGCTCGCCGGCTTCCGCAGCCCGGTCCTGCTCCGCGAAGGTCTTGTGGTCGATGGCAAAAAACGTCACGCGATCACCGGGTTCGGTGAGAAAGGTTGGATTCCGGTGGAGCTGATAGGTGCGCACCGGCGTGCGGCCGAGAAGGTGCCAGCCGCTGGGACCGGCCAGGCACTGGATGCCGGTCTGGATGCCACCGATCGAGATCGTGCCGGCTGGCGTGAGCAGCCGCGGATTCTGCCGCCGCGACATGTGCAGCGATTTCTCGAGGCCGCTGAGATAGGACCAGCCCGGCGTGAAACCGATCATGGCGACGCGGTAGTCGCCGGCGACATGGCGGGCGACGATGTCATCGGGGGTGGTGTTGAGCGCTTTTGCGACATCTTCGAGATCGATGCCATGCTCGCCGCCATAGGCCACCGGAATGCGCCAGCGGCGCGTCTTCGCGCTCGGCGGCAACGGCTGGCTGGCGAGCGCGAGCAGCTTTTCGCCCAGCGCGTCGAACCCGATCCTGCCGGGATCGTAATGCACCAGCAGAGAGCGATAGGTTGGCACCGACTCGGTGATGCCGTCGATGCCTGCTGCGGCAAGCGCCCGGTCGAGCGCCAGCACGCGCTGGTTGGCGTCGTCGTCGATGGTCCGGCTGAACTCGACCGTGACGGCGCTGTCGCCACTGGGCAGGAGGCGGGGCGGGGGAGGCGTCGCGGCCATGAGCTGTCGAATTCGCGCTGTCGAAATCGGCTTCCGGAAATGCGCGGTCTCAGCCTTGAGTTCCGCGTCACCCCTGCTTTGCGTAAATGCGCCCGCAAGTCCAATAAATTAATGCAAGGGCAACCGATAAAGCCTTGTTATCGCGTCGCATAACAGCCCTGCGGGCGTCGTTCGTGGCCCTTGACGGGAGCCGCGCGCCTCGCAAGATGCGCGGCGTCTTTTCCCGCCCATCCGGAGCTCGTCTGTTTCCATGTCGCTATCCCCCGAAGCCCGCAAAACCCTCGCCGGCATCACCACCGCCACCATTACCACGGTCCTGCTCAAGAAGGGCTTGCGCAACGTGTGGATGCGCGGTGCACGGCCGCTGCGCCCCGGTTTGCCGCGCCTGGTGGGACCGGCGTTCACGCTGCGCTTCGTACCCGCGCGCGAGGATCTGGCGACGCCCGAGTCCTGGTCGTCGCCGATCTCGACCCGCACCGCGATCGAGGCGATGCCGGAAGGCTGCATCGCCGTGGTCGACGCCATGGGTATCACCGACGCCGGCATCTTCGGCGACATCCTCTGCGCCCGTATGGTCAAGCGCGGCGTCACGGCGCTCGTCACCGACGGCGTCGTGCGCGACGTCGAGGGCGTGCTTGGCACCAACCTGCCGGTGTGGTGCGACGGCTACGCGGCGCCCCCGTCCGTCGCCGGCCTGACGTTCGTCGGCTGGGGCGAGCCGATCGGTTGCGGCGGCGTCGCGGTGTTCCCGAACGACATCGTGGTTGCGGACCAGGATGGCTGCGTGCTGATCCCGCAGGCGATGCTCGATCACGTGCTCGCCGAGGGCGTCGAGCAGGAACGCATGGAGGCCTGGATCGTCAACGAGGTGAACAACGGCGCCGTGCTGCCCGGCCTCTATCCCATGAACGCCGAGACCAAGGCGCGCTACGCGGCCAGCAAGAAGTAACGACAAACCAAACGAGGTCATCCCATGGAGATCCACGTCGCAGGCACGCGGCCGACCCGCCGCGCGCCCAAGGAACACTTCACCGGCACCGTGTTGCAGGACCCCGTGATCATGGCGCCCGCGCCGGCACGGCTGAACTGCTCGCGCGTCTCGTTCGAGCCCGGTGCGCGCACCAACTGGCATCACCATCCGCTCGGGCAGACGCTCTACGTGATTTCGGGCGTCGGCCGCATCCAGGCCAAGGGCGGTCCGATCCGCGAGATTCGTCCGGGCGACACCATCTGGATTCCGCCGGGGGAAGTGCACTGGCACGGCGCTTCGCCGACCAACGGCATGACCCACATCGCCATGCAGGAAGCACTCGACGGCGTCTACTCGACCTGGCTCGAGCCGGTAAGTGACGCCGAGTACTCGGCAGCGGTTGGCTAGCTGAACCAGGGTTGTCCGCATGAGACCCATCGCCCGACGGGCGATGGGGCTCCGACCCGGAAGGAGTCACCTCACATCCTTTGTGCCGTCCACATGCACATGGCGCCGAAGGCGAGGTGGTGGCAAAAATCCAGGCGCACGTGATCGAGGCTGTATCCTAGATCGCAGGCGCCCCTCAGTTCACGCGCGTCCAGGTTTGGCCGCCGCAGAACATGCCGCCGAAGGCGCAGCCTTGCACGTGGAGGCGGTCGGTGCCGCGCATGGCGATCGTGGAGTCGTAGGTCGAGCCGGAGTTGGGATCGAGGATGCGGCCGGACCATTTCTGGTCCTTGCCGGGCTTCATGTTGATCAGCACCTGCTCGCCGTTCTGGTTCGATTTGGCGTCGACCGAATAGCCGCAGAGATTGCTGCCGCATTGCTCGATGCGGACCTTGCCTTCCTTCTCCTCGGTGAGCCAGACGCCGAGGGGTGAATTGGGATCGCGCGCCGGCGCGGCTGCGGGCGCCGCCGTGGTCGCGGCGGCCTGAGCGGGGGCGGGCGCAGGGGGCGCCGCCGGGGACGCGGGCGGTACGACGGTCGCCGGTGGCGTTGCAGCCTGCTGTTCGACCCGGGCAGGTGCCGGGGGCGGCGTGGGCTGCGGCAGCACGGCGGTGTCGCCCGGCGCATTGTTGGCGGTGGTCGGCGGCGGCGCCGCGACGGCTGGTGCGGGAGCCGGAGCTGCGGCCGGCGGCTGCGGATCAACCTTGGCCTGCTGCGGCGTCTGCTGATCCGGCTTCGCCTCGTTCTTCTTGGCCTTCTTTGCCTTGCCCTGTCCGGTGTTGTCGTAGACGCCGGGGATCGACACCGTGCCGCGGTCGGGATCGATGCGGATGGTACGGCCGCCATATTCGATGGTGTACTGCGCCTGCGCAGCCGTGCTCGCCAAAAGCAATGCGGCCGTGGCCAACAGCTTCCTCATTTCCGTCTCCTGAGCAGGTGGTCCCCCGGCACCGATGCTTACGCTTCGGTTGGATCTTAAAGCGTGATCTAGATCACTGTCTCCGTATGAGTCGTCCTCCGGCGGATATCGGTTCAATACCACCGAAGTCGGTCCGGAGTTTGGACGGCGGCACTACACCGAGACGATGAGCCATCACGAGCGGATAGGGGCAAAAGCTCAGCCGATCCGAGCTACTTCTCTGGACAGCGTGAGTCCGCCGCTTGCTCTGCGCGAGCGAGCGCGGTCTCATTCGCCTTGTCGGTATGGCTATCGATCGCCGCATAAAGGCAGGCGCTCTCAGGATTGATCGCGAATATGGAGAGCTCCTGGATTTCGCTCTCATCGTCGCCTTGCCGGTGCCAAGTCCGGATCACGGCGGCCTTGGGAATTCCGGCCCGCATGATCCACTGCACCTTGTCACCGAAGGCCTTGCCGGCGCCGCGCCACTGTGCCGACGGCCCTTGTCGCTTCTCGAGTGAGCGCCTGGGCGCGATCGTGAGCGAGACGATGTTGCCTTCGTCGGCGAAGCGGATCGCGTAGCCCGCCGGGCCGGGACATGTCCACTGGCCGAACTGGTCACTGGATTCGTCCTTGCAACCGGGGCCGGTTGCTGGCGTGAACTTCGTCTCTCCGAACGCGCTGTCCGCACCGGCCATTGCGAGTACGGTCGCGAGCATCATCACGTGTCGCATGATCCCTTGCCTGGCATTGCTTCTCGCGGGCTCGTCAGATCGATGGTCCTGCTAGTCGAACCAGGCGGCGTAGATCTTCTTGTAGCTGCCGTCCTCCATGGCGATGTGCAGCCACTGGTCGACGAAGGCCTTCAGCGCCACGTCGCGCTGGAGCCAGTAGGCCTTCTCGGAGAAGTCGAACGGCTTGTCCGGATGCACCGCGCAGAGCACCCCGGAGTGCTGCTTCTGCTGATACCGGGTCTCGGATGCATCGGTCATCATCAGGTCGGCATTGCCCTTGGCGATCTCGTCGAAGATCACGGTGTTGTCGGGGAAGACGTTGATCTCGGCGTCCTTGATGTTGGCGCGCGCGAAGCGCTCATTGGTGCCGCCGGGATTGACGATCACGCGGGTGCCCTTCTTGTCGATGTCGGAAAGCGTCTGGTACTTGCCCACATCGGCGCAGCGGGCGATCGGCGTCTTGCCCTCGCGCATGATCGGCGTGGAGAAGAAGCCCTTCTTCTGGCGGTCGAGTGTCACCGAGACGCCGCCCATCGCGATGTCGAACTGATCGGCCTCGAAATCCTTCATCAGCTTCGGCCAGGCCGTCTGCACGAATTCGACCTTGACGCCGAGCGCCTTGCCCAGCGCCTCGGCCATGTCGACGTCGAAGCCGCGGAATTGCTGGGTCGTCTTGTCCAGATAGGTGAAGGGCTTGTAGTCGCCGGTCATGCCGACCCGCAAGGTGCCGCGCTTGACGATCTCGTCTAGCCGCGAGGGCGCCTGCTGCGCCTGCGCCGAGAAATTCGCCAGCACCACCACGGCAAAGGCCGCCAAGATTCGAACGAGCATGTCTTTTCTACCCCTGCGCGAGCTGTCATTGTGCAGCTCTTGAAGCGTGGGATTTAAACCAGAAGCCAGCCTCTGGCGAGATGGAATTGGCAAGGAGCAGCCGGACGTGACGATCTCGATGTATGACGCCTCGGTCGGCATCTTCGTGCCTCACCTGCGCAGCCTGTCCGGGCTGCTCGACAAGGGCGCAGCCCATGCGGAGGCTCGCAAGTTCGATTCCGCGATGCTGCTCGGCATGCGGCTGTCGCCAAACATGTACGACCTGGCGCAGCAGGTCGGGGAAGCCTGCCGCCACGCGGTGGTCGCCCCGGCTCTGCTGGCGCAGCGCGAGCCGGTTGCCCTGCCGGCGCTGGAGCACGACATGGCCGGGCTTCAGGCGCGCATCGCGACATCGATCGAATTCATCGAGAGCCTGCCGCGCGGCGAAATTGACGCGGCGGCGGAACGAAGCGTCGCCTTCAGGCTGAAGAACGGGGCCGAGCTGCCCTTCACCGGACGGACGCTGCTGTTGACGTTCAGCGTGCCGCAGTTCTTCTTTCACGTGACGACGGCCTACGACCTGTTGCGACACGCAGGCGTCGAGCTCGTGAAGAGGGATTTCCTGGGTCGGAGCTAGAGAGCCTAAGCCTCGCCTTTGCGCTCGAATTCGGCGACCGAGCTGCGGCCGGCGATCTCGCTGCGTAGCTCCTCGAAGCGCCGGTGCGCCTCGTCCTCGTGCTCGTCGACGAAACGCACCGCGGCCTCGCTTGTCATGGGACCGCTGATCACGGGCGCGGACTGCTCGCCGATGGTCTCGTGCACATAGAACTGGCCGTCCTCGCCGCGATGAACCGTCCATTTGAGACGGATTGCGACCATCGGTCCGGGACCGACCTTGCTGTAGCCCTCGGCATCAGTGGGCTCAGGTGCCAGCGGCTGTTCGTCGACCACCGGATGTTCATCGGCGACGGGATGTTCATCATCGACGGCCTGCTCGGCCTCGCGTGCGGGGGCGGGCTCGGAGTCCTCCAGAATACTGGCGATGGTCGCCAGCGCATGATCGGTCGGGTCGATTTCTGACACGGTCCATCCTCCAGCTCGACGCCGCCGGTTCATCTGTCCCACTGCCGGCCGCGGTGGAACATATTACGCCCGTTTGATTAAGGCTGAGTTGGGGCTCGATCTGCACCAAAATGGGACGCATTCTGGCATTCCGAAGGCGGGCGATGTGCCGCCCGCCTGTCGGTTTGGCTTAGCCCAGCACGTCCTGATTAATGATGTTCTGGCGGATCGGATCGCCGTCCAGCACACTCAGGATGTTGCGCGCGGTCTGCTCGCTCATGCGGTTCACCGCCTCGACGGTGACGCCGGCCACGTGCGGGGCCATGATGACGTTGGGCAGCGCGAACAGCGCATTGGCGACCGGCGGCGGCTCCTGCTCGAACACGTCGATACCGGCGCCCGCGAGCTTGCCCGAGACGAGCGCATCGTACAGTGCCTTCTCCTTCACGATGCCGCCACGCGCGGTGTTGATCAGATAGGCCCTCGGATTCATCCGGCCGATCCGCGTCGCATCGAACAGGCCGACGGTTTCCGGCGTCTTCGGACAATGGATGGTGACGAAGTCGGCTTGGGGCAGGGCCGCGTCGAGGTCTGCGACCGGCTCGCAACCGGCGGCCTCGATCTCGGTGGCCGGCTTATAGGGGTCGTAGACCTGCACGTTCATCTCCATCGCCAGGCAACGCTTGGCGGTGCGGGAGCCGATACGGCCGAAGCCGACGACCAGGACGTTCTTACCGTAGAGATCGAACGGCAGCATGCCGAGCCGGTCGGCCCATTTGCCGTCCTTGACGCAGGCGTGCAGCTCGTTCGCGCGCTTGGCGAGCGTCAGCATCATGAACAGCGCCGCTTCCGCAACCGACGGCGAGTTCGCCGTGCCCGCAACCATCAGCGGCACCTTGCGGCGGGAGAGGGCGGGCACGTCGACCGCGTCGTAGCCGACGCCGATACGGGTCACCACCTTCATGTCCCTGGAGGCCTCGAGCTCGGTCTCGCCGAAGGCGGTGGCGCCGAGCGCCACGCCGTGGACCGGCGCATGGCTCTTCAGCATCGCCTCGAAATCCCGGGCCGAGATCAGGTTCGAAAACTCGACCAGTTCGATGTCGTCCCGCTGGGTGAGAAGGGCGCGGGCGCCCGGCGACATGGTTTGCGTAACGAAAATCTTCTTCTTGTTGGTCGCCATCGTCTCCTGCCTGAGCGAGTTTCTTGTCCGGCCGTCACAACACGACGCCGGTCGCCTCGTTTAGCAGGTGCATGTTGTTGAGGTCCATCGCCAAACGCATGGGAGCCCCGTCCTTGGCGCCGGCATTGGGATTGACGCGGCCGCAGATGGGCGTGCCGTCGAGCCCGAAATAGACCAGCGTCTCCATGCCCATCGGCTCGGTGACATCGAGCACGGTGTCGAAGGTCTCGACGCCCGGCTCCAGATGCGCGTGCGACTCGGTCAAGTGCTCGGGCCGGATGCCGAGCAGCAGCTTCTCGGTGCGCGGCAGCGCGTTGTAGCGGGCGGCGCGGGCCGGCGGCAGCGCAAAGGCGATGCGGTCGGTCAGGCGGATCTGAAGCGTGCCACCGACGTCCTCCAGCCGGCAGGGAACGAAGTTCATCGCGGGCGAACCGATGAAACCGGCGACGAAGCGGGTCGCCGGCTTGTGATAGAGTTCGTTCGGCGTGCCGATCTGCTCGATGCGTCCCTTGTTCATGACGACGACGCGATCGGCGAGCGTCATCGCCTCGACCTGGTCATGGGTGACGTAGACGGTCGTGGTGCGCACCTTCTGATGCACCTTCTTGATCTCGATCCGCATCTGCACGCGCAGCTTGGCGTCAAGGTTGGACAGCGGCTCGTCGAACAGGAAGACCTTGGGGTTGCGCACGATGGCTCGCCCCATTGCCACGCGCTGGCGTTGGCCGCCGGATAGCTGCTTCGGCTTGCGGTCGATCAGGTCGGTGATGTCCAGAAGGCGCGCGGCCTCCGTCACCCGCTCCTTGATCTCGGCCTTGGGATAGTGCTTCAGGCGCAGCCCGAACGACATGTTCTCGGCGACCGTCATGTGCGGATAAAGCGCGTAGTTCTGGAACACCATGGCGATGTCGCGATCCTTCGGCGGTACGTCGTTGACGACGTCGCCACCGATCAGGATATCGCCGTCGCTGATGTCCTCCAGCCCTGCGATCATCCGCAGCGTCGTCGACTTGCCGCAGCCCGATGGCCCCACCAGCACGATGAACTCATGGTCGGTGATTTCGAGATCGATGCCGCGCACGGCTTCAACATCGTCGTAACGCTTGACGACCTTACGGAGAGAAACGTCAGCCATGAAAATTCAACCTCTCGATTTCAACCCTTTGTCGCACCGGCGGTCAGGCCGGCAATGTAGTAGTCCATCAGGAAGGCATAGATGACCAATGGCGGCGCGGCGCCAAGCAGCGCGCCTGTCATGATCTGACCCCAGTTGAACACGTCGCCCTTGATCAACGTCGTGGTGATGCCAACAGGCAACACGAACTGGTCTACGGAGGTCGTGAACACCAGGGGATAGAGGAACTGCGCCCAGGAGACGGTGAAGGCGAAGATGGTCGCGGCGATCAGGCCGGGCAGGGCGACCGGAATGAAGATCCGCGTCAAGGTCTGGAGCCAGGAGGCACCGTCGATGAGGGCGGCCTCATCCAGCTCCTTCGGGATCGATGCGAAATAGCCGATCATGATCCAGGTGCAGAACGGCACCGTCAGCGTCGGATAGATGAACAGCAGCACATACCATCTGTTGAGTAGCGTGATGCCAGTATAGTCCTGAAAGACCGCGAGCATCTTGAACAGCGGAATGAACAAGAGGCTGTCCGGGATCAGGTAGGTGAGGAAGACGCCCGTGGCGAGCGTCGCCGAGCCCCAGAACTTCATCCGCGCCAGCGCGAACGCGGCGGGGATGCTGATCAGCATCGTGATGATCACGACCGCGATCGCCACGACCGAGGAATTCCAGAAGAAGCGCAAAAACTGGTTCGATGTCAGGAGCTCGACATAGTTCGATAGCGTCGGATGGAACACCCACCAGGGGTTGGTCGCTGCCGATATTTCCGCACTGCTCTTGAGCGACGTGATCAGCATGTAGACCGGCGGCGTCAGGAAAAAGATCGCGAACAGCACGAGAAAGAAGTAGGACCAGCGCAGCGCCCAGGCGCGGTCGCGGCTCATGCTGCCATATTTGACCTTGCGTGACGGTCCGGCCTTATCGATTGCGAGCGTGCTCATCAGGCTTCGTTCCCGCGTTTGGAGACATCGCGCAGGATGAAGATCGCTGCGACGGCAAGGATCGGCACCATGAACAACGAGACGCAGGCGCCGAGGGGAATGTCGTTGCTCTGGATGCCGACCTGGAACGCCCAGGTGGCGAACAGATGCGTCGTATCCAGCGGGCCGCCGGAGGTCAGGATGCGCACGATGTCGAAATTGGCGAACGTCACGATCAGCGAAAACAACGTGGTGATGGCGATGATGTTGCGCATCATCGGCAGCGTGACGTACCAGATCCGCTGCCACCAGTTGGCGCCGTCGATCGCTGCGGCCTCGTAGAGCTGGTCGGGCACGGATTTCAACGCGGCGAGATACATGATCATGAAGAACGGCGCCCCGTACCAGACGTTGACGAGGATGACTGAGAAGCGCGCCCAGAAGGTATCGCCGAGCCAGGGGATCGGGCCGACGCCGAAGAAGGAAAGCGTGTAGTTGAAGGCGCTGTAAGAGGGATCGAACAGCCACAGCCAGGCGAGCGTGCTCATCGCCGGGGGGATCACCCACGGCACCAGCAGCATGCCGCGCCATTTGCGCTGACCCTTGGCCGGAATGTTGTGGACGAAATGCGCGACGATGAACCCGATCAGCGCCTTGAAGACGACGGCGGTGATAGCGAAGATGCAGGACTGCTCCACCACCATCCAGAACGTGTCGCGTTTGAACAGGAAGGTGAAGTTGCTGAGGCCGACGAACTTCGTCATCGCCTTGTTCAGCGTCGCCAGGTGAACCGAGTAGAGGGCAGGGTAGAGCACGAGCAGCGCGATCAGGAGGATCAGCGGCAGCGTCAGGAAGAACGCGACCGTCGATTTTCGCCCTAGCGTATTGCGCAGGCTCGATCCCTTGCGCGCGCCCTTCGCACGGGCAACGCGACCTCGCTCAACGACGACATCGGCCATGTCAGCTTCCTTTGGTCAGCTTTCTCGTAAACTGTCCAACCGCGAGGCCAGCCGTATGGCGAGCTTCGCGATCATGCGGATCGGAGGACGGGATGAGGGCGGTTCACGCGCGTGGCGTGAACCGCCCTGGCACATCCCGGCTCAGCTCCGCATGAAGCCTTCGCACTCGCCCTCGGCCCAGGCGAGCGCCTGCTCCAACGTCTCGCCCCGCGCAAAACGCAGCGCCATCTTGGTCAGCGTCGCCTGGAAGTAGATCTGCTGCGCGATCTTGGGCGGCGCCGGTGACGCTGCGATCGACAGCGTCTGATGATTGTAGGGATTCGGATAGTGATAGAGCGTTCCCTTCGGCGGCCCTTCTTCCGCCCACGTCTTCAACGTGCTCATCTTCGCGTAGGCCGGCAGGTCATAGCCGCCGCTCACCGCAACGAACTTCTCGATCGACGATGGCGAGGACAGGTGAACGAGCAGGCTCTTGGCCGCCTCCTTGTTCTTGCCGAAGCTCCAGACGCCCCAGAAGTAGGGCAGGTATGGCGCGAACCGGCCCTTCGGACCGGCCGGGAAGCCGTGCGTCCAGCACTGCTCGGCGACCTGCGGCGCATCGCGCTTGGCAACCGCCCAGGCGCTCGGCGGATTCAGGATCATTGCGCCGCGGCCGGAGATCAGCCACTTGTTGTTGGAGGCGTCGTCCCAGGACGGTGCGTCCGGCGGCAGGACCGCGATCAGCTTCTTGTAGAATTCCATCGCCTGGCGAACCTGATCGGTCTTCACCGTGATGTCACCCTTGGCGTTGACGAGCTCGGCGCCGAATGACTGAAAGATCGCGCCCGCGGTATCGACGCTGTCGGTGGTCTCGCCGAGGCCGATGCCGAACGCAAAGCCGGCCTTCTGGCAGGCCTCGGCCGCCTTCAGGAAGGTCTCCATTGTCCAGTTATCCGCCTTGGGCGGGCTGCCGGCCGGATACATCTCCTGCACGTCGATGCCGGCGTGCTTCTTCATCAGATCGATGCGGGAGCAGGGCCCTTTGATTTGGCTGCCGGGTGTCGCGGGCACCGCGAGCCATTTGCCGCCTGACCGTCCGAGATAGTTGACGGTGCCGTTCACCTCGCCATTCTGCTTGATGATCGGCTCCATGATGTCGTTGAGCGGCTCGAGATTCTCGGAATAGGCCTGCGGCCACCAGCTCGGCATTTGGAGAATGTCATGACCGGACTTGGCCTGGGCTTCGGCCGCGGCGGTCAGCTCGATCTTCTTGTTGTTGCTGGTGATGTAGTCGATGGAAACCTCGACCTTCTCCTTCGCGGCCCATTCGTTGACGAGGTCGGTGGAGGCCTTGTTGGCGCCGGGCACCCAGTGGTCCCAGAAGCCGATCGAGAGCTTGCCAGCGGCGTAGGCGCCGCGCACATAGGGCGCTGTGATCAGCGCCGCGGAGGACATCGCAGTTGCAGCCACAAATTGGCGTCGCGTCAGTTTCTTCCGTGACATCTCGTTTCCTCGCTTGGGTATTTATTGTTGGAGTTTCCTCTTCGGTCTTCTTGTTCGAGTTTCTTATCTTGGATCTTTTTTGATCCGTCGCCCGGTGGTTCATCACGCAAGGCGCGGAAGTTGGTAGCGCGATCAGACCATGATTGTTCGCGTCTGTCGAGAAAGCCGAACGGGTCGCTGTCTAGAACTAACGTTGTGTCCGGACGGCGGCAGTGTCTGTCGATTTTGCGACGCACACTGCAGACGACGGCGTTCGATAGTGGTCCATGCGCAATTACGCCGCAGTTCCGAATAAGCCTGCATAACCGCTTCGCGCGAAACACTTTTCGGTGCGTAGACAGCAATTGCCTGCGACTGGACCTCGAAGCGGCGAAAACGATAGAGTTGCAACCGGCAGGTGGCTCCCACCTCAATAGGCAATCAGAGCGACGATGGAGACCAGAATGATCAACCCGGCGCCGCCAGCGCGGCATCGCCTGCGAGGATGGTTTGCGCTCGGGTCCGTGCTCGCATTGCTGCTCGGTGCGGCCGCGGTCGCGAATGCACAAGGTTTGGTCAAGGGCGTTCAGGACGGCGCCGCCGCCGGCAACAAGGCGGCCGGTCCCGTCGGCGGCGTGCTGGGCGGCGCGATCGGCGGCGTCGTCGGCGTTTTCACCGGGGTGCTTGGGGTTGGCAACAACAACGGCAACCAGGCGCCTGCCGCCAAGGACGCTGCCAAGCAGGGTGCGGGCAAGGACAAGGATGCCAAGGATAAGAGCAGCGCCAAGGCGGGCAAAGGGGCCAAGGCGTCCAAGGAAGCCAAGAACGCGCCCCAAGACAACAAACAAGACAACAAGCAGGACAACAAGGACGTCACGGTCCTGACCCAGAACGGCGCGCCGCAGCTCACCGCCGAGCAGATCGTTGCCAACAGCGACTCTTATATCGAGCGGATCAAGACTGAATTGAACCTCACGCCCGAGCAGGAGAAGCATTGGTACGGCTTCTCCAGCGCCATGCACTACCTGGGACACAATGGTGCAGAGCGGCTCAACCTGCGGATAGCGCGCGCCAAGCGGGACCCGCCCGACGACATCATCGAGCAGATGCGCAACGAGGCGCAATTCCTGATCGACCGCGCCGCCGACCAGCGCAATGTCGCCGATGCCGCGGAACCGCTCTATTCGAGTCTCGACGACAAGCAGAAGGAAGTCTTCATCCAGGAGATGGTGCACTTGAGCCATGAGCGCGGGCTGGATTGATCAACTTGAATCGGATTGGGCGCGCCAGAGTTAACGCCGCGCGCCACGAATTCGTGAATCCTCCCGCAGCCTCGGTTATGATTAGCTTTGTGTGTTGGCTGCGGAGTTGACATGGCTGGCGGACTCTCCGTTTTCCTGGTTGAAGACGAGGCGTTGATCCGGATGATGATCGCCGACATGGTGGAGGAGCTTGGCCACCATGTCGTCGCGGAGGCGGACAATGTCCGGGACGCCAGCGCCTTCGCCATGACCGCGCAATACGATTTCGCCATCCTCGACATCAATCTCTTCGGCGTCTACGTCGACCCGGTCGCCGATTTGATTGAGCGGCGCGGCAAGCCGTTTCTGTTCGCGACGGGCTACGGGCCGGAATTGCTGCCGTCATTGCTCCGCCGCAAACCGATCCTGCGCAAGCCGATCGCCATCGACCAGCTCAAGGCCATGATCGACTCGCTGTTTCCGGAGACATCCACAAACGCTTCGCACTGACCACGCGCGACCTGCGCGGGCGACGAATAGCCGGGCAGCCTTGCCCTGGGGTAGGTGAAAGGCGCGGCGCCCGACTATCCTGCCGCAGCGGCGCGGCCCCCCGAATTCCTCATTGGAACTTGAAGAAAAGCGGACCGATTCAC
Organism: Bradyrhizobium sp. ISRA430; assembly: GCF_029909975.1. NCBI lineage: Bacteria > Pseudomonadati > Pseudomonadota > Alphaproteobacteria > Hyphomicrobiales > Nitrobacteraceae > Bradyrhizobium > Bradyrhizobium sp. ISRA430. Next base: position 1,144,047 of record NZ_CP094516.1, read on the forward strand.
GCCCAACTCATGGCCGTCTCGCGGCGTTGTCGGGAACCGCAGGTGAACGGGCTTCCGGAGGGCGCGATGAATGGTGCCAATTAGGTCAGTCCTTCTGCCATAGCGCGAAAACGGCCACCCGAAAGGGGCGGCCGCTGCACTCGAATTCGCAGGTTTCGTCAGATCAGGCCGGCGGCGATGTCGATGCCGTGCGCCATCAGGCTCACGGAGGCCAGAAGTCCGGCGCAGCAGAACAGGATAATGGCCTTGAAAGGATAGTCGCTGGAATGCGTCTCGACGCTAGCCGGCATCGCGGCCAGTGAAATCATGCTCATCTTCAGTCCCCCCTTATTGACCCTGAATTGCATCAGGCGAGGGAACTTCTAAGGCAAAAAGTTTTATGGGGGATTGCGAGGGATCCTTAACGAAATCGCAATCGATTCCCCTGCTCGCCGCGAGCGGCGATGGTTCATCAAGAACTAGTTGCGGCCCGTTCTCAGCACGTTGGCGATCGTTTGCGCGGTCATCGCGGCGCGGTCCGAGGCGCGTTGCGCGGCCAGCCGATCCCTGGCCTTTTCCTCGATCAACAGCTCGATCAGGGCGAGCTGCTTGTCCTCGTCGTCCGCTTCGCTCAGCAAGCGGTGATAGCGGTGATAGTCGAAGCCGATGTCTGGTTTACGCATGCTACGCCCCATCCGACACGCCACGCACGGTTGAATTGTTTCCCAGTGGAAACAGACAGGCAAGTGCGATCCTGCGCGGAATGCGGCGTTCGAGCTAATGATCTGTGAATTACTGCCGGCAACGCGCTGCGCCGGCCCGACTATCTGTGATGGCGCAAGTCAATCGGCGCTGTGATCGGCAAACATCTTGAGCCCGACGAAGCTCGCATCGGACTTTATGACGAGCCAGCTCGGGATGTTGTGCAGATAGTCCTGGAAGCGTCCTTTGGCCTCGAAGCGTGCCCGGAACGCGGAAGCCGCAAGGAACTCCGGAAAGCGCGGCGCGATACCGCCGGCGACATAGACGCCGCCGCGGGCCCCGAACGTCACCGCCAGATTGCCGGCGACGGAGCCTAGGATGGCGCAAAACATCTCCAGCGTCCCGCGGCTGATACTGCAACTGCCGTCAAGCGCCGCCTGTGTGATCTCAGCCGCGTTGCGCTTCGGCGCCTGGGCGCCGTCGACCTCGGCGAGGGCCTCGTAGAGGCTCTGCAGACCCGAGCCGGATAGCGCGCCGCGCTCGATGGAGACATGGCCAAAGCGCTGGCGCATGCATGCGATCACGCGCTCCTCGCGCTCATTTTCCGCCGGCAGGGTCGCATGTCCGGCCTCGGTGACGACCGCCAGCCGGGCGCCATGGCGTTCGATCAGGCATGAGACGCCAAAGCCGGTCCCGGGCCCGATGACCAGCAACGGCTCTCCGGCGAGGCCACCTTGGCCGCCAAGAGGGATCAGGTCGGCGGGTTGCAGGGCGGGCAGGGACCAGGCCACCACCTCGAAATCGTTGAGCACATGCACCCGGTCGAAGCCGAGTGCCGGCTGAAGCTCGTTGCCGTCGATGACCCACGGGCTGTTGGTCATGACACAGCGGTTGTTGGTCACGGGACCTGCGACGGCCAGCACGGCCCTCTTGGGCTGCTCGCTACTGGACCAGCGCGCGAGAACATCGCCGATCGCTTCCCGGACCGTCGGGAAGTCGGCAACTTTCACATAGTCGATCGCTCCGATCTGATCGCCCCGGCTCAGCGCGAAACGCGCGTTGGTGCCGCCGATATCGGCGAGAAGAATCGTCTGTCCTGTCTTGCCGATGCTCATGGCGATGCGGCTGCCGCGGCCTCGCCGGCTGCGGGAACCTTTGCCTCCAGTCCTTCGATCCGCAATTGGCGAACGGTTTGAGAATCCGCCGCCGGGCGCGGGTAGTCAACACTGGCGAGGCCAAACCGTTGCACCCGAGAGGAACGAACAAATCCTGCGACATCGCCCCGCGCGGCCGGGGAGGCGGTTGCGAACCGGCGAGGGAAGATCGACATTGGAGGGGCCGGTGCTTGGCGCGCCGGATGCACGGGAGAGGCTCCGATGAAGATCTCCGACCACGACGTGCTGCTCGTGATCGACGTGCAGAACGACTTCTGCACCGGCGGGGCGCTCGCAGTTCCCGGCGGCGAGAAGGTCGTCCCCGCGATCAACCGCATCGCCCGAAAATTCGCCAATGTCGTGCTGACCCAGGACTGGCATCCGCACGATCACGTATCCTTCGCGGCGAACCATGCGGGCAGGCAGCCGTTCCAGACGATCGAGCTCGGCTATGGCACACAGGTGCTGTGGCCCTCCCATTGCGTGCAGGGCACGGCCGGCGCCGCTTTCCATCGCGATCTGGACGTCACCCGGGCGAACCTCGTGGTACGCAAGGGATTTCGCCGCGGCATCGATTCCTATTCGGCGCTGTTCGAGAACGATCACAGGACGCCGACCGGTCTGCTCGGATATTTGCGAGAACGCGAGCTGAAGACGGTCTTCATTGCCGGTCTCGCGCTCGATTTCTGCGTGCGTTTTTCGGCGGAGGATGCCCGCAAGGCGGGCCTTCAGGTTGCGGTCATCGAGGATGCCTGCCGCGGCATCGATCTCGACGGCTCGGTGGCTGCGACCCATCAGAGTTTTCGCGAGCTCGGCATTTCCGTCGTCAGCCTCGAGGCGTTCTTATGACGATGGTGAAATAGTCGTGGCGGAGAAGACCCACAAACGGCCAACCGGATCAGGGCATGTCCCGGACGATCCGCTGCTTTGGCCGTTTGCGGCAGCACGGCTCGCCATGGACGCCTGCTTCTGGTGGCTGGAGCGCACACCAGTGGAGCAGGGCGACAGCAGCCTGCCGTGGACGACGCAAAACACCATCGCGCTGGAGCTTCCGACCATGCTTCTGCGCCGTTTCGGCGGGGCGCGATCCAGTCAGCCGGCCCTGGTCTGCGCGCCCTATGCGCTGCATCGGGCGCTGATCGCCGATTTCGCGCCGGGGCACAGTGTCGTGGAATCCCTTCAGAACGGCGGCATCGAGCGGGTCTATCTCACGGACTGGCGCTCGGCATCGCCTGAGATGCGCTATCTCTCGATCGACAGCTATCTCGGCGATCTCAATGTCGCCATCGATGAGATCGGCGGGCCGGTCGATCTCATCGGCCTGTGCCAGGGCGGTTGGCTGTCGCTGATCTACGCGGCGCGCTTTCCCGCCAAGGTGCGGCGGCTCGTGCTGGTCGGCGCGCCCGTCGACCTCTCGATCGACTCGGCGCTGTCCAGGCTCGTCCGCAACGCACCGGAGCTGGTCTACGACCAGATCGTGGCGCGCGGCGGCGGCAACGTCAGCGGCGAGGAGATGCTCCGCGTCTGGTCGAACGCGCCGACCCGCGACGATATCGTGGCGGCGTTGCAGATGGACTTGTCCGACGACGAAGGCGCGGCGTTGCTTCAACGCTTCGACCACTGGAACGCCGAAACACTCAATCTGCCCGGCACCTATTATCTTCAGATCGTCAACTGGGTCTTCCGGGAGAACCGGATCGCGGCCGGCAACTTCACCGCACTCGGCCGCGAGATCCACCTGAAGGACGTCAAGGCGCCGGCCTTCCTGCTGGCCGGGCTCGACGACGACGTCGTGCCGGCTGGGCAGGCGCTGGCCACTGCCCATCTTCTCGGAACGCCGCCGGCCTTCGTCGCGGCGGCCTCCGAGCCCAGCACTCACCTCGGCCTGTTCATGGGGGCGCGGACCCATGCTCAGGCCTGGCCTCGGATCGCACAGTGGTTGCGCGACGATTTGACCGACGTCCTGGCGCGCAGCGCCTGATCCAGCCGGTTTGCATATTCACTATGCATGTCGGCGAATTGCCTGCCCCCGCATGCGTCGATCAGCTAAGAATGAGTTCGCAACTGCTTGAGGTTGCCAGTGAACAGAAGGTACTGCGGTTAGGATGAGCTTCCACTCGATCTATGCCCACGGATTTGCCCGCGTGGCGGCCTGCGTCACCACCTCCCAGGTGGCCGATCCCTCGGCCAATGCGAAGGCCATCCTGGCGGCGGCGACTGCTTGCCATAAGCAGTCGGTGGCGGTCGCTGTCTTTCCGGAGTTGTGCCTGTGCGGCTATGCGATCGAAGACCTCGTCATGCAGGATCCGCTGCTCGACGCGGTCGAGCGCGGGCTTGCCGCGATCGTCGAGGGGGCGGCGGCCCTGATGCCTGTCCTGATCGTCGGCGCGCCGCTGCGCTTCGGTGCCCGCATCTACAATTGCGCCGTCGTCATCCATCGCGGCAGCGTCCTCGGCGTCGTGCCCAAGACTTACCTGCCGACCTATCGCGAATTCTATGAGGGACGGCATTTCGCCTCCGGCGCCGGCATCGTCGGCGAGACGATCAAGATCGGACAGCTCCGTGCGCCCCTTGGCGTCGATCTCGTGTTCGCGGCCGAGGACGTTCCCGGCCTCAGCATCGGCGTCGAGATCTGCGAGGACATGTGGATCCCGGTGACGCCGGCCTCCGAACTCGCGCTCGCCGGCGCCAGCGTGCTGATCAATCTGTCGGGCAGCCCGATCACGATCGGCCGGGCGCGCTCACGTGCGCTGCTGTGTCAATCCACCTCGGCACGCTGCCTTGCGGCGTATGTCTACGCCGCCGCGGGCGCGGGCGAGTCGACGACAGATCTCGCCTGGGACGGCCAGACCTCGATCTACGAGAACGGCGTGCTGCTGGCCGAGGGCGAGCGTTTCCGTCAGGACGGGCAAATCACGATGGCTGACATCGATCTCGATCTGCTGCGGCAGGAGCGATCGCTGATGGGCACGTTCGACGACAACCGCAGGCAGCGCGAGGGCAGCTTCCGCAAGGTCGCCTTCGCCTTGAAGCCGCCGGCCGCCGACATCGGCTTCCTGCGCAAGGTCGAGCGCTTTCCATTCGTGCCGAGCGACGAGAGCCTGCTCGAGCAGGACTGCTACGAGGCCTACAACATCCAGGTCGCCGGCCTCGTGCAGCGCATGCGTGCGACCGGCACCAAGCGCGTCGTGATCGGCGTCTCGGGCGGTCTTGATTCCACTCACGCGTTGATCGTCGCCGCCAAGGCCGTCGACCTGCTCGGCCTGCCACGCAGCAACATCCTTGCCTACACCCTGCCGGGCTTTGCCACCGGCAGCGAGAGCAAGACCAACGCGCTGGCGCTGATGAAGGCGTTGCAGGCGAGCTCGCAGGAGCTCGACATCCGCCCCGCGGCGACGCAGATGCTGAAGGACATCGGCCATCCCTTCGGCAAGGGCGAGGCGGTCTACGACATCACCTTCGAGAACGTGCAGGCGGGCCTGCGCACGGACTATCTGTTCCGGCTCGCCAACCATCACGGCGGCATCGTCATCGGCACCGGCGATCTCTCCGAGCTCGCGCTCGGCTGGTGCACCTATGGCGTCGGCGACCAGATGGCACATTACAACGTCAATTCAGGCGTGCCGAAGACACTGATCCAGCATCTGATCCGCTGGGTGATCGCGTCGAAGCAGTTCAGCGCCGACGTGAACCGGACGCTTGCGTCGATCCTCGTGGCCGAGATCTCGCCCGAGCTGGTTCCGGTCAAGCCCGGCGAGAAACCGCAGAGCACGGAAGCTTCGGTCGGCCCCTACGAGCTGCAGGATTTCAACCTGTTCTACACACTGCGTTTCGGCATGCGGCCGTCCAAGATCGCCTTCCTGGCGCTGCATGCGTGGAAGGACGTCGCCGAGGGCGCATGGCCGCCGGCCTTCCCCAGCGATCGGCGCAGGGCCTATGATCTGGCGGAGATCCGACGCTGGTTGGAAGTGTTCCTGCGACGCTTCTTTGCCTTCAGCCAGTTCAAGCGCTCGGCCATGCCGAACGGACCGAAGGTTTCGGCCGGCGGCTCGTTGTCGCCGCGCGGCGATTGGCGTGCGCCATCGGATTCCAGTGCTGCGGCTTGGCTCGAGGATCTCGCACGGAACGTGCCGAACTGAAACGGGCAAGACGGCTGGCAACGCGGCCCAAAACGAGTTCGCGCCGCATGGCTCATCGAGCTGGCGGCGCGATGTCGCGTTCAATCGGGAAAAGCACGAGGTCCGGAGTGCCTAGGAGTCCGGACCTCGTAACCTTGCCCCAGCCTTCAAATCCCCGCCCGTATGGCCCCCAAGCCCCTTGGTGCGCGATCAGAGGATGATGCCCTTGTGGCCGCCGATCGACCTGCGCGATGTACGTGGGATCGGGCTGGGATTCCAATCCGGATCACTACGGACGCAAATACCGTTGCGCTCGCGGCTCATCATGTGCAGCGCTGCTGATGCGATCCGACGCTCAGGCGTGCACGCTCCCCCTCATCATGCGTTCGCGACGTTCGCCTTTGAGGCTGCGCACGGAGCAGGGGAGGCCTGCGCAAGGCCGGTCCAGCCTCATTCGGGGCAAGTTCTCGTTGCACCCGGTGGCCCCGTGCGCTATCCGGCCGGAAAGGCCTGAGGCGGCTCGGAAATTTTCCCGCCCGGCCCACCCAACAAGGACGGAAACCGCCATGCCAGCCTATCGCTCCCGCACCACCACCCACGGCCGCAACATGGCGGGCGCCCGCGGCCTCTGGCGCGCGACGGGCATGAAGGATGCGGACTTCGGCAAGCCGATCATCGCGGTCGTCAACTCCTTCACCCAGTTCGTCCCCGGCCACGTCCACCTCAAGGACCTCGGCCAGCTCGTGGCGCGCGAGATCGAGCAGGCCGGCGGCATCGCCAAGGAGTTCAACACCATCGCGGTCGATGACGGCATAGCGATGGGCCACGACGGCATGCTCTACAGCCTGCCGTCGCGCGAGCTGATCGCCGACAGCGTCGAGTACATGGCTAATGCGCATTGCGCCGACGGCCTCGTCTGTATCTCCAATTGCGACAAGATCACGCCCGGCATGCTGATGGCGGCGCTGCGTCTCAACATTCCCGCCGTGTTCGTCTCGGGCGGACCGATGGAGGCCGGCAAGGTCAAGCTGCAGGGCAAGACCAAGGCCGTCGACCTGATCGACGCCATGGTTGCGGCGGCCGATTCCAAGGTCAGCGACGACGACGTCAAGGTGATCGAGCGCTCGGCGTGCCCGACCTGCGGCTCCTGCTCGGGCATGTTCACCGCCAACTCGATGAACTGCCTGACCGAGGCGCTCGGCCTCGCACTGCCCGGCAACGGCTCGGTGGTCGCAACGCATGCCGACCGCAAGCGGCTGTTCGTCGAGGCCGGCCATACCATCGTCGATATCGTCCGCCGCTACTACGAGCAGGATGATGCGTCGGTGCTGCCGCGCAACATCGCAAACTTCAAGGCGTTCGAGAACGCGATGACGCTCGACATCGCCATGGGCGGCTCGACCAACACTGTGCTGCATCTACTCGCCGCTGCCCATGAAGGGCAGGTCGAGTTCACCATGCGCGACATCGACCGCCTGTCGCGCCGCGTGCCCGTGCTCTGCAAGGTCGCGCCGTCGGTTGCCGACGTTCATGTCGAGGACGTGCACCGTGCCGGCGGCATCATGGGCATTCTTGGCGAGCTCGACCGCGCCGGCCTGATCGACACGAAGGTGTCGACCGTGCATGCGCCGACGATGGCGGATGCGCTGGAGCGCTGGGACGTCAAGCGCTCGAAGAGCGAAGCGGTGCGCACCTTCTATCGCGCCTCGCCCGGCGGCATCCCGACCCAGGTCGCCTTCAGCCAGGAGCGCCGCTACGACGAGCTCGACACCGATCGCGAGAAGGGCGTGGTGCGTGATCTCGCGCACGCCTTCAGCAAGGACGGCGGCCTCGCCGTGCTCTACGGCAATCTCGCGCAGGACGGCTGCATCGTGAAGACCGCAGGCGTCGACGCCTCGATCCTGAAATTCTCCGGCCCCGCGCGCGTGTTCGAGAGCCAGGACGCTGCGGTTGAAGGCATTTTGGGTGGCAAGGTCGTAGCCGGCGAGGTCGTGGTCGTGCGCTATGAGGGGCCGCGCGGCGGCCCCGGCATGCAGGAGATGCTCTATCCGACGAGCTACCTGAAATCGATGGGCCTCGGCAAAGCCTGCGCGCTCGTCACCGACGGCCGCTTCTCCGGCGGCTCGTCCGGCCTGTCGATCGGGCATCTGTCGCCGGAAGCCGCCGAAGGCGGCAACATCGGCCTCGTGCGCGATGGCGATAAGATCGCGATCGACATTCCGAATCGCAGCATCAAGCTCGAGGTCTCCGACGAGGAGCTTGCCAAGCGCGGTGCGGCGGAAGAGGCGAAGGGCGATGCCGCCTGGCAGCCGACGAACCGCAAGCGCAACGTCTCGACCGCGCTGCAGGCTTATGCTGCACTCACCACCAGCGCTGCGCGCGGCGCGGTGCGCGAGGTGAAGCGGCGCGGCAAGTAAGCACTGCTCCGTCCGTGGGATGCGGATGGTCAACGAGTTGTTAGCGACCGGCAAACCCCTGCCGGTCGCGTTAAGGATGCCTCGACGAACTTCGGCAGCTTTGGATTTAGCGGCGTATATTGGTGGGCGCCGACCTTCGCATCCAAATCATTTCGGGCAACTGGGGCGCCACCAAAATGTCTCGTACTCTCGCTGTCGTTTTCGCAACTGCCGTCGCCGCCATTTCGATGACGAATGCCGCCTCCGCGGGCTGCTACAATTGCTACACGCCGCCGCCCTGTACGACCTGCTATCAGCAGCAATACGTGCCGCCGCAGTATCGCACCGTCGATGAGACCGTGATGGTTTCGCCGGGCTCCGTGGTCGCGCACCGCACGCCGGCGCAGTACCGCACCGTGATGGTGCCGCAGACCGTGATGGTCGCGCCCCCGAGCGTCCAGTACGAGCGCATCCCGCCGCAATACGCCACCAGCCAGCGCGTCGAGATGGTTTCGCCCGGCTATTCCTATTACGCCCCGGTGGCGATGGGCTGCGCGTCCTGCGGTTATTGACGCCAGCTCAGCGACCAAAGCTTCACGCGGCGCTCATCCCGGGTGCCGCGTTTTCGTTTGCCGATACAAACAAGGCCCGGACGTGGAGGGGACTCCAGCCGGGCCTCGCAACCGGCAACGCCCTGGGCGGTGTCACCGATGCTGCCCAAGCTAGAGGATCAGGCTGACGCTCGCCTGACAGGTCCCGATTCCGGTGAAGGGCTCAGCCGTCGGGCGAGGGCGCCAACTTCGCGTTGCCTTGCGCGACCGTCTGCGTTAAGCGACGGCAATTCCAGGCTTGGAAGGGTGGCCGAGTGGTTTAAGGCACCGGTCTTGAAAACCGGCGTGCCCGCAAGGGTACCGTGGGTTCGAATCCCACCCCTTCCGCCAGTATATTGTTCGCCGCTGTTCGTGGCCGTTCGAACTCCACAGCAAAATCAATGATTTGCGCAAGAACTGTACTTTGCAGTTCCTCACAGCTCCTCCAACCTGCGACAGCCAAGACGTTAGCGCGGCCGCGCACCTCGTCCAGTCGCTGCCATTGCGCGAGATCAGGCGCACGCGGTCGCTATCCCGGATCACCAGGAGGCGATAGCCATCCGCTTTGATTTCATGGAGCCAATCCGGTCCAGATGGGACCTGTTTCCCGGCTGTCGCCAGGCAGAGCTCGTACGCCATACGCATGCGCCGAAGATAAGAAATTTGCGGGCCGGTCAAATCGCTCAGGTTCAATGAACGTTCACAGGGCGTTCATGAACCTTTTTCCGCTGCGGCGAGTTCTTATCGATGAGGCAGGTTCACGGATGGGGACCGATCAATGAAGCGCCTCCGGTTCAAACCAAAGTCCTCGCTGAAGGTACGGCTTGCTATAGAAGCCCGGCAGTTGAGCGACGAAGCCGAGACTTTCCCACCCGGACACAAACGAGACAGTCTGCTTAGGAAGTCCCGACAGACCAAAGTTGCGTCCGATATAGTCGAATGGCTGATATCACCGGGTAGGTGATCCTGCCGCTCGCCGCGGTGGCCGCAAAGACAGGCTACATCAGCGGAATGGGCGGCAAAGGCTGATCTCCGGATCAGGTCAGGCGAGCTTATACGGCGGCCTTCCGGTGGGCCGATTAAATCGATAACGCCAGCCCGCTCGGCACCGCGCCTAATTCGGCCCGACGCCCTACCGTCATCGATGCAGGCTGCAAGGCCGTGGGTGATCAGCTCTCGATTTGCTTCACCGTTGAGATCGGCCATCGACCCTCATGCCCCGCGATCGAGATGCGGAGCCCATGCTCGTCATCGAGGAAGACGCCATCGATTGTGCCAGCCTTGCCGTCAGTCAAGACGACGGCTTTGCCGACTAACTCTTTCTCGGCCTCGCGCAATTCGCGCAAGATGGTCATGGCTCGTTGGTCGCCTGTGCTCGAGGCGCTCATGGTGCCAACTCCAAACGGGCCGCCGATCGGCGCGTCAAGCGCGGGCGATCTCAACAGTCTCGCTGAGCTTGTTCTCGGCGTCGTAGATCTTGACCTGAAGCCGAGGGAATCGGTTCTTGAGCTGTGTGCCAGCTTCCAGGGCGCTCGCTTTCGCCGCGAAGGTCGCCTTGACATGACCGTCGACGATTAAGGCATAACCGGTCCTCAGAGGTTCAATCGATGCCTTGGTGGTGCGGGCGGACGCCGCTGGCGCTGCCAGCCTGCGCTTCTCGCGCATGGGAGAAACTCCGCTTGTCGGGGACTGCTGATCAACTGCTCGCGCTCTCCAAAGTTCCCGTCACTGGATGCACGCCAACGCACAGACGGCGCGCACTCGCGGTCCTGGAATGCAAAACGGTCCGCCCGAAGGCCGCCGGCAAGGCAAAGCGCCGCCCAGTGTCGCAAAGCGAACCGAGGGGAGATAGTGAACTCGATTAGCCTGCGCACACACTTCGCGCCCATACGAAGGAACGGCTGTGGAGACGTATACGCTTCTCGTCGACGCAATTGGGATCATCGCCTTCGCGGCGTTGACCTATGGACAGCGAACACGTCGGCGCAGGCGCGCGCGAGGCCGAAAGCTGTACGGTTAAGCCGGAGCTTTAGGCAAATCGGCGCAGCGGGGAGAGCAAGCCGCGCAATTCGGGGCATGCCACCGCCGCGCCACCAAATCGCCTGACGACTCGACGAGCAAGCTCCAGCGGGGGCGGTGCGCACGGGTGATGTATGATGCGCAATTGGTTCAATCGATACTCAGTTGCAATCTTGAACGGACTGACGGTTGCGATGCTCCTGCTGGTGCTCGGCGCGATCCTTGCTCGAAATGTCGGACCTGCCGAAAACGCTGGTCGAGCCACCTCGGATTTTGGTGTCGCAGATCTGAGAGGGGCGCTGCCGTAAGAAAGTGATCACCGGCTTTGCCCTGCCGATAGGCCGTCCCGCAGGCGGTCTGTTTGCCGCCGGCGGTGCAAAGGCCAAGTCAAAGGGGGTATTGAGCACGTTGAACGTCGCGCGACAGGCTGAAGGTGTTCTCCCCGGTGACCAGTATCCGCTAGCTGTCGTGCTTTACTTCGTGAATCCAGTCCGGACCTGAGGGGGCCTGCTTGCTGGCGGTGGCTAGGCAGAGCCCGTCCTGTTCGTCGGCAGGAGGCGCAGCAAGACTGCAACTTCCAATTTGGGCGATCTTGGCGACGCGGCCGAAACTGACCGCACCTGCGCCACAGGTGTGCCCCATTGTCTTCTCTCCGCCTCCTTAATCTGCGTGCCAAGTCGGGGACATGAATGGGGGAACCGCGGCCGCGCGGCTGGCGACATTGAAGATTTGGCAAGCAAGCTGCATTGCCGGCCTGCTGACCGCGACTTCGCTTGCCACGATTCATCAGATCGCGGTATCGCGCCCGAGCGTCGCAACGCCGAATGCGAGAGTTGCTGATGCATTCGGCGCCATCCCGCTGAATGTGACGATGGTCCTGACAAATGCCCGCGCAGCGTTTCAGACCCCGGTCATCGAGGCGAAATTCGATACAAGATCATCGGCTAATGCGATCGTCGCGGCGGGATTCAGCGCCGCGGCGCCGGACTCGGTGCTGCCGTCCGATGTAGCCAGTTCGCAAGGGCCAATGTTGCAGGTCGCCAGCCTCGAGGCGGCGCCGCCAGAAAACGAGGCGATGCCACAGCAGGACCATCCGCCCGCGGCCCCGCCCAATCCGGGCGAAGGCAAACCGTCGTATCTGAAGTACTACGTCTACTCGGAAATTCCGCCGCCGGAGAAACCCGCGAAGATCGCCTTGTCGGCGTTGAGCGACATTCCGCTCGGAACGCCCGTCCAGGAGATCGAACGCGCGGCCGAAGCGTTCGGTGTCGATGCCAATTTCATGAAGGCGGTCGCCAAAATCGAATCCGATTTCAATCCCAAGCAACGCACCGGCTCCTATATCGGTCTATTCCAGCTTAGCAAGTTTGAGTTCAACAAATACGGATCGGGCGACATCCTCAATCCTCGTGACAACGCCATGGGTGCCGCCTACAAGTTCCTCAGCGAGGCCGCGCTATTCGAAATAATGACGCACAAGAAGCCGACCTTTTCCGATCTCTACCTGATCCACCAGCAGGGCTGGGAAGGAGCCGCCCAACACATCAGCCATCCGCAGCGGATTGCCTGGAAGTCGATGTGCGCAACCCAGGAGGGCTCGGAAAAAGGCGAGCGGTGGTGCAAGCGCGCCATCTGGGGCAACACGCTGCCGGCGGTCAAACGCGAATGGAAGTCGGTCGATCGTCTCACCTCGGGTGCGTTCGTGGCGATGTGGCGGGACCGCGTCGACACGCTCTATGCCCGCTATCCAGTGCTAACTGCGGCGGCCGAACGCTTAAAATAGAACAGCTTGCGACTGCCCACACGCACACGTCCTGGCCCACATTCGTTTCGTCGAGAAGGCGTGTCGGCAATCTAGTTTCCGGCGCCGGGCAGGTTTGCGTTCCACTTAGAGACTGGGTGGTTGTTCGGCTCCGGCGGCCGGATTGATCCAAACACCTCGACCAGTGCCGCTCCGTGACCCGGGCTCCTAGATTATTCACGAGCAATTACGTCGCTGATTGCCCAACTGAGAAGTGCACGATGTCCGCAATTTAGTCGTACGCATACGGTGAAGGCCCCTTGGCGTGAGGTCTCGCGCGCGAAGATGTGAGCCCGCCAAATGGCAGGTTACAAGTTAGCGGGACACAGATGACGACAGTTGCTGTTTTGTCGGATCCTCGGCGGTTGGTGTAAGCTCGCGGGCATCCAAAATGAGCCTGACAATGACAAGGCAGGAGAAGCGGGTGCTGATCGAGCGCTTGCACGACATCTGGAGCACGGGCGATACCCGGTCGATCCACGAGGTATATGCCGAAAGCTTCGTCGCCCATATGCCGAAGGGGTGGAGGCCAGCCCCATCCCGGGACGGACACGACGGTATCCGACGGGCAATCGAGCGGCTCCGTTCCGGCTTTCCGGACTGGCGCGAGCACATTGACGACATCGTCGTAGATGAAGACAGGGTGGCCGTTCGATATCACTCTACGGGCACTCGGTGCGTTCGCGGGTATGCCCGCCAGCGGTCGTCGTGTTCAGGTCGATGAGCTGTCGATCTTCCGAATCAAGGATGGACGCGTTGTGGAGCAATGGTGCCTCAACGACGACCTTGCCTTCGCAAAGCAGATTCGAGGCGAACCTCTCAACTAACCGAGGTCTGCTGTCCGCAAATCTCAACGTTCAGTGTACGAATCCTGTCACGGCCCCGGGCTTGGTTGCCTTGGGCGAATGGCTGACTGTGCTCAGGCAGCGTAAGCGACGTTCTGAGGGCGCCAGTTCCAGCGTCGGTGCACGCAGTGGGAATGGCCTACCGATAAATCGTTTGTCGAGGACGTGATTGGGGACCAACTGCGAGTTCTGCACTCGCAGCTTTAGCCGAAGTAGCCAGCATACCGGACGCAACGAGCGGATGTACGGCTTTGCCGTGCTGCCCACAGCTTGCACATGCAGGTCAAAAGGCCACCAACCGAGGCGACCTTACTCTTGTTCCTTTTCCGGGGAAGGCTCTTTCGACTTGCGACCTAGTAAGGCGTCGGGAGCCGGTAGCAGTTTTGCTATCGCTTGTTCTAGCTCGGCAGCAATAGCCCTGTAGCGCACGAGCAACCTCGCGAATACATCCCGCTTAATTGGGCTCTTTTCAGCCTTCTGAAGGCGCTCGCATTCAGCGATTTGGACGCGGAGCATTTCTAGGTGGGACTTCATCTCCTTCATGGCAGCTTCTTGCGCTGCCGCGCGGCCAAAAGCTCGAATAGCACGAGGATCGCGCCGACAGGGACGAGCCCAAGTACCGCCACTATCAAAACCATTTCGCGCATTGCTGCATTCTAACCTGGGAATTTCCGGAAGTACCGTGGGTTTGGAGGACGCAGCCGCCTCCTAAGCGCCACTGGCTGTCGTGGGTAGGCGGGTATCGAGTTCTGATTACGCGAATAATTTTCACGAGTTGGCTGATACCGCTAGTAAATTTTTGGCGAATATGATGGATACCCCTTCCGCCAGTTTTTTCTTCTTCTCTGTTTGCATCTGTTCGAAATCCACTGCAAGGTCAGTGGTTTGCGCCGAATAGCTGTTCTTCGCAGTGTGTCGCCGCGTAGTTGTCGTTGGTCCATTCCTTACACGGAGGGACAATGTGCTGGAAAAACGGACTCGTCCTCGCACTAAGTCTTTTGCTCGCGATCAGTGCTTCTGCGAATGCCGCCACAAGGGCACATCATACCAGGTCGCGGCAGGTTCTCGTTCGTCCCAGCCAAGCTGTGACTCCGAGCGAAGTCGCTCCGGGAGGCGTGCGGATCTATCGCGACAACTCCGCTCCGGGTGGTTGGCGGACCGACCACGACGACCCTCCTGCCTATAATGATCCGTCCAGATTCGGCGGCGGTTGATCTGGCGAGCCATCTTCATGGCGCAATAGGAAAAAGGGGAGAACTAGGCTGTGTACTCATTAAGCTGCTGTGCTCCGCTCCGGGGTCTCGGCGTCAAAATGCGCGGTCGCAACCACAACCGGCCGCGGCGGTTCGGCTTTTTGCGCCACGGTATCCTTGCACCCGGCCAGCGCAGCGGCCATCAAGGCCAGCGAGGGGCGTCTCCCCCTGCTAATCGCTATCAGCTTAAGCGGGATTGCGCGCCGTGACGATCCACGTCGCGCCGTCGATCATCACCGACCGCTCGCCGGGGCAGTCCGCGAAGGCGGCACGAACCGCGGCCGAGGCGCGGGCGCGGATGTCGTCGGGCTGATCAACAAGCGCGCGCGACAGCGGGCCGACCTCGAACGTCATCTTCACCGCGTCGTCGATCGCCGCGTCCCGCGTCGCGCCCTCGCCAAACGGGACGGAAGCATCGAAGGGCGCGATAGCGATATCGTTGAAGCCGGCCCCCGTCAGGATGCGCGCCACCCGCCCCCGGTCGCCGAACGAGAACGGGCCGGGCGTTTCGGGATCGGGCGGCGCGGTCGCCGGGACGATGCCCTTAATCGCGCCCATCGGCAGGCGCATCCAATCGTTCTCGGCCGCGCCACGCCAGCAGACGAAAGCGACCCGCCCGCCCGGCTTGAGCGCGCGGCGCATATGGGCGAACGCGCCTGTCGGATCGTCGAAGAACATCACCCCGAAACGCGAGAACAGGATGTCGAACGCCCCCTCGGGCAGCTCGGCGCTGCTGGCGTCGGCGACGCAGAACAGGGTTGGCGTATCCTGTGGCGCGAGCGCGCGCGCTCGGGCGATCAGCGGTTCGGATATGTCCACGCCCAGCACTTGGCCCCCCGCGCCGACGCGGGCGGCCAGAGCCAGACTCGACGCGCCCGCGCCGCAGCCGACGTCCAGCACGCGCTCGCCCGTCGCGGGCGCGGCGGCTTCGATCGCGGCCTGACCGAACACGGCCGCTATGGCGTCGAGCCGGGCCTGGTGGGCGACCCAGCGCTCCCCGCTTTGGTCATTCCAGCCGGCGGCTCGATCGGCATTGTGCTGTGCCATGACATATCCTTGTTCTCTAAACTGTCCGATGCCAAAGCGCGCATCGTCTCCAGCGAGCAGCGAGGGCGAACGGGATGAAGCGATCCATTCTCCGCTGATCCTTGAGAGGAACGACCAGATCCGGATCGAAGCTCCGTGTACATCGTCAGCCTTCAGAGCCCCCGCTTGTTCGATGAGCTCCGCACGCCAGCGCCCCTGCAGTTAACCGTCCACTATTCTTTTCAAAGTGGCCCTTTGCATTGATCGCGGCGTCAGACGATTTGAAAAGGCTGCCATCTTGTTCGCGAGGCCGGCGATCACCATGGCTTTTCCTTCCATAAGCGCCCGAACACCGCTCGCGGCGACCGGACGAGGCTTCATGGTGAGGAGGCGCAGCAAGGCCGTTGTGGCTGCGCCGGCTGCCGCATCGAAGCCCGTCGCGGTGTGCCCCGGGCAGAGAGTGGTAACAACCACACCATGCGAGCGGAGTTCGTCGTGCAGGGCCTCGCCAAGGGCGAGTACATATGCCTTGGTCGCCGCATACGCCGCGTAGCTGGGAACGGCTTGGAAGGCCATGAGACTGGCGACGAGAAGGATATGTCCAGAGCGCCGCGCGGCCATGTCACGGCCGAACAGGTAGGTCAGCTCTGTGAGCGTCGTGATGTTGAGCTGGATCATGTCTGTCGTGCGCTCGACCGGCGTGTCCAACAAAGCGCCGTGCAAGCCGTATCCGGCATTGTTCAGCAAGATGTCGATCGTCACCGACCTCGCATCGAGACTGCTTTTCAAGTGGCTGGCGGCGCCCGGCGCGGCAAGATCGATCGCCTCGACCAGCACGTCCACCCCGTATTTGCGGCGGAGATCGGCGGCAAGCTTTTCCATCGACTCCCGCCTTCGGGCCGCCAATACGAGATTGACTTTCTGCGCAGCCAGGAGATCTGCGAAGTCGAGGCCGAGGCCACTCGACGCCCCGGTGATCAGAGCCCATTTTCCGGCGAAGCTGTTCATTGGTTCTTTCGACATCGTTCTCTTCCTCAACTCCAATTCGATGGCACGCGGCAACCGGAGAAGGGAATCTGCGCTCTCAAACCACCATCGACTGCTGGACGAAGATACCCGCCATCGCGCCCTGCGATGATGCCTGGGTGACCGAGGGCAAGAAGGGCGTGGTGAGGTCGCCGGCGGCGTAGATGCCAGGCGTGCTGGTTTGACGGCGTTCGTCGACCTTGAGGACGATGCCGGCGGGCGTAGCCACGGTGGCAAGGCCCAGTGCTTCATGCAGGCTTGCGGACGGCTTGTTGCGCGGATTGGCGAACAGGATGTCGACCGCGACATTGCGGCCGGTATCGAGATTGACGGTGGCGATATGGCCCTGGTGATGGGCGATCTCGACGATCCGGCCATCGACGAGAGGTATGTTGCGGCGCGCCAGATCGGCCTGGATATCGGGCGGAATGTCGTGACCATCGGCGAAGAGCGTCAACTTGTCAGTCCAATCGTGGAACAGCCTGACCTGATTGTGCGACTGCGGGCTGGACCAGACGAGGCCCCAATGCTGGCCGGCGACTTCAAAGCCGTCGCAATAGGGGCATGGCACGATGGACGTGCCCCAGCTTTCGGCGTAGCCCGGAACATCAGGCATCTGGTCGGCGACGCCATAGCTCAGGATCAGACGACGCGCCGCAAGGCTTTCACCATCGCCAGTAAGGACAGAGAAATTGTCGATGGCGCCGGAGACGCTGTCGGCCCGGGCACTGACAAGCTTGATCGCGGGATAACGCGCCAACTGCCGCCGCGCCTCCGCCAGGATGTCCAGCGGCGGCTTGTGATCGTGGCCGAGCAGTCCATGCGAGTGGCCGGCGAAGCGGTTGCGTGGCAGACCGGTATCGAGAACGGTGACCTTGCGGCGGGCGCGGCCGAGCTGCAAGGCGCCGGCGAGACCGGCAAAGCTGCCGCCGATGATGATGACGTCATCCATGGTGATGGGCTCCGTGTTGTGGATGGAGGGAGACGAGTGGGCTTGGCGGTGGCCTGAGCGCGGGCGAGGCCGATGGCGGAAAGCGCAGCCAACTTCAGCAGGGCTCGTCGTTGCATCGAAGGAGTCACCCTAACCCCCTGGCTTGCACATTTCAGATACTTCATGGTATCGTAATTCAAGAATTAGGATACTGTCAAGTACTGGAATTGCCGTGACCGAAAACAGCCAGGGCCGGCGCGGCCGGCCCGCCAACGAGGCGCTTGGCCAAACCATCATCGACGCCGCGCGCGAGCTCTTTGTGGAGTTGGGTTTTCAAGCGACGACATTGGACAAGGTCGCCCAGCGAGCGAAGATATCCAAGCTCAGCATCTACAGGCACTTCGAGAACAAGGAGGCGCTGTTCGGCGCGGCCATGGCGGCCGGCTGCCATCAGTTGTTTGCACCACAGGCCCTTCTTGAAGGCGTCGACGGTTCGGTCGAAGATCAGCTCGTGGCGGTGGGATCATCACTGCTTCGCACGCTGTTGAGATCAGACGTCCGCAGCCTCGAAGCCATGGTCATGGCCGACAAGACGAGTCAAAACGCGTTAAGCAAGCTCCATTTCGAAGCCGGCCCCGCCCATGTCATCGCCGAAATCGAGGCCCTGTTGCGTCGGTTGCACGCGAAGGCGGTTCTGAACGTGCCCGATCCTCTCCGGTCCGCCCGCTTGTTCGCCGCGCTTTTCAAAGGATCCGATCTCCTGATGATCGCACGCTTCGATCAGGCGAAAGCAGAGGACGACAACGAAATCGAATCCTATTGCCGGTCGGCCGTCGCCATGTTCATCGCCGCGCACCGTGACAACGACCAAGTGGGCGGAGATTTGCCTGCCTCAAGGTCAAAAAACAAAATTTGAATCGTGCGTGACCTAGTCGGCCAGCAGGTCAAGGCAGGCAGCCGATCATGAAAATTGACGAGTCGGCCGCACGGTCCGACTAACGTCCGCTTTGAATCATTTTCGACGGACTCAACGAGGGCTGTCGGTTAGCTGAAGCTTTGCCCAGAGAGCGCCGAGCCAGGCCAGAAGCGTTGCGCTTGGACCGCCCCCCATGATTCAAACTCCCAAACTGGGGGGACGAATCATGCGCTACGAACTCGCCGACTGGCTTGCCATCAAGCCGATGCTGCCAAACAAGCCTCGTGGCGTTCCTCGGGTAAACGACCGACGTGTTTTAAACGGCATCTTCTGGGTCCTGCGATCCGGGGCACCTTGGCGCGATCTGCCGGATCATTTTGGCCCTTACACGACCTGCTATAACCGTTTCGTCCGTTGGCGGCGGGCTGGTGTCTGGGGCCGCATCATAGACGCACTTGCCACTGCTCATGATGCCGCTGTCCAGATGATCGACACATCTATTGTCCGCGTCCACCAGCATGGAGCCTGCGTTACGAGAAACCAGCGCCGATCGATGGGAAGGTCACGCGGCGGCTTGACGAGCAAAATTCATGCGGTGGTCGATAGCAATGGTCTGCCGGTACGGCTGGCGCTGAGCCCCGGTGAGGCGCACGACGTTCGACTAGCCGGAAAACTGCTGTCTCGTCTGAAATCCGGGGCAATGTTACTCGCCGACCGTGGCTATGACGCCGACTGGATCAGAGAACTTGCGATGAAGAAGGGCGCGTGGGCCAACATCCCGCCAAAGAGCAATCGCAGCGATCCGATCTGCTTCAGCCCGTATCTCTATCGCGCTCGCAACCAGGTCGAGCGGTTCTTCAACAGGATCAAACAGTGCCGTCGCGTGGCAACTCGCTATGACAAGCTGGCAGCGAACTATCTTGCTTTCGTTCAGCTCGCCTCGATCAGGCTATGGCTTCGCGTTAATGAGTCCACGTCCTAGACTGCGCTAGCCGCTGCACACGGGCTTGAGCGCCGGTGCAAACCGTTCGGAAAATGTCGCAGCCTTCGCCCCGGCGGCCGAAGTGACCGCGCGTGGCGTTGCTCACTGCCGCCAAGTAGCCCTCGTAAGAGTTTACGCGGCCACGTCGAATGTTGCGATTAGTGTCCGCATATCTATTGCAAGATCCCGGTAGCGCTTCGCCAGCCGCTGGTATAGCTCGCGCTCACCTCCACCCGATCGACGAGCGATCAATTCGCATTCGGCCGCGAGGCTTTCAAAACGCTCCAGCTTGGCTAGGAAAGCAGTCATTGGGGACTCCCAAACGCGTTACAAAAGGGACCGGGAGCCTAATCGCCCGATTAGGTCAAAGCCAACATTGTTATCGGCCATAACTGCTAAGGCGGGCGAGCGAGCAAAAGGCCCCTCAGCCGAAGGGGCGGCCGGTACCGCATCGCCGCGCAGGAACGTTTAGCCCGGTCCGGAGTCGAATGGCGACAAGTCCGCGCTTCGACCGATGGACAGAACGATTGCCTATGCGATCTCGGTATTCATCGTCGTCTTCGGCGTCGGCATCCTTGTTGCCGGGCTCAGCTCCAGTTCGCCCGCGTTATGGGTTTGCGTCGCCGTCATCCCCGTTGCGATCGGTCTCATAAGCCTTTTGGGCAACTACTAACGATTCCGTCCTGAGCTTTGGAAATCCGGGCTTGGAACAAAGCTCGGCGGGCTCGATTGCCCCTCCATGAAATGGATCGTCGGCACCCTTGCTGTCGTCCTGGCCGTCCTCGTGATCTATGCCGGATCGGCCTTACTCTCCGTGTTGGGCCTCGTTTCAGCCGTTCGGAGCGGTGACGTTTCTCAAGTCATGACGCAGACCGACTTGCCGCGTGTCCGCCATTCCCTCGTCCATCAGCTCATGCCCGCCTACCTCGAACGGCTCGGGCAGAAACGTCCGCTGCGACCGATCGAGCGGGCAGCGATCGCTTCGCTTGGCACGACGATTGCCGACGATTTTGCCACGAAGCTCGTCACGCCGGAGAATCTGTCAGTGCTGCTGAGCAGCGGTATCGTCCGCAATGCCGCAGAGAATATCAGTTTTGGGACGATGTCATCGTTAGCTGATCTGGACGCTTCAAACATGTTCGTCCTCCTCGGGCGGATCAGTCCGGTCAAGCCGGTCGAATTTGCGCTTGGGCTCGGCCGAGGCGAAAACGCCGGCAGTGTCAGCATGCATTTTGCGGGGACGGGCTGGAAGCTATCGGGCCTCGGGCTGCCGCGGCGGATCGTGGCCACCATGGTCGATCGGCTGCCGACGCATTGATTCACACCGTTAAAGGGAATCTACTCCCGCCTCGGGCAGGCTTGCGCGAGACGCTCCTTTCAGTGGGAGGCTGCAATGCTGGCTTTGGAATTGCCGCACTGGTTGATGATTGCCGGCGGCGGGTTGGTGGTCACTGGGCTCATTGGCCTGGGGCTTAACCGAAACAAGCAAGTTGAGATCGACCCCGTCCCGCTCCCGGGCGACCTGGATTCACCGAGATCCAAGGAGGCGGATGTATCGGCCGCCGCGGCCGTCCAGGATTGACGCAGGCTGCAGAAGTGCGCTGCGGAAGGGCGAGGGACGTCCACCACCGGCTCGTCTTTCGACTTTGTCCGGACCCGCTCATGCGGCACTTGAGCTCCTGCCAACGGCTTCCGATTTGCGCCTGTGCCGGATATCTTCGGTTGACGCGCCATGACGCGGTCTAGCAACGGGGCATCCTCGTTTGAACAATCCTGCGCAGGCCAGTGCCGCCGAAGGCCAGAGGAAGCGGAGGTGGGCTTCTTGGCTGGCAGTTCTGGTTTTGGCTTATCTGGCATTGGCCTATTTTTTCCTGCCGGCCCTCTGGAGTCACCACGAACATGAACCGGGGCTCGCATTACTGCCGATGGTCACCAGGACGTCGGACGACATCCCGGGTGATCCGTTGAACGTCGGGCTTGTTGGCGACAAGGAAGACATCGTCCGAGCCATGCATGCGGCAGGTTGGTATGCGGCCGATCCCGTTACATTGCGTTCGAGCATCGAAATCATCGGCAGCGTCGTGCTGGATCGCCCATACCGCGATGCGCCTGTCAGTCCCCTGTACTACCAAGGGGAGAAGGAGCAGCTTGCATTCGAGAAGCCTGATGGGCACAGCGCAGACCGGCGCAATCACGTCCGGTTCTGGAAGGTGCTCGACAAAGGGAAGGACATGCGCCCAGTCTGGCTCGGTTCGGCGACGTTCGACCGGGGTGTGGGACTGAGTCACGATACGGGACAAGTGACCCATCACATCGCTCCGGACATCGATGCCGAGCGCGATCTTCTGATGGCCGATCTGCGCAAGGCGCGCGTTGTCAGCAGTTTCTTTCAGATCTCGGGCATCGGCCCGACGCTACTCGGCAGGAATGGTGGAGGTGATCGCTACTACACGGATGGCGAAGTCCATCTTGCCGTCTTGATGCCCGGAGCTGCGATTGGCCCCGCCGACCCCGCAACCATTCCACCGCCCCAGCGCATTGTTCTGAAAGACGCTGTCTGGCGATCAATTTCTGACCGGGTCGCGGCGCGCTGACTTTAACCCGCCTCAGGCGGCGAAGTCTGTGGAGAAGCCGAAATCTTCGTGCTGAGTTGAGTAGCCGGCAATCTTTCTCGAAGCGGCTGAGGGGCGGAACGTCTTGCCGACAGCGGCAAGAATTTCCTCGTGAGCGATACCTGATGCCGCGCCAGCTCGACGGACTTTGCGACGATAGCGTGATGCCGCTGTTTTGCCCGACGTGTCAAACGATTTGAGGTTCGAAACATCAGGCCGGCGAAGGGTCTGGCTACTGTGCATGGGGTTGTTTTCGATATTTTATCTTACGGCGGCTCATGCCGCCTGACGCGACCCGAATTCCTGGTCCGGAAGGGCCGAGCGGTTGAGGACACCGGCCTTGAAAACTGCTTGGCGCAAACATCGTGCTTTCGTCGCTAAACACCTGATATCCTAATGACTTTGGTCTGCCGCGCAGGTTCGCCCAAGCGCCGGCTTGCGGAACTTCGCCGCGGCCTCCGCGTTGTCTCGGCATGAGCGAGAACGTTTCTTTCCGACGCAAACCCTTGACCCCCGAACAGCGTCAGGCACGCGATGCCGCGCGGCGTGTAGAGGCGGAAAAGGCCATGCGCGATTACGAGGCCGCGCAGAAGGCGTTCCATGCCAATCGCGAACGGCTGAAGGCCGAACGGCTCGCCCGCGAGGCGGCCGCGGCCAAGGATTGATCCAAGGATTGATCGACCTATCGCATCCGGCCGCGCAGGTCTCGCCCCTTCTCAGCTCTTCCTCAAAGGCAGCCGGCCGTGAGCGTCGGCTGCGTTTTCGTCGTGCGCTCAAGGCAGGCTTGACGGCGCTCCGTTTCCGGGAGGAAGATTCAAACATCCTGAACCGACGAGAACCACGGAGACGATCCGCTTCCAGTCCCATCATCGGCGTAACGCAATGGAGCTGAGAATGACCACGTTCGACAAGCGCGAGCAGGGTTTTGAGGCCAAATTCGCCCACGACGAGGAATTGATGTTCAAGGCCACGGCCCGATCCAACAAGCTGCTCGGGCTATGGGCCGCAGGGCAGCTCGGGCTCACGGGCGACGCGGCGGCAGGCTACGCGACCGCACTGGTGACGGCCAGCCTGGAGAACAAGACCGGCGACGAGACCTTGCGCAAGGTGTCGGACGATCTTGCCGGCAAGGGCGTGTCACCCGAACAGGTCGCGCAGAAGCTGAGGGAATGCCTGCACCAGGCGCTGGCGCAGCTCGAGGCCTTGCCGAGCGATCAGCGCTAGCGATCAATGCCCAGGCCTCGCCGGCAGCCTCCTGCCGGCGCGGCCTTACTCCGCGTGCTTGCGCACGCCGCTGTCGCTCAGCCTGTCGACGAAGGCGATGCCGATCGCCGAGGCTATGAAGGTGATGTGGATCAGGACCTGCCACATCACGCCTTTTTCGGTGAAGCCGGCGCGGTCGGAGCCGAGATTGCCGGCCTCGATGAAGGTGCGCAGCAGCGCGATCGAGGAGATGCCGATGATGGCCATCGCGAGCTTGATCTTGAGCACGCTCGCATTGACGTGGCCGAGCCATTCCGGCTCGTCGGGATGGCCCTGGAGATCGAGCCGGGACACGAAGGTCTCGTAGCCGCCGACGATCACCATCACGAGCAGATTGGAGATCATCACCACGTCGATCAGCGCAAGCACGCTCATCATGATCTGCTGCTCGGTGAGATCGAGGGCATGCCAGGAGAGATGCCAGAGCTCCTTGACGAACAGCGCGATGTAGACGCATTGCGCGACGATCAGCCCGAGATAGAGTGGCAATTGCAGCCAACGCGAGCCGAAGATGACCATCGGCAGCGCGCGCAGGCGCGGCGAGGGCAGGCGGGGTCCGGTCATGGTCTCAGGCTCAACCGACATTTGATCTCCACGCAATCCAAGTGATCCGATCCGATGTAGCCCGGCAAGATGGCCGGCGGAAGACGCCGCGCTTGCGGGCCGCTCCCCTGCGGATCGCGCGCTCCGCATGCTAGTCTGTCAAAGAGTCGTCGTGAGACGGCTGTTTGTGGAGGTGTGTCGTTGAGCAGAAGTCTTCCTGGCAGGATCGTCGTCGTTGCCATCCTTGTCCTTGGCGCCGGCACGACAGGCGGCTCGGCGTCGCCACTGACGCCCTTTCGCTACGAGGGGCAGGCGCAACGTCATTGCCCCGGCGACAAGGTGGTGTGGCTGGATTTCAGGAAGGGCATCTACTACGCCAAGGGCCAGAGGCGTTACGGCCAGGGCTTTGACGGCAGCTTCGTCTGCCTGAACGAGGTTCGGGGCAGCTCCTACCGCCGCTCGCTGTTGGGCTTGCGCTGAGCGGCGCGTCGCCGGGCGGGACGGGGAGGCCGGCTATTTCTCGCTGGGTAGCTTTACTGGCACGTGCGGCGAGCTGCTGACGACCCGGGGACTTCCGTCGGGATAGGTGTGGCTGCCGCGGATCAGCGATTCCAGGACCAGTATGAATTTCTCGGCAAGCATCTGCGTCACCCTCGTTGGTGATGGCCTCTTGAAATTGAGTCGAGGCGACAGATGCGGAAATTCAATCAACTAAAAGGGAGCCCGATAATCCGGGACAACCACGCTCTGCTGCGACGCCGTACGCTATGGTCGAGCAGGGGAAGGACGGGTGAGGTCAGCCGAAGGCCAACGCCACGAGGCTCGAGCACAGCAGCACCAGGCCGCCGGCGGTCAATGCCAAGAAACCATCGGATACGAAGTCATGGTTGCGCATGGGACACCTGCCGCTCTCGTCTTCGATGCTCCGCCGGATTGATTAAAAATGTCCGAACGTATCGTCGTGGAAGAGGTGATGCGTGTCGCCGCGCGAGCGCCGTTAGGCGCGCGTGCGGTAACCTTCAAACGCATGGGCCAGGAAGATGCCTGCGCTTACCAGACCCATCAGTGCCGAAACCGTCTCGATCATCGTCAATTTCCAATCCGCCCCTGCACCCGAGAGAACGCGTGCGGCCTTGCACAGTCAAAAGAATTTCCGTGCGCACGGCGACAATCGGGATGGAGTGAGGATTCGGCGCAACAGCCTGTGCGGGACTGGCACAGACGCAGCGCTACGGGCGCTGTCCGCGTACCGTGGTTCAACGGGGAGGGACGAACGTCTAGTTTACCATCTTCGCGCGACGCTCGCGCGCTCCCCATTTCCGCCTTGTTCGGGTTGCGATATCGTCACGACTTCCGACGCGGTGGTGGGCCGCGCCGGGCAACGGCCGGCAGAAGGCCTGCTCGCGGTAAAAGCGAGTTGGGCACGCGTCCGGCCAAATGGTATTGGGGCGAATGGGGATCCGACGGTCAGATTCGGTGGTGCGGGTCGCGCGTGGTGTTGCTGCGGCTGCCGCCTGCCTTACGCTCGCAAATTGCGCCTCGTCGGGCAAATTCGCCAGCCGCGTCGATCCGAAATACGGCGTCTCCTCGAGCCCCCGGGTCGTGGCCTGGGGCGAACCGGTCCCCAAGGGCGGCGGCACCTACCGCGTCGGCAAACCCTATGTGGTGGCAGGCCGGACCTACGTGCCGGAGGAGGACGTCAACTATCGCGCCGAGGGCCTGGCGTCCTGGTATGGCGATGATTTCCATGGCCGCCTGACCGCCAATGGCGAGGTGTTCGACATGGGCTCGCTGACGGCTGCGCATCCGACCTTGCCGATGCCGTGCTATGCGCGGGTGACCAATATGTCGAACGGCAAGTCGCTGATTGTCCGCGTCAATGACCGTGGCCCCTACCACGGCAATCGCCTCATCGACGTCTCGAACAAGGCTGCCGAACTCCTTGAATTCAAAGGCAATGGTGTCGCCAGGGTCCGCGTCGAATATGTCGGCCGGGCACCGTTGGAAGGCTCCGACGACCGCCAGCTCATGGCCACCTTGCGCACCGGCGTTCCGGCGCCGTCGCCCTCGATGGTCCGGGTCGCTTCGGCGAAACCGTTCGTACCGGAACTGCCATCATCGACCCGCGGTGCTATCCGCGGCGAGGTTCCGATGCCCGAGGGGCGCCCCTACAGCCTCGGCAACACATCGGCCGATGTCGCCTCGATCAATGCGACCTCGGAAATGTCGGCCTCGAGCCGCAGCCGTGGCCGGGCGCTCCAGAACGTCCGTCAGGTGTCGTATGACGACGACGGCCGCTACGCCACCGACAGCGGTCCTGCCATCTCTGATGGCGCGGCGGAAGCTCGCAGCATCCTGAGCGGCCGCGGCCTCTACTGAGCCGCGCTCTCCTTCAGGAATTTCACCAGCGCAGCGTTGACCTCGTCGGGCCGCTCCTGCTGGACCCAGTGGCCGGCGCCTTCGATGATCAGCTTGCGCTTGAGGTTCGGCAGCACCCGATCGAGCTCGTTGACGCGCTTGGCGCCGATCAGACCGGTGATGACGGCGTCTCTCGAGCCTGCAATGAACAGGGACGGCTGATGGATCTGCGCGTCCTGCCAGGGCGCCGTCAGCTCCCAATTGCGATCGATGTTGCGATACCAGTTCAGCCCGCCACGAAAGCCGGACTTGCGGAAGGTCTCGGTGAAATAGGCGAGGTCGGTGTCGGTCAGCCAGGTGGGCAGCGGCTCGTCGCCGCTCGCATGGCCGAGAAAGCCCTTGTCCTCCTGGACGAACATGGCAGCGGTGGGATCGGAGAGGCCGCGTCCACCGAGCACGATGCGCATGGTGCGGGCGACGTCCCGCTCGAGCTCGGCCTCGGCGACGCCGGGCGTCTGGAAATACTGCCAATAGAAGTTAGTGACGCCGCCTTGGCGCAACAGGTCGAGCGGCTTGCCGCGGCCGCGGAACGGCGGCGGTACGCTCAGACCGGCGACCGCCGTGAAGATGTCGGGGCGGAACAGCGCGGCGTGCCAGGCGACCGGCGCGCCCCAGTCGTGACCGACCACCATGGCTTTGGTCTCGCCGAGCGCCTGCACCAGGCCGACCACGTCGCCGACCGTGTCGAAGATCGAATAGGTGGAGACCTCGGACGGCGCTGCGCTCTGGCCATAGCCGCGCATGTCGGGCGCGACGACGTGAAAGCCGGCGGCCGCCAGCGCCGGGATCTGGTGACGCCAGGAGTAGGACAGTTCCGGCCAGCCATGGCACAGCACCACCAGCGGCCCCTGGCCTTGCTCACGGATGAAGAGATCGATTCCGTTGGCGGTGATGACGCGGGTGGAAGACATCGCTTTTCCGCCTTGTTTCAGGGATTTGGTCGGAAATCATGAGACGTTACGATAGGGGTGCGGAAAGAATCGTGCAATGTCCGGCTTTTGCGCCCAACCCCGTGTTGTTCGCACTGGTTCCAACTGTTAGAACGCCGCTCTCAGGGCTTCGCCATGCCATTTCGCATTTCTTTGCCTCGTCCAAACCGCCTCACGGTCGGCACGCTGGCGCGCGGCCTGGTTGCGGCGCTTCTGGTTGTGAGCGTCGGCTGGGGTGGGGGGCTCTACGCCGCCAACCAGAGCGTCCAGGGCGCCAAGAAGGCTGAAGACGTCGGCTTCGACGGCGATGCGCCCACCGCGATTCTGATCGAGGCCTCCAGCGGCAGCGTGCTGTTCGAGAAGAATGCCGACGAATTGCGTGCGCCGTCCAGCATGATGAAGCTGATGACCGCGGAGGTCGTCTTCAATGCCGTCAAGAAGGGCGACATCAAGCTGACCGACGAATACCGGATCAGCGAGAATGCCTGGCGCAGGGGCGGCGCGCCCTCGGGCGGCTCGACGATGTTTGCCGCCATCAACAGCAAGGTGTCGGTGGATGATCTCCTGCACGGCGCGATCATCCAGAGCGGCAACGATGCCTGCATTGCGCTCGCCGAAGGGATCGCGGGCAACGAGCGCATTTTCGCCGCCGATTTCATGACCAAGCGCGCGCGGGAGCTCGGCCTGACCAAATCGACCTTCGCCAACTCCAATGGCTTGCCCGATCCGGGCAACAAGATGACGGTGCGCGAGCTCGGAATCCTCGCCCGTCACATCATCCTGGACTATCCCGAATTCTACAAACTGTTCGGCGAGAAGGAGTTCACCTGGAACAAGATCCGCCAGCCCAACCGCAATCCGCTGCTCAACACGCTCGAAGGCGCCGACGGCCTGAAGACCGGCTACACCAAGGAGGGCGGCTACGGCATGGTCGGCTCGGCCGTGCAAAACGGCACGCGGCTGATCGTCGTCGTCAACGGGCTGGAAGACTCCGAGGATCGCGCCACCGAAGCCAAGAAGATGCTGGAGTGGGGTTATCGCAATTTCGAGACCCGCACGCTGATCGCGGCCGACCAGCCGGTCGGCTACGCCAGGGTTTTTGGCGGCGAAAGCCGCTCGGTGAAGCTTGTTGCCAAGACGCCTGTGAAGGTGATGGTGCACAAGAACGGCAACGACAAGCTGATCGCGCGGATCGTCTATAGCGGCCCGGTGCGCGCGCCGATCCAGGAAGGTCAGCAGGTCGGTGTGGTGCGGGTCTGGCGCAGCGGCAACATCGCAGTGGAGACGCCGGTCTACGCCGCCGAGGCGATCGGCACCGGCTCGACCATGCGCCGCGCGATCGATGGCGCCAGCGAGCTCGTGATCGGAGCGTTCCGCGCGGGCGCCGAGAAGCTCTGATCATGACCGAGATCGCGGCACAGCGCCCGTCCGGACGCGGACGCTTCATCACCTTTGAAGGCGGCGAGGGGACGGGCAAGTCGACCCAGATCAAGAGGCTCGCCGATCGCTTGAGTGCGGCCAAGCTCCGCACCGTCGTCACGCGCGAGCCGGGCGGCTCGCCGGGGGCTGAGATCATGCGCCATCTCGTGCTCTCCGGCATGGGCAAGCTGCTCGGGCCCGAGGCCGAAACGCTGCTCTTTGCCGCCGCCCGCGACGACCATGTCCGCACCGTGATCGAGCCGGCGCTCAATCAGGGCACCTGGGTGCTGTGCGACCGCTTCGCCGATTCCACGCGGGCCTATCAGGGCAGCCTTGGCAGCGTGCCGGCCGGCTTGATCAACGCGATGGAGCGGGTCACGATCGGCGACCTCAAGCCGGACCTCACCTTCATCCTCGACCTGCCGGTCGAGATCGGCCTGCAGCGCGCCGCCGCGCGCCGCGGCAGCGGGACGGCGGACCGGTTCGAAGGCGAGAACCTCAGGTTCCATCAGGGCCTGCGCGACGCCTATCGCAGGATCGCGGCGGAAGAACCCGCGCGCTGTGTGCTGATCGACGCCAATGCCGATGTCGACACGGTGGCCGGACGCATCTGGACGGCGCTGCGCGAGCGCCTTCTCCCCACGCCAGCATCGGTGGTTTCAATATGAGCCCGCGCCAGGCCGAGCGCGAAGCCGCCATTCCGCATCCGCGCGAGACCTCTCGGTTGTTCGGCCATCGCGAGGCCGAGATGGCGCTGCTTGCAGCCTATCGGAGCGGGCGCATCCCGCATGCCTGGCTGATCGGCGGCCCGCAAGGGATAGGCAAGGCGACGCTGGCCTATAGGATGGCGCGCTTCGTGCTCGCTCACAGTCAGCCGCTTGCGCCGGCCGTGCAGCGCGCCGACAGCCTTGCGATCGATCCGGACGACGCCGTGGCGCGGCAGATCGCCGCCGGCTCGCATGGCGGCCTGTTGACGCTGGAGCGCACCGCCAACGATCGCGGTGTGATGCGCACCGTGATTACCGTGGACGAGACGCGCGAAACGATCGCGTTCTTCGGCTCGACCGCGGCGGCAGAAGGCTGGCGCGTCTGCATCGTCGACACTGTCGACGAGCTCAATCCGAACGCCGCGAATGCGCTTTTGAAGATCCTCGAGGAGCCGCCACAGCAATCGCTATTCCTGCTGGTGAGCCACGCGCCTGCGCGGGTGCTGGCCACGATCCAGTCGCGCTGCCGCAAGCTGCGTCTGCGGCCGCTCGCAACCGACGAGGTGATCGGCGCTGCGGCCGCAGCCGCCGACATCGAGCCGAGCGATCCGGCGCTAGGCGAAGCGGCGGAAGCCTCCGAGGGCAGCGTCGCGCGGGCGCTGACGCTGCTCGGCGGCGATGCGCTCAAGCTTCAGCAGCGCACGGCCGCGCTGCTGGCGCGGCTGCCGCAGGTTGATCCGCGCGAATTGCATACGCTCGGCGATTCCCTCGGCACCAGCGACCGTGTCGCGCTTGCGGCCTTCATCGACGGCATCGATCGCTGGATCGCCGAGCGCCTGCATGCGGACGACGCCAGCGCCAACGAAAACCTGCCGCGCCTTGCGCGCCTTGCGGAGGTATGGGAAAAGATCGTCCGCGCCGCGCGCGACACCGAAACCTACAATCTGGAGCGAAAGCCCTTGGTTTTCTCGGTGTTCGGCTGGCTGGCGGACGCAACGCGCTAGGCGCAGGTTCGTTTCCAAATTTTGAGAAGCCGGTAAAGGAATTCGTGGTGGCAACGCGAGCTAAGAAGACCGTCAAACGCAAGAGCGGCAAGAAGGCTGCGAAGAAAGCCGCCAAGCGGCCGGCCGAGACTCTTGGGAAGGCTCGCGCGCGCAAGGCCGCCGCCAAGAAGGCGAAGAAGGCTGCTGCCAAGAAGGGCGCGAAAAAGACAGCGGGCGCAAAGGCAGCGAAGAAGGCTGCGAGGAAGCAGGTCGTCGCCAAGAAGTCCGCGAAGAAAAAGGCCGTCAAGACGCCGGCCAAGCCTTCTGTAAAAGCTCCGGCGAAGAAAGCGGTCAAGAAGGCGAGGGTGGCGTCGCCGCCCGTGGCGCCTGCTCCCGTCGCTCCGCCGAAGGTGGTGAAAGCGAAGGTGCCGCGCGCGCCGAAGGGCGTTGCCGCATCGCAAGCTGCGGCGCCCGTTGCGGCACCTGCGCGCGACAACGTCTTCTACATCACGACCGCGATCGCCTATCCCAACGGCCAACCGCACATCGGCCACGCCTATGAGGCGATCGCCACCGACGTGCTGGCGCGCTTTGCGCGGCTCGACGGCAAGGACGTGTTCTTCCTGACCGGCACCGACGAGCACGGCCTGAAGATGATCCAGACCGCGCAGAACGAGGGTCTCACCCCATCCGCGCTCGCCACTCGCAACGCCGGCCGCTTCAAGGAGATGGACGAGCGCCTGAACGTGTCGTTCGATCGCTTCATCCGCACCACCGAAGCGCAGCACCATGACTCGAGCAAGGAGATCTGGCGGCGCATGGCCGCCAATGGCGACATCTATGCCGACACCTATTCTGGCTGGTACTCGGTGCGGGATGAGGCCTATTACGCCGAGGACGAGACGCGCCTGAACGATGACGGCGTGCGCCTTGGTCCGCAAGGCACGCCGGTCGAGTGGGTGGAGGAGAAGAGCTATTTCTTCCGCCTGTCGGCCTACCAGGACAAGCTGCTGAAGCTCTACGAGGAGCATCCCGAGTTCATCGGGCCGGACGCGCGCCGCAACGAGGTGATGAGCTTCGTCAGAAGCGGCCTGCGCGATCTTTCGATCTCGCGCACCACGTTCGACTGGGGCGTGAAGGTGCCTGACGACGAAGAGCACGTGATGTACGTCTGGGTCGACGCTCTCACCAACTACATCACCGGCGTCGGCTTCCCGGACGAGAAGGATGCGAACTGGCGCTACTGGCCGGCGGATGTGCACATCATCGGCAAGGACATCATCCGCTTCCATGCAGTCTACTGGCCGGCGTTCCTGATGTCGGCCGGCCTTGCGGTGCCGAAGCGCGTCTATGCGCACGGCTTCCTGTTCAACAGGGGCGAGAAGATGTCGAAGTCGGTCGGCAACGTCGTCGATCCCTTCAACCTCGCCGACCAGTATGGCGTCGACCAGATGCGCTATTTCTTCCTGCGTGAGGTGCCGTTCGGCCAGGACGGCAACTACAATCACGAGGCCATCGTCGCGCGCATCAATGCCGATCTCGCCAACGATCTCGGCAATCTCGCGCAGCGCTCGCTGTCGATGATCGCAAAGCAGCTCGGCGGCGTGCTGCCCGAGCCCGGCGAGTTCAGCGACAACGACAAGGCGATCCTCAGCCAGGCCGACGGCATGATCGCGGCCGCGCGCGAGGCGATGGCGAGCCAACAGGTCCATCATTGGCTGAACGCCGTGTGGGCCGTGGTTGCGGAAGCCAACCGCTACTTCGCGGGCGAGGCGCCCTGGGCGCTGGCCAAGACCGATCCGGCGCGGCAGAAGACGGTGCTCTATGTGACCGCGGAAGTCGTGCGCCAGATCGCGATCCTGGCCCAGCCGGCGATGCCGACCGCCTCGGGTAAGCTGCTCGACAGCCTCGGTATCCCCCAAGCAGAGCGCAACTTCGCCATGCTCGGCGGCGCAAAGCGTATCGCGCCCGGCTCGACGCTGCCGGCCCCGACTCCGGCGTTCCCGCGCTACATCGAGCCGGCGGCCTAAGGGCAATTTTCGCAATGCTGGTCGACAGCCACTGCCATCTCGATTTTCCGGACTTTTCAGAGGATCTCGACGGGATCGTGTCGCGTGCGCGTGCGGCCGGCATCAAGCGCATGGTCACGATCTCGACGCGGGTGCGGCGGCTGAACGACCTGCTTGCGATTGCCGGGCGCTACGACGACGTCTATTGCTCGGTCGGCACCCATCCGCACAACGCGGATGAGGAGGACGGCATCTCCCCGGACGAGCTTGTCGCGCTGACGCAGCATCCCAAGGTCGTCGCGCTCGGGGAGGCAGGGCTCGACTATTTCTACGACAACGGCTCGCCGGAGGCGCAGGCGAGGGGCTTTCGCGCCCATATCGCCGCAGCG
This sequence comes from Bradyrhizobium sp. ISRA430, assembly GCF_029909975.1. Classification (NCBI taxonomy): domain Bacteria; kingdom Pseudomonadati; phylum Pseudomonadota; class Alphaproteobacteria; order Hyphomicrobiales; family Nitrobacteraceae; genus Bradyrhizobium; species Bradyrhizobium sp. ISRA430. The sequence continues at coordinate 1,177,057 of NZ_CP094516.1, forward strand.
CGCGCGACCGGGCTGCCTCTCGTGATCCATACCCGCGAGGCAGACGAGGATTGCGGCCGCATCCTGGAAGAGGAGGCAGCGAAGGGATCGTTTCGTGCCGTGCTGCATTGTTACACGGGCGGGCGCGAGCTTGCGATGAAGGCGGTCTCGCTGGGGCTGTATATCGGCTTCACGGGCATCCTGACCTTCAAGAAGTCGGAAGCCTTGCGCGCGCTCGCAGCCGAACTGCCGTCCGATCGTATTGTGGTTGAAACGGACTCTCCCTATCTTGCGCCCGGCAAGTTTCGGGGCAAACGCAACGAACCGGCCTATGTGGTCGAGGTCGCAAAGGTGCTCGCCGAAACGCGCAGCGTGTCGCTTGATGAGATCTCACACCAGACCACCGAAAATTTCTTCCGCCTGTTCTCCAAGGTGAAAGCTTAAGTCCAGGAGCCGCATGACACTCACGCTGACGATCCTGGGCTGCGGCTCCTCCGCCGGCGTGCCGCGCCCGGCCCTCGGCTGGGGCGCCTGCGATCCGAACAATCCCAAGAACCGCCGGCGGCGCTGTTCCCTGCTCGTCGAGCACGTCGCCGACCATGGCGCCACGCGCATCGTGATCGACACCTCGCCCGACCTGCGTGAGCAACTCATCGACGCCAATGTCGATCACATCGACGCGGTGTTCTTGACGCACGAGCATGCCGACCAGACCCACGGCATGGACGATCTGCGTTCGGTCGTCCTTCACATGCGCAAGCGCATTCCGGTCTATTTCAACCAGTCGACCGCCAAGGACATCATGGCGCGGTTCTCCTATTGCTTCATCTCGCCGGAGGGCAGTGACTATCCGCCGATCCTGACGCGACACTCGATCGAGGCGGGCGAGAGCCAGGCGATTCTGGGGAAGGGCGGCGCGGTGACACTGCGGGCCTTCCTGGTGCAGCACGGCAAGATCCCGGCGCTCGGCTATCGCATTGGCAATGCCGCCTACACGCCCGACCTCAACGACATCCCGCGCGAGAGCTGGGAGGCGCTGGAAAATCTCGATCTGTGGATCGTCGACGGGCTGCGCTACACCGGCCATTCCAGCCACTTCAGCATCAACGACGCGCTGTCCTGGATCGCGCGATTCAAGCCGAGGCGCGCCGTCATCACCAACATGACGGCCGATGTCGACTACGAGGTGATCCGGCAGTCGCTGCCCGCGGGCGTGGTGCCAGCCTATGATGGGCTGCGGCTGGAGACGCACTGAACCTCCAGTTGAGATCGCGGCCCAAGCCGGCATATTCCTTGCTTTCGCGGGCCGCATCATGTTGGTCTAACGTCTCAAAGACAGGTGTCGGACAGGGACGATAATCAAGAAGAGCCGGCGGCGCGTGACGCCCGATCGTCGGGTTCGTTTACACTAGCGTCATCTGAGAATGGGGAACGCGTTGGCGGGACATGACGACGTAGCGGCTGCGGGATTGATCCGACGCACTCTGGATCTTCTCTATCTTTGCGCAGGCTATGCGGCCGGAATCTTCCTGGTTGCGATTTTCGCGATCATGATGGTCATGTCGGTCGGACGGCAATTTGCCCTCAACATTCCGGCCGGCGACGACTTCGCCTCGTGGTGCATGGCGGCAATGGCATTTCTCGGTCTCGCCCACACCTTCAAGCGCGGCGAGATGATACGCGTCGGTCTCGTGCTGGAGCGCTTGCACGGGCGGAAGAAACAGCTCGCTGAGATCGTCGCGCTCGGCATTGCGGCTGCCTTCGTTCTCTACTTTACCCGACACGCCGTGCAGATGACTTACGACTCCTGGCGCTTCAACGACGTGGCACAAGGCGTCGTCGCGCTTCCGCTCTGGATTCCGCAGCTTGGTTTTGCCTCAGGTCTTGCAATTCTGTCGATCGCAGTGGCCGACGAGATGATCAACGTGCTCCGTGGCAATCGGCCGAGTTACGAGAAGGGTTCTCCAGACGAGAGCCCGGAAGAGTTCGTCGAACGCATATCGCAGGGCGGCGGGGGCTGACCATGGCCAATCTCGGCATGATCGAACTGTCGTTCATTCTGCTCGGTGTCATGATCCTGCTCCTGGCGAGCGGGGTCTGGATCGCCGTCGCGCTCGGCCTCGTCGGCTTTGTGGCGATGGCACTGACCACGAGCCTGCCGCTCGGCACGGTGCTTGCGACCACGACCTGGAGTGCAAGCGCCTCCTGGACGCTTGCGGCGCTGCCGTTGTTCATCTGGATGGGAGAAATCCTCTTTCGCACCAAATTGTCGGAGGAAATGTTCCGCGGCCTGTCGCCCTGGGTTCAGTGGCTCCCGGGACGGCTGACCCATGTGAACGTGATCGGATGCGGCATCTTTGCGGCGGTGTCGGGCTCCTCGGCCGCGACCTGCGCGACCATCGGCAAGATCGCACTACCCGAACTCGACAAGCGCGGCTACGACAAGGGCCTCAGCCTCGGCTCGCTTGCAGGCTCCGGCACGCTCGGACTGCTGATTCCGCCTTCGATTCCGATGGTGGTGTACGCGGTCACGGCGAACGTCTCGGTGCTGCAGGTGTTCCTCGGCGGCTTCCTGCCGGGGGCGCTCGTCATGGGCCTCTACTCCGGCTACATCGTTCTATGGTCGCTGCTCAATCCGAAGAAGATACCGCCGCGTGATCCGCCGATGCCGTTTCGCCGGAAGCTGCAGGAATCCGCCAAGCTGGTTCCCTGTCTGATTCTGATCCTCGCAGTCTTCTTTTCGCTCGTACTCGGCTTTGCCACTGCGACCGAATGCGCCGCATGGGGCGTTGCAGGCGCGCTCCTGCTTGCGTGGTGGAGCGGTACGCTCACGCGCAAGAACTTCTTCGAGAGCGTGATGAGCGCGACGCGGCTGACCTGCATGATCATGCTGATCCTGGCGGGTGCGGCCTATACCACAGCCGCGATGGCCTATACCGGCATTCCGGCGGCACTCGCCACCTGGGTCAAGGGGCAGGAGCTGACACCCAGCATGCTCGCGCTGTATCTGAGCGTCATGTACATCATTCTCGGCTGCCTGATCGACGGCATCTCGATGATTGTGCTGACCGCCGTGATTGTGCTGCCGATGGTGAAGCAGGCCGGGCTCGACCTCGTCTGGTTCGGGGTCTACCTCATCATTCACGTCGAGATGGCGCAGATCACGCCGCCGGTCGGTTTCAACCTGTTCGTGCTCCAGAACATGAGCGGGCGCGATACCCTGACCGTTGCGCGGGCGGCGTTCCCGTTCTTCGTCCTGTTGCTTGCCGCCGTGTTCATCATCACCGAATATCCGCAGATCGTGCTGTTCTTGCCTAAGCTCGCTTTTCCCGATTGATCGCGTCGGGCTTCCAAATTGACCGTGAGGAGACGTTCGATGAAGTTTCGCTTGTTCCGCCTGGGCCTGATGGCCGGAGTGCTTTTGGCCGCTACACCCGTGCTCGCCCAGACAAAGTGGAATCTGCCTGCGGCATATCCAGCCGACAATCCGCATTCGGAGAATCTCGTCGCCTTTGCCAAGGACGTCGAAGCCGCGACCTCAGGCAAGCTGCAAATCACCGTCCATCCGGGCGCGTCGCTGTTCAAGGCGCCGGACATCAAGCGCGCCGTGGCGACCGGGCAGGCGCAGATGGGCGAAGTGCTGCTATCGATCCACGAAAACGAGGATCCGGTATTCGGCATCGACGTGGTGCCGTTCCTGGCGACCAGCTTTCCGGAGGCGATGAAGCTGTATCAGGCTTCCAAGCCAGCGATCGCAAAGAAGCTGGACGCACAAGGCCTGAAGCTGCTGTTCGCCGTGCCGTGGGCGCCGCAGGGCGTTTATGTCAACAAGCCGCTCGCGACCATCGAGGACATGAAGGGCCTGAAGTGGCGCGCCTATAATGTCGGAACCGCGCGGATCGGCGAACTGGTCGGTGCCCAGGCGGTGACGATCCAGGCCGCCGAGCTGCCGCAGGCACTCGCTACCGGCGTGGTGAATTCATTCATGTCGTCGGGCGGTACCGGCTATGATTCCAAGGCATGGGAATCGCTGAAGTACTTCTACGACGTGCAGGCCTGGATTCCGAAGGACTACACCTTCGTCAACAAGGCGGCGTTCGACGCGCTCGACAAGCCGACCCAGGAGGCAATCCTCAAGGCGGCCGCAACGGCGGAGACACGCGGCTGGAAGGCCTGGGAAGAAAAGAGCAATTGGTACATTGCTCAGCTCAAGGCCAAGGGCATGACGGTGGAACCGCCAAGCCCGGCGCTGAAGGCCGGCTTTCAGAAGATCGGCGAACAGTTGACGGCCGACTGGCTCAAGAAGGCCGGGGCCAATGGCCAGGCCCTGATTGACGCCTACAAGAAGATGTAAGGACGAGGTTAGATCCTGCTCCTCGCCGTCGCGCGCGAGCAGGATCTTGCCCCGAGCAGGATCTTGCCCATTGGCCGCATAGGCGCCGGCTGGCTCAGGTCGAGATCGCCTTGGCCGATCCGACCTCGTTGCGCAGCAGGAATTTCTGAATCTTTCCGGTCGAGGTCTTCGGGATCGGTCCGAACACGACGGCCTTCGGCGTCTTGAAGCCCGATAGGTGGGTGCGGCAGAAGGCGATGATGTCGGCTTCGCTCGCGCTCGCGCCGTCCTTCAATTCGATGAAGGCGCAGGGCACCTCGCCCCATTTCGGATCGGGCTTTGCGACCACGGCCGCGAACAGCACGGCCGGATGCTTGTAGAGGATGTCCTCGACCTCGACGGAGGAGATGTTCTCGCCGCCGGAGATGATGATGTCCTTGGAACGGTCCTTGATGATGATGTAGCCGTGCTCGTCGAGCACGCCGAGATCGCCGGTGTGAAACCAGCCGCCTTCGAAGGCTTCCGTCGTCGCTTTCTCGTTCTTGAGGTAGCCCTTCATCACGATGTTGCCGCGGAACATGACCTCGCCGATGGTCTCGCCATCGCGCGGCACCTCCTGCATGGTCTGCGGATTGATGACGGTGACAGCTTCTTCCAGCGGGTAGGACACGCCTTGCCGGCGCTTCATGCGCGCGCGTTCGGGCGCGGGAAGCTCATCCCAGCCGGGCTGCTCGGCGCAGACGGAGGCGGGGCCATAGACCTCGGTCAGGCCGTAGACATGCGTGAGCTTGATGCCGATGCTCTCGGCGCCTTCGAGCACCGCGACCGGCGGGGCGGCACCGGCGATCAGGCCGACGACGCGGCGGGCCGCGTTGCCTTTGGGCGCATCGGGCGCGTTGATCAGCGTGTTGTAGACGATCGGCGCGCCGCACATGTGCGTGACGCCGTGCTGCTTGATCAGCGCGAAGATCTTGCTCGGCTCGACCTTGCGCAGGCAGACGTTGATGCCGGCGGCCGCCGCGATGGTCCACGGGAAGCACCAGCCGTTGCAATGAAACATCGGCAACGTCCAGAGATAGACCGGATGCTGGCCGAGATTGCCCGCGAGGATGTTGCTGACGGCGTTCAGATAGGCGCCGCGATGATGGGTGACGACGCCCTTGGGATTGCCCGTGGTGCCCGAGGTGTAGCTCAGCGCGATGGCGTCCCACTCGTCCGCCGGCAGGATCGCGGTGAAGTTCGGGTCGCCCTGGGCGACGGCGGTTTCGTACTCGATCTCGCCGATGCGCTTGCCGCCCTTGAACGCGGCGTCGTCGACGTCGACCACAAGAGGCTTTGGCCCGTTCATCTGCGCGAGCGCGTCGGTGATCACGCCGGCAAATTCGGGATCGACCAGGATGATCTTGGCCCCGCCATGATCGAGCTGGAAGGCGATCGAGGGTGCATCGAGCCGGATGTTGAGGGCATTGAGCACTGCGCCGGCCATCGGCACCGCAAAGTGCAGCTCGTTCATCGCCGGCACGTTCGGCAGCATGGCCGCGACCGTGTCGCCGACGCCGATGCCCTTGCCGGCCAGCCAGGACGCAAAGCGCCGGCAGCGCTCGTAAGTCTCAGCCCAGGTGAAGCTGCGGCCTTCATAGACCGTGCTGACGTGATCGGGAAAGACGGCGGCGCTGCGCGCGAGGAAGCTCAGCGGGCTCAAGGGCACGTAGTTGGCGGGTGTCTTGTCGAGGCCGATATTGTACTGGTTCTGCCGCTCACTCATCGACACCCTCCTGTACGCCGCGTCAAAGGAATCCGATCGAGATCCAGGGGAAGATCGCGACGATGATCAATCCCACGAGCAGCGCCAGCAGGTAGCCCCAGATCGGCCGGATGCCTTCGGCCGGATCGACGCGTCCGATGGCGCAGGCAGCATAATAGCCGACGCCGAAGGGCGGCGCGAATAGCCCGATACCCATCGCCAAAATGATCACCATGGCATAGTGCACCTCATGCACGCCGACGGCGCGGGCAATGGGAAACAGCAGCGGCCCGAACAGCACGATGGCGGGAATTCCCTCCAGCACGCTGCCGAGGATGGTGAAAGCCAGGATCGAGACCGCAATGAACGAGGCCGAGCCGCCGGGCAGGCCGGTCATGGCTGAAGCCAGCGAGCGCGAGAAGCCCGATTGCGTCAGGCCCCAGGCCATGCCGGTGGCGCTGCCGATGATCAGCAGGATGGCGCCGGAGAGCGAGGCGGTCTCGACCAGCATCGGAAACAGCCGCCGCCAGTCGAAGCGGCGGTAGATCAGGAGGCCGACCAGGACGCCGTAGACGATGCCGATCGTCGAGACTTCCGTGGCGGTCGCGATGCCCTCGACCACGGCGTAACGGATCACAAAAGGCAGCGCCAATGCGGGCAGGGCGATGATGAAGGTCTTGCCGATCTCACCAGTGGTGGCGCGGCGGACGTGGCTCATGTCCTCGTGGCGGTAGCGCCACCAGACCAGCATGCAGAGCGTCAGCGCCAGCACCACGCCTGGCAAGAGGCCGCCGGTGAACAGCGCCGCGATCGACACGCCGGTGACCGAGCCGATGGTGATCAGCACGAGGCTCGGCGGGATGGTTTCGGTCTGCGCGCCCGTTGCCGCGAGCAGCGCGACGAGATCGCCGGGGCGGGCGCCACGCTCTTTCATCTCGGGGAACAGCACCGGTGCGACCGCGGCCATGTCGGCGGCCTTGGCGCCGGAGATGCCGGAGACCAGGTACATGGCGCCGACCAGCACGTAATGCAGGCCGCCGCGGACGTGGCCGAGCAGGCTTGCCAGAAACGCCACCATGGCCCGCGCCATGCCGGTCATCTCGATCAGCAACCCTAAGAACACGAACAGCGGTACCGCGAGCAGGATCAGATGGCTCATGCCCTCGTCCATCCGGCCGACGAGCACCATCACGGGCGTACGCGTGGTCAGCGCCAGATAGCCGAAGATCGCGAGGCCAAAGCCGAACGCAATGGGAACGCCGGCAAAGACGCAGAAGCCGGCAACGCCGACAAAGAAGATGACGAGGTTGAGGTTGCCGAGCGGCCGCAGATAAGGCTCGGCGAGCCAGAACAAACCGACGACGATGGCGACGGACGCCACGGCCGCCAGCACCATGCGGTAATCCGCGGCCCGCAACAGCCGCAGCAGCGCGAATGCTGCCATCAGGCAGATGCCGACCGGCAGCGCCACGGCGCGCCACATGTTCGAAATCTGCAGCGCCGGCGTGGTGATGAAGCTTTCCTCATAGGCGTAGTCGTAGGACGGCCAGACGATCATCATGAGGAACGCCAGCGCGGCAGAGACCGCCACGAGATCAAGCCAGGCTCGCATCGCAGGTCCTGCGCTTGCGACGATCGCAGTCATGCGCATGTGCTCGGAGCGGCGGAATGCGACCGCCGCGCCCAGCATCGCCAGCCACAGGAACAGGATCGAGGCGAGCTCGTCCGACCAGATCAGCGGCCGGTGCAGCCCGTAGCGCGCGACCACGCCGGCAAACAGGATGACGATCTCGGCGACGACCAGGATCGCCGCCGGGATCTCGACGAGGAGGCCCAGCGCGCGCTCCAGCGAGGCAAGCACGGAAGATCGGCGAGGGGGCTGCACAGCCACCTCGCCCGCCATTTCGGTCACCGGTGCCTCGATATGAGCCATGACGGCTCCAACGCCTTACGACAGCTTGCCGACGGCTTTTTCCAAGAGGTCCCAGGCCTGCTCACCATACTTGCCCTTCCACTCGGCATAGAAGCCGGCGGTCCGCAGCTTGTCGCGGAACGGCGCGACAGTGGGCTGGTTGAAGGTCAGGCCCTTGCCGGCGAGCTCCTGCTGGAGATTGGCGTTCAGCTTGGCGGTGTCGGCGCGCTCGTTCACGGCAGCGGCGTTGATGTGCTTGGCGACGATGGTGCGCACGTCCGCCGGCAGCTTCTCCCACGCGCGGCGGTTGGCCAGGAACCAGAAGCCGTCCCACATGTGGTTGGTCAGCGAGCAGTATTTCTGCACCTCGTAGAGCTTGGCGGTCGAGATGATCGCCAGCGGGTTCTCCTGGCCTTCGACCACCTTGGTCTGGAGCGCCGAATAGACCTCGCTGAAATTGATCGAAGCGGGCGCGGCATCGAACGCCTTGAACATCGAGGTCCACAGCGGCGACACCGGCACGCGGATCTTGAAGCCCTTGAAATCGTCCGGCCCCGTGATCGGCTTGGTCGAGGACGTGGTCTGGCGGAACCCGTTGTCCCAGATCTTGTCCATGACCTCGAGGCCGGCCTTCTTGATCTCGCCGCGGACATAGGCGCCGAGGTCGCCGTCCATGGCCTTCCAGACCGTGTCGTAGTCCGGGAACGCGAAGCCGATGCCGTTGATGGAAGCTGCCGGAACCAGGGTCGCCAGGATCAGGCCGGACAGCGTGAAGAACTCGACGCCGCCGGACCGGATCTGGCTCAGCATGTCGGTGTCGGACCCGAGCTGGTTGTTCGGGAAGATCTGGAGGTCGAACTTGCCGTTGGTCTCGCTCTTGATCGCCGCGGCCATCTCCTTGGCGCGGGCGTTCATCGGATGTGAGTCAGGCAGGTTGTTGGCGTATTTGTAGGTGAACTCGGCGCTCTGGGCGCGGGCCACATGGGGCGCACCAATGCCGCCCAGGACCGCGGTCGCGGCGGAGGCCTTGAGAAGCGTGCGTCGGGAAAAGTTCATCGGGGTTTGCTCCCAAAAAAGGTTTGTTGTTGTTCTGAGACGCAAACCTATACGGACGGAAGGCCATGAGGTCATCTGCGATCTCGCGAGGCTTCGCTTATTGCAGCCACATCGAGCCGCGGCAATATCGGCTTTCAGACGATGCTGTTGACGCATGCTGCGGCGGATTGGCGCTCAGGGTCGTGGCGAGCGAAACGGTACTGGAGCGAAGGCGGCATCGCAGGATTTCTGCCTAAATATCTGATCTAATTCGATATAAATATATTCCATAATATACCTTATGCGAATTACGGCTGAGCATGCAGATCAGGCCGGACATTTCCGCAGCTAGCCAGAACCCTGCTCCCGGCTCACACTCGTCTTCCAGCAAAGCCCAGACCCACGACGCCGGCATTCAAGCTGCGCCAGCCATGGGAGGTTCGTCATGCAGGAGAACGTTGCGCGCGCGAACGGCTCTCGCGCGATTCCATTCGATGCCGCCAAGCTCGACGGTCTCATGGAGGCCTCCGGGCTCGACGTCCTGATCGCGACCTCCAAGCACAATGTGCAGTACCTGCTCGGTGCCGAGCGCGCGATCTTCTTCGACTACATGGATGCCATGGGCGTCAGCCGCTATCTGCCGGTGCTGGTCTATCCCAAGGGCGCTCCGGAGAAGGCCGTCTATGTCGGCCATCGGCTCGAGACCCATCAGCGCGCCGTGGCGCCGCCATGGGTACCGCAGGTCCGGACCGAGTCCAACGGATCGGTCGATGCGGTGATGCGGGCCGTGGGCCTGATCCGGGACGCCGGCGTGCCGCTGGAGCGGGTCGGGGTCGAGATGGCATTCCTGCCGATGGATGCGGGCCGGGCGCTTACTGAGGCCCTGCCCGGCGCCGAGCTCAAGGACGTGCTGTTGGTGCTGGAGCGGCTGCGCGCGGTCAAGTCGGCGGACGAGTTGGCAAAACTCAAGACCGCCTCCGAGCTCGTCATTGCGTCGATGCTGGAGGTGATTGCGCAGCACGGCCCGGGCACGACCAAGCAGCAATTGTCGGACGGATTGCGCGTTGCGGAAGTCAATCGCGGCCTCACCTTCGAGTATTGCCTGCTGGCCTGCGGCAAAAGCCACAACCGGGCGCCGTCGGCGCAGCGCTGGGAGCAAGGCGACGTGCTGTCGCTGGACTCCGGCGGCAATTATCACGGCTATATCGGCGACCTCGCACGGATGGCCGTGCTGGGCGATCCCGATGCCGAACTCAGGGATTATCTGGCCGAGATTGAGGCGGTGCAGCGTGCCGCCTTCGCCGCGGTCCGGCCCGGCGCCTTGGGTGGCGACATCTACGTCGCGGCCGAGCGGCAGCTTGCCCAGATCAGCCAGCGCGGCTGCACCGATTTCCTGGCCCATGGCATGGGCCTCGTCAGCCACGAGGCCCCTCGCCTGACCGCCACCGGTCCGGTTCCCTATGACGACGTCGATGCCCGCCAGCCGCTCGAAGCCGGCATGGTGGTGTCGATCGAAACCACGATGAAGCATCCCACGCGCGGTTTCATCAAGCTCGAGGATACGGTCGCGGTGACGCCGAGCGGCTACGAGATCTTCGGCGAGGGTGGCCGCGGCTGGAATCGCGGCGGCAGCGGGCTTACCGCGAGATAGCGTTGAGCATCTCGGCAGGCCCACGCGCAAATCGTGAGTTGTGGCGCGACGGGAGACTGTTCCTTTGGCGCACGACAAACGGTGAGCGCGATCCCATCAATAACTTCGGCCCGGGCCAGACGAGCCGCGCGAACCTCGCGCACCGCGGAAGTAACGGCACCACCCGTCCGGGCTGATAGGTCCGGCAACGATCTCGCAGCTACCGGGTGGCCGGAAGTGGGCACAAACGCCGCAGTGTTGGGCTCCGTTCGGTTGATACTGATAATGCGCGACCTCTTTCGGGATGGGCCTACGTGCGCGGGCATAGGCACCCGTGACATATCCTGCCGTGCCATGAGCCCACGCCGGAGCCACTGTCGCGCCGGCGAGCGCTGCGCCGCCGAGCGAGGTTTCGAAGAAGCCGCGGCGAGAGAGGCCTTTATCGGGCTTGTTGCTGGAGGAAGAGCTTGCACCTACCGGCTTGGATTGGTCACTCATCGGTCGCCTCCTGGCGGTACCGCCTTCGAAAAATCGGATTTCCCTGCAACTCACAAACCGTGCCGGAATATTCCTAGTTCCTAAATGCCCTCCGGTTATCGTAATCGCGCCCGCTGGACGCCTGCCTTAGCGCCGGCCGCCGACTTCATCGATCCGGCGCAACATGTCCGCGGGATCGTCATAGACGCGGAAGGCGCCGGATTGCCTGAGTTCGTCCGGTCCATAGCCGCCGCTCAGCAGGCCGACGCCAAGCGCGCGGCAGCGCACCGCCGCCATCATGTCCCAGACGCTGTCGCCAACCACGACCGCCGTCTCGATCGGTGCATTCAGCCGGGCCGCTGCGGCGAGAAACAGATCGGGGTCGGGCTTCGCGTATTTGACCTGGTCGCGCGTCACCACTGGCGTGCGCTGGGGATCGACGCCGAGTGAGGCCAGGTTGACGGCCGCGGTCTCCATCCGGCCGCTGGTCGCAATCGCCCAGGGAATCTTCGCGTCCGACAACCATCGCAGCAGTTCGCGCGCGCCTGGCAGCGGCCGGATCTGGCTGGCCTGCTGCTGGTACGACGCCGCGTGCGCCCGCCGCAGCCGGTCGATGCGTTCTTCGCTTATCTCCACGCCGATTTCGCGCAGGAGCTGGTTGGTGAAGAGCCCGCCGCTCATGCCGATCTTGCGATGAATGCGCCAGACCGACAGCTCGATGCCTTCGGCTTCGAGCGCGTGTTTCCAGGCCAGCACATGTTGATAGACGCTGTCGACCAGCGTGCCGTCGAGGTCAAACAGAAAGATTGGCTCGATGCGCATGTGATGTCTCCGTCGCCAGGCGTCGCCGACCGAGGCGCCCTCGCCTCGCTGGCCCGACGCTTGGCTTACGATCAACAGAGCCGCTGGTTCCCTCCCGTTGCATCACCAGGCCGCGATATACGTCCCCTTGAAGCGCTCTAGCGCAGCGGCAATTGGTCGAGCTGACTCTGCGCCTTCTTGACGGTGGTGGCGAACCAGCTCTGGCTCGGCGCCTGCTTGGCGAAGCACGCCGTGAATGCGGTCATCGCATTGTCTTCGCGGGTCATGTCGCCGCGCGGGTCTTTCTTGTCGACGGGTCTGGCCATCATCTGCTTCCAGACCTTCTCGCAAGCCGGGATCGGCGCCGTCTTTACCGCGTCCGACGTGGCGACAAAGAAAACCTTCTCGCCCTGGATCGCGACGACGTCGATTTCGTCAGGCGGTCCTTTCAGATCGCCATTGCCGCGCACGCCCAGCACGGCGACCGCTACGCTCGCCGTCGCGGGCTTTGCGATCGGCAGCTCTGCATATTTGGCGAAAGCGGAATCCTGGATCGCAGCGTAGTAGAAGCGGTCTGACCTGAACGCGGCGCTGATCTCCTGCGGCATGCCGTCCTCGCGATGCTCGGCAAGCCAGTGCTTGAGCAGCGTGCTGGTCGTCACCACGACTTGCGTCTTGTCGCCTTCGGAGGCGAAAGCGAGCCCATCGAGATGGCCGAAGCCCGAGTCGCCCTTATAGAGCGTGTCGACGTTCGACTTTGCCTCCGTCGGCAGCCCCTTGATCGTGATCGGCCCCATCAGGCCACGCAGCACCTCTGCCAACTCCTTAAGAGCCATATCGTGCTGCTTGTAAGTCTCGTCGTTCTCCGCCGCCTTCGAGAACTTTGCGATGTAGCGATCGCGTAGGTCGAGGTATGGCTGCTCGGGAGCGGCCGCATATGCGTTGGTGGCGAACACGAGCAGGCAGAGCAAGGCAAGCGGTCTCATGGCGATTCCCGCGGGGCGAAGTGATCTCCAGTCTTTGTGCCGGCGCTCGACGGGAGGTTCATCGGCCCCTCAGCCGTCAAAAAAATCTGCAGAATGATGTCGGTCTCCGAACGCCCCGTTCGTCGTGCCAATGCCGGGCCAATGACGCCGGCTCCACAGCTTTTGGCTAAGGAGAGCCTCACGATGACCATCACCATTACCGCCTTTGAACGGTCACCCGATGGCGGCATAGGACTGGCGCGTGATACGCGCGTTCGCTGGGCGTTTGAGGAAGTGGGTCAACCCTACAAGGTCCGCCTCGTTTCGTTTCATGCGATGAAGGAACCTGCGCATCTGGCTCTTCATCCTTTCGGTCAGATTCCGACCTATGAAGAAGGCGATCTCGTGCTGTTCGAGACGGGGGCGATCGTCTTCCACATCGCCCAGCGCCATGCCGGTCTTCTGCCGGATGACGCCAATGCCCGGGCGCGCGCGATCACTTGGATGTTTGCCGCGCTCAACACGGTGGAGCCGCCGATCCTTGAGCTTGGAACCGCCAGACTGTTAGAGGGCGACAAGCCCTGGAACAAGGAGCGCCTGCCTCTGGTCGAAGGTCGCATCCGCGACCGGCTGAACCAACTTTCCCGACGCCTCGGGGATACCGATTGGCTCGATGGTGCGTTCAGCGCGGGCGACCTGATGATGGTATCGGTGCTGCTCCGCCTGAAATCGTCGGGCATTCTGGACGAATATCCGAACCTGGCCGCCTATCTTGCCCGCGGTGAAGCGCGGCCCGCCTACAAGCGGGCTTTCGACGCTCAACTGGCGGTGAACACCGGCAAGCCGCTAATCTAGCTCCTTCGGCAGCACGATCCGCCGGCGCCGTTTTGGTCGGCGGCGAGCACGCTGCGGCTGTTGCGGTCCGGCGGGATGTCGCCGGCGGCATTGGCCGCAAAGAAGCCGGTCGGCTTCAGCATGAAGCCGGCATATTCGACCGGCATGATCGGGAAATCCTCGGGCTTGCAGATATGAGTGTGGCCAAAGGAGTGCCACACCACGAGGTCGGCATTCTCGATGTTGCGGTTCTGCGCGGCGTAGCGCGGCAGGCCGTCGCCGCCGGCATGGACGTTGGGATAGTCCCCGCTGGCGTATTTCTCGGCGGGATCGAACGCCGTGACCCAGACATGCTTGGTGGCGAAGCCGCCTCGTCTGCGCACGTAACTGCCCTCCTGCGCCAGCATCAGCGGGCTCGGATTGACCACGAGCTTGTAGGCCGGCGCGCCGCCGACCGAATTGGTCTCGTTGGGATTGCTGATCTTCCAGAACCGGCCGGTCCCGCCATTGGCGACCGAGGCCGCGTCGCGCTCGCGCGACAGAATGCGCGTTGTCGTGTCAAACACGTTGCCATGCGGATTGTCATCGCCCCAGGGCCGCGGCATGAACTCATGCTCGGTGACGGTGTTACCGCCGCCATCGAGATCCATGTGCAGGCGCACGTTGAAGAAGTGCTGGTGCGTCGGCCCGCCCAGATTGTCGTCGACCATGCCGCCCCAGCGATATTTATCGCCGGGCTTGACGGCCGCAGTCTGGATGATGCCGGTGAGCTTAGTCTCGAGTTGGATGGTGCCGTCCTGGTAGAGGTACCAATAGAAGCCGTAGTCGTAATTGCCGACGGTTGCGAAGAACGAGATGACGAGCCGCCGGGAGCGGCGGACCTCGAACAGGCCGTTGCGGAATTCGTAGTGTTTCCAGGCAATTCCGTAGTCTTCTTCATGCATGCAGATGGCGTTCTGCATGACGAACGGCTCGCCCTTGCTGTCGGCCGCCGGCACGTCGAAATAATGGATGTTGCCGAGGCAGTCGCAGCCGAGCTCGAGCGCATTGGCGAGCATGCCGAGCCCGTATTCGCCGGCGTCGAACGCCGACTTCCAGAAATGGTTGGCGGTCGGGTCGGCATAAGGCACCACCATCTCGGTGACGCTGGCGCGATGGATCAGCGAACGCTTGCGCCCGCCGTCCTGGTAGGCGAGCTGATGCAACACCAGCCCCTCGCGCGGCGTGAAGCCGACGCGAAAGCTCCATTTCTGCCATTCGACCAGCCAGCCATCGACGCGGAAGCTCGCGCCCTCCGGCTGCTCGATGTGCAGCGGCTTGATGTCGGTGCGAGCGTTCTTGACTTCGTGTGCGCCGTAGTTCCGCTTCTTGCGCGGGATCGGCACGATCGGATCCGCATCGGTGAGGTCGATGACCCTGCCCCCGATCAGGTCGACGACCGCGACGACGCCCTCGATCGGGTGGGCGTAGCCGTTGTCCTGGAGGTGCTCGCGAAAATAGCTGACGGCGCGCACGATACGTGCGCCGCGCTCGAACTCCTTGTCGAAGAAGCCCGAGGAGAACGGATCGACCTGGACCAGCTCGATATCCTTGTCGCTGAGGCCGCGCCGGTGCATCGCCGCGCGCCAACCGGGATCGGCCTTGACCACGGCCTCGCATTTGAAGAACTCCTCGAGCATCAGCGGGGGCTGCCCGTAGGGGGCCTCGCGGTTCGGCACGACCTTGCGGCCGACGATCTCGCCGCGGCTGAGATCGACGATGTGCTCGATCGCCTCGCCGGTCACGATGTCCAGCGTCAGCACGAAGGCGCGGCGCGGCAGCCCTGCCCCGCCTGCCGCCAGCTCCTGCTTGGTCGGCTCTTCCAGGCGCACGGCCGGGAAGCGGCAGCTCTCGGGCGATGTGGCTGCTGCGCGCACCAGCGCGCACGCCGCGGAGATTTCCGCGGTCGTCAGCGGATCGAGCGGATGCGGTGTGGCGGCCTGCGCCGGCGATGTGGCTGTGACGGTATCGAGCATGATGATGTCCGAGAGTCAGCGCGAGGCGAGATGCGCGGTGATGGCGCGAAACGCGGCGAGCCAGCGATGATCGAGCGGAACGTCCATCGCCTTCGGCTGAGTCGCGAGCTTGACGATCACGGTATCGGAGGCCGCGTCGACATAGAGCCACTGGCCATGGATGCCGATCGCGGCGAGATCGTTGCGCGAGGGATCGATCGTGTACCATTTGCTGCGGTAGCGCGCGCCCGGGAAGATGTCGGCGAGATCGCCGTCCGCCCACGCCTTGTGATCGCCGTTCTCGTGGATGTCGTCGATCCACCAGCCCGGCACCACCTGCCGCCCCTGAACAGTGCCGCGGCAGCGGATCATCTCGCCGAACCGGATCAGGTCGCGTGGAGTGACCGAGAGCCCGCCCGCGATGCGGCCCATGCCGTGGCTATCGAGAGTCATCGAGGCATCCTCCTCCGCACCCATCGGTTGCCAGAGATATTCAGAGAGGATGCGCGGGTACGACTGGGCGCAGGCGCGCTCATAGACCCAGCCGAGCACTTCCGTGTTCGGCGAGACGTAGTGGAACACCTTGCCGTGTGGTTTGCCTGTGGCCCGCAGCGTCGTGAGATAGGCCCGTTGGTGACCGGCCTCGACACCGGGCGGCGGCACGTCCCAGCCCGAGGAGAAGCGATAGCGCGCGACGTCGCCGGCAGGGTCCTCGTAGTCCTCCTCGAACTTGATCGCGACCGCCATGTCGAGGACGTTGCGGACGGTGCAGGTGCCGTAGGCCGAATTCTCGAGCTCCGGCACATAGCGGACCACCCTCGCCTCCGGATCGACCAGGCCGCGTGCGGCGAGCACGCCGCCGAGCGTGCCGGCGATCGATTTGCTGATGGAGCAGACCAGGTGCGGCGTGGTCGTGCTCATGCCGTCGTCATACCATTCGTGGATCAGCGAGCCCCGGTGCATGACGAGCAGCGCATCGGCGAAGGTCTCGCGCAGCGTGGCCTCGATGGTGGTGGGATTGCCGTCAGGCGCCGTGAAGCCTAGCTTGGTCAGCTCACGCGGCGCGCTTGCGATCGGTGTCGGCTGCGCTGAGCGGCGGATTTCCGCTGTCGGCAGCACCTCACGGACGTGGGTGAACCCCCAACGGATGGCGGGGAAGCTGCGCCAGTTGGCACGCGTTACTTGGGCCTCGGGCGCAGCCGGGCTGCCGCGCATGATCTCGGTCGGTCGCATCTCGATCCTCCGATAGGCCGTCCCGACCTCGATGGCGGGAACGGCAGGACGAAAGTCTGCATCCGGGCGCGGCCGGGCGTTATCGAGATCCGGCAATATTTCGCTGGACACCGCCCGCGGCCGTGCCAGTCTGGCGCGGTTCTTGCTGGTCGGAGGGCCTTGCAAATTTCGAGCGTTGTCATGGGCTTGGACGCGACTCTTCCGACGCCAGGTTCGGCCGTCAGCCTGCTTCAGGCCAGCAGCACGGATGTCGATGAGCATTGCGCCACGCTCGGCCGCTGGCGGCTGAGCTATGACCAGATCAGCGCCGGCACTTTCGCAGGCAGTTTCACGCAGCTCTCGCTGCCCCGCCTCGAGGCGTTCCGCGAAATCACCAGCCAACAGGTCCGCCAGTACGGCCAACTCGGCGCTGGTAGCTTTGGCATCGGCCTGCCCTGGCACGCTACGGACGAGGTCAATTGCAATGGTGCCAGCGTCGCAGGTGCCAAGGTCATCGCCTGCATCGACGCCGAGGTCGATATGTGCACGCCGAAGGCATTTGAGCTGCGCGGCGTCGTCACCAGCGCTGGCCTGATCGAGGAGCTCGCCGCGCGTCTCGACATCGCGCTGCCACGCGCCGTCTGGCACCAGCTCTCCGTGATCGAGATGGCGGAGGCGCCGGTGGCGCGACTGCGCCGGCATCTCGCCGTGATCCACGACATCATCACGGTCGCACCAGAGTCGTTCAACGATCCGGCGGCGCAACTGGCGCTCGAGGACGCCCTCCTCGTCGAGATCATGGACATGCTGCCGACCGCACGCCCAAGCGATCCCGGACGCAGCGCCACGGCCCGCAAGCGGACCGTCGATCGCGCCCGCGAACTGATGCACGGCAGCGGCGATCGCTCGCTCTCGCTCTTGGAGGTGTGCAAGGCGGTTGGCGCGAGCCCACGCAAGCTCGGCTATTGCTTCCAGGAGGTCTTGGGCACGAGCCCGATGCACTATTGGCGTGCGATGCGCCTGAACCGCGTGCGGCGCGATCTCAAGCGCGCCGATGGCGCCAACACGTCCGTCTACGACATCGCCGTGCAGCACGGCTTCTGGCACTTCAGCCAGTTTTCGCTCGACTATAAGCGCCACTTCTCCGAGCTGCCCTCGGAGACCCTGCGGCGCGCCAGGCTTGTGGCCTAACCCGTATCAGCGATGCCGCAGCCGGCGGTTGACCCGGCGCGCGAGATAGTCGCCTGCGCTCTGGACGAGCTGCACCAGCGCGATCAGCACCACCACGACGGCCAGCATCATCTCCGGCATGAAGCGCTGGTAGCCGTAGCGAATGCCGAGATCGCCGAGCCCGCCGCCGCCGACCGCGCCGACCATGGCGGAGTAGCCGAGCAGGCTGACGACCGCGAGCGTCAGCGCCAGGAGCAGCCCCGGCAGTGCCTCGGGGATCAGCACCTTGAGCACGATCTGGAGCGGCGACGCGCCGAACGAGGACGCGGTCTCGATCAGCCCTGCATCGACCTCGCGGATTGCGGCTTCGACCAGGCGCGCGATGAACGGCGTCGAGGCGATCGTCAGCGGCACGATCGCCGCCGTCGATCCGATCGAGGTTCCGGCGACGAGCCGCGTGAACGGGATGATCGCCACGACGAGGATGATGAAGGGCGTGGAGCGCGTCGCATTGACGATGATGCCGAGCACGGCATTGATGACGGGCGCCGCGAACAGCTCGCCTTTCCGACTGGTCGCGAGGAAGACGCCAATCGGCAGGCCGAAGGCGGTGCCGAGCAACGCCGCGACCCCGACCATGAACAGGCTCTCGCCGGTGGCCTGGATGATCAGGTTGATGAGTTCAGGCGACATAGCCGAGCCGCTCCGCTGCGAATTGATATTGAGATAACCAGGCGAGCGCCCGCCCCACCGCGGCCTCGCCGCCGGGAATGCCAAGGGGAATGCCAAGCGTCAGTGAGCCGACATGCTGGCCGCCGATCTCGTCGATGCGGGCCGACAGCAGCGAGACGTCAAGGCCGAGCTCGCGCGCGAGCCGCGCGACCAGCGTATCGCCGGTCCCTGCGCCGCGCACCTGGACGCGGATGACGACCTGCCCGCCTGAAAGCGGTTCAGACACAAGCCGGCTCGCCAACGACACCGGCAGGCTGTCGCCGATCACCTCGGCCAGGAAGGACTGCGTGATCGGGTGTTGTGGATGGGTGAAGATGTCGGCGACATGGCCCTTTTCGACGATGCGGCCGCTATCCAGCACGACGACTTCGTTCGCGAGCTGACGGACGACTGACATCTCGTGCGTGATCAGCACGATGGTCACCCCGAGCTCGCGGTTGATGCTCGCGAGCAGATCGAGGATCGCACGCGTGGTCTGCGGATCGAGCGCCGAGGTTGCCTCGTCCGACAACAGCACGCTCGGCCGGGTCGCAAGCGCCCGCGCGATGCCGACCCGCTGCTTCTGGCCGCCGGACAGCTCCGAGGGATAGCGGTCGTGCTTGTCGGCGATGCCGACCAGCGCGAGCAACTCGGCCACGCGCGCCTTGATCTCTGCTTTCGGCCATCCCGCGATCTCCAGCGGCAGCGCGATGTTGGCGGCCGCCGTCCGCGATGACAGCAGGTTGAAGTGCTGGAAAATCATCCCGATCGAACGCTGCGCCAGTCGCAGCTCATGGCCGGCGAGTGCGGAGATGTCGCGGCCGTCGACGACGACGCGGCCCGTCGTCGGTTTTTCCAGCCCGTTGATCAGGCGGACCAGGCTCGACTTGCCGGCGCCCGAGCGGCCGATCACGCCGGTGATCGATCCGCGCGCGATGGCGAAATCGATGCCTTGCAGCGCATTGACGCCGGGTTTGCCGCGATAGGCCGGATAGAGCTTCGAGATGCCCTCGAAGCGGACCATCGTATCCGCCGGGACTGGGGCTTGTGATACCGCCTCACGAGGATCGATCGGCCGTCCGATGGCCAGGGATTGGTGCGCGTTCATCTTTTTCACAACGGATCGCCGGCTCGCAACGCCATGCAGGGTGCGAGGGCAAGTCGCTTCAAGCGACGGGGAAACAGCGTGGCAGACGGTTCCATCGGAAGCGCTGCACTGCAGCACACACCATCGCGCGTTCATGGCCGTCTGGCAATTTCAGATATTTTCTCCGCGGAGGAGAAATTTTCCAGATCCCTCCCCGCCGAAGAAAATTCATCCGCGGCGGGCGACCGGCGAGTCCCCTTACCGGACCATCTGCAACCAGGGCAGCACGATGAGCAGCAGCCCTGCGAAATAGATCAGCCCGAAGATCAGGCCAAAACTCCAGAACCGGCCTTTGCCGATATAGCCGCTGCCGAAATACATCGGCGCAGGTCCCGTCGCGTAGGGCGAGATCACGCCCATCAGGCCGAGCGAATACATGCAGAGCATGGCGAGCGTTCCGACCGGCAGGTCGGCGATGCCCGAGCCGACCGCGAGCACCACAGGCAGCACTGCGGCCGCGTGCGAGGTGATGCTGGAGAAGAAATAGTGGATCCAGAAGAACAGCGCGACCAGCAGGAGCATGGCGGTGGCCGGCGACAGGCCGGCAAGCGGCTTGGCGTATTCGTTGGCGAACCACTTGATGAAGCCGATCTCGTTGAGGCCCGAGGCCAGCGTCAAGAGCGAGGTGAAGTAGAAGAACACCTCCCAGGCGCTCTTCTCGGCCACGATGTCGGCAAACTCGATCACGCCGGTGACCAGCATCAGCGAGATCACGATGAACACGACGGTGGTGGCGTTGACGAAGTTCGAGCCGAGCAGTGGCACGTGGATGTCCGGGCTCGAGCCCGCGATCCACAGGAACATCGCGAGCACGATCAGGCAGAGCATGATCCATTCGTTGCGCGACATCGGGCCCATGCCTGCGAGCTCTTTCGCCGCCCATTCGGAGATTTCGGGGCTGCGCTTCACCTCAGGCCGGCACACGAGATAGCTGAGCAACGGGACGAGCAGCATCAGGACGATGCCGAGCGGCGCGAAGCCGATGAACCACTGGCCCCAGCTCACCTCGACCCCGACCGTCTTCTTGGCGATCGCGAGTGCCGCCGCATTGGGCGCAAGCGCGGTGAAGAACAGCGAGCTCGTGACAGCGGTCGCAGCAAAAGCGGTCCACATCACATAGGTGCCGATCTTGCCGGCGGTCGGTCCAGGCTCGGAGCCGTAGATGCGCGGGATGTTGCTGATGATGGGATAGACGATGCCGCCGCTGCGCGCGGTGTTGGACGGTGTCGCCGGCGCGAGCAGGAAATCCGACATCGCCACGGCATAACCGAGGCCGAGCGTATTGCGGCCGAGGCGTTGCACCAATACGAGCGCGATGCGGCGGCCGAGCGCGCTCTTGCGATAGCCGATCGAGAACACGAAGGCGCCGACGATCAGCCACACCGTGCTTTCGGCAAATCCCGCCAGCATCCAGCGCAGCGACTTGGTCGGGTCCGCATCGATATAGCCACTGATGCCAGCGACGGTCAGCCCGATCAGGCCGACCGCGCCGACCGGCATCGATTCCAGGATCAGGCCGGTGATGACCG
Source organism: Bradyrhizobium sp. ISRA430 (assembly GCF_029909975.1). Taxonomy (NCBI): domain Bacteria; kingdom Pseudomonadati; phylum Pseudomonadota; class Alphaproteobacteria; order Hyphomicrobiales; family Nitrobacteraceae; genus Bradyrhizobium; species Bradyrhizobium sp. ISRA430. The sequence continues at coordinate 1,198,530 of NZ_CP094516.1, forward strand.
CCGCGAATACTGCAAAATAGTGCCACTGGTTGACGTTGAGTCCCGCGGGAACCGGCCACAGATAGATCGCGAGCCACACGACGAGCGGCGCGATCAGTTTCCAGCGAAATCCTTTCGCCTCAGGCGCCTGCGAGCTGGCGTTCATGGGCCCTCCCCGTCGATTTCGTCGTATCTTGCCGGCTCGTCGGCCGGCGCGCTCTTGTCCCTATCGCGGCGTATACGAACTGTCCGCGGCCCGATCAATGGCCTGACATAGCGTTCTACCGTCCCTTGAACCGCGGCTTGCGGCGGCTCAGGAACGCTTCAACGCCCTCCTTGTGGTCCTCGGTGAGGCTCGCGAGCGCGTACTGGTCGACGTCCATGTGGCTGGCGAGATCGTCCAGCGCATGCGCGAGCCTGTTGACGGTGAGTTTGGTCATGGCGACCGAGAGCGGCGGCTGAGCGGCCACCTTGCGACCAAGGTCCATGGCGGCATCGAATGCCTTGCCGGGATCGACCACCTGCTCCACCAGGTGCCATTCGTAGGCCTCGTCCGCCGAGATGCGCTGGTCGGCCAGGATCACCGCCTGCTTGGTGCGGGCCGGGCCGATCAGATGCAGCATGCGCGGGATGCTCTGCCAGCTCATGTTCATGCCGAGCCCGATCTCAGGCACGCGTAGATGCGCATCGCGCCCCATCACGCGGAAGTCGAGCGCGACTGCGAGTGCCACGCCGCCGCCGACGCAAAAGCCCTCGATGGCCGCGATCGTGATCTGCTCCATCCCCTGCCAAGCCTGGGTCAGGCGCGGCCCGAGCTTCAAGTGCCGACGCAGCGTGCCGAGGTCCATGTCTTTGCGCGATCGGCCCTCGGCATCCTTCAGGTCGAAGCCGGCGCTGAAGCAGTTCACACTTCCCGTCAGCACCACGACGGAGGTCGCTGCATCATCCTCGAAGCTGCGCGCAGCCGCGGTGAGCTGCCGCAGCGCCTCCGGCGACAGCGCATTGATGCCATCGCCGCGGTCGAACCGCACAATCGCGATTCGCCCTTCGGGTCCGTGGCCCTTCTCGATCTTCACGAAGTCGGTCACCAGGCGCCTCCAAAGCACAATTTAGGTCGATGCTAGCGCACAAACGGCGTCACGAATACGTGGCCGGATTGCACTGCAACGAACGCTCGACAGGCAGGGAAGATTGCGCCTATCTTCCGCCCCATGAGCAGCGATCATGACCACCACCATCATCACGATCACGACCATTCGGAACTGTCCGAGACCGAGCTGCGCGTGCGCGCGCTCGAGACGATCCTGACCGAAAAGGGCTATGTCGAGCCGGCTGCTCTCGACGCCATCATCCAGGCCTATGAGACCAAGATCGGTCCGCATAACGGTGCGCGCGTCGTCGCCAAGGCCTGGACCGATCCTGCGTTCAAGAAGGCGCTGCTGGAGGATGGCAGCAAGGCGGTCGGCACGCTCGGCCATGTCAGCCGCGTCGGCGATCATCTCGTGGTGGTCGAGAACACGCCGCAGCGTCACAACATGGTCGTGTGCACGTTGTGCTCCTGCTACCCCTGGGAAATGCTGGGCTTGCCGCCCGTCTGGTACAAGGCTGCGCCCTACCGCTCCCGCGCGGTGAAGGATCCCCGCGGCGTGCTCGCCGACTTCGGCGTGACGATGCCGAAGGACGTCGAAATCAGGGTGTGGGATTCGACCGCCGAGACGCGCTTTCTGGTGCTTCCGATGCGCCCGGAAGGCACGGAGGGCTGGAGCGAGGAGCAGCTCGCCGAGCTCGTCACCCGCGATTCCATGATCGGCACCGGCTTTCCCAAGAAGCCCGGAGCTCCGTCATGAACGGCGTACACGACATGGGCGGCATGGACGGCTTCGGCAAGGTCGAGCCCGAGCCCAACGAGCCGATGTTCCACGCAGATTGGGAAGCCCGCGTGCTGGCGATGGTGCGCGCGATGGGCGCCGCCGGCGCCTTCAACATCGACACCTCGCGCTTCTATCGCGAGACGCTGCCGCCACACGTGTACCTCGCGAGCTCCTACTACAAGAAGTGGTTCCTCGGCCTCGAGGAGATGCTGATCGAGAAGGGCTATCTCACCAGGGAGGATGTCGCCGCCGGTCACGCGGTGCAGCCGGCGAAGGCGCTCAAGCACGGTAAGTTCGATCTCGACGATATCGAGCGCGTGATGGTGCGCGGCAAGTTCGCCCGCCCTGCCCCGGCGCCGGCCAAATTCAACATCGGCGACCGCGTGCGCGCGAAGAACATTCATCCGACCACGCATACGAGGCTGCCGCGCTATGTCCGCGGGCATGTCGGCGTGATTGAGCTGAACCATGGCTGTCACGTGTTCCCGGACTCTGCGGCGATGGACCTCGGCGAGAATCCGCAGTGGCTCTACACGGTTGTGTTCGAGGGCCGCGATCTCTGGGGCACCGACGGTGATCCGACCTCGAAGGTCTCGATCGACGCCTTCGAGCCCTATCTGGACCCGGCGTGATGAGCAGCACGGCTGCGGCCGCCGCGACCGCGGCGATTCCGAGCATTCCGCGCGATGACGACGGCCCGGTGTTCCGCGCGCCATGGGAAGCGCACGCCTTCGCGATGGCGCTCACCCTGCACGACCGCGGCCTGTTCACCTGGCCCGAATGGGCCGCCGCGCTCGCCGACGAGATCAAGCGGGCGCAAGCCGCGGGCGATCCCGACACCGGCGAGACCTACTATCTGCACTGGCTCGCCACGCTGGAAAAGCTCGTCGCAAGCAAGGGCGTCACTTCCGCGGAGGCCTTGCATCGTTACCGCGACGCCTGGGACCACGCCGCCGACCGCACCCCGCACGGCAAGCCGATCGAGCTGACGCCGGAGGATTTTGCGCGGTAGTTTTCTGCGCGTAGCGTGGGAGCTGTTCGCCTTAACCCGCACTGTCATTCCCCGCGCAAGCGGGGAATCCAGTACGCCGCGGCTTCTCCGTATCTGACAAGCGCCTCTGGAATACTGGATCACCCGCTTTCGCGGGTGATGACACCAAGTATTTGGCGTCAGCGTGCCGCCACGTACTCCGCCCATCCCTTCGCCCGCAGGCTGCACGCGGGGCACTCCCCGCAGCCATAGCCCCAATCGTGCTGCGCGCCGCGTTCGCCGAGATAGCAGGTGTGGGACTGCTCGCGGATGAGGTCGACGAGCGCGTCGCCGCCGAGGTCATGCGCCAGCTTCCAGGTCGCGGCCTTGTCGATCCACATCAACGGCGTATGCAGCTCAAACGTTTTCGCCATGCCGAGCGAGAGCGCGGCCTGCATGGCACGGATGGTCTCGTCGCGGCAATCGGGATAGCCGGAATAATCGGTCTCGCACATGCCACCGACTATGTGAGTGATGCCGCGACGGTAGGCCAGCGCTGCGGCAAAAGTCAGGAACACCAGGTTGCGGCCGGGCACGAAAGTGTTCGGCAGGCCATCCGCCCCCATCGCGATTTCGACGTCGCGCGTCAGTGCGGTCTCGGACATGGCCGCGAGCGTCGGAATCGACAGCGTGTGGCTCTCGCCGAGCTTGTCCGCCCACTCCGCGCGCACCGCCTTGAGGCCGTCTATAAGCCGTTCCCGGCAGGCGAGCTCGATCGCGTGGCGCTGGCCGTATTCGAACCCCAGCGTTTCCACGCGCGCAAAGCGGCTCAGCGCCCAGGCAAGGCAGGTTGTGGAATCCTGGCCGCCCGAGAACAGCACCAGCGCGGTTTCGGATGAAAATGCGTCGCTCATGGCCCGCGCTTTAGCACTGCGGGCGCGGCCCGCCAATCGGTGGAAATCGGCCCGTTCCGCCGCGTTGTGCTGGGAACGGAGGGCTGGTTTTGGCATAAGGCCTAAGAGTTAGGAGAATGGCCTGCAATGACCCCTTCCCGCGACATTTCACGCCTGATCGAGATCATGGCGGCGCTGCGCACGCCGGTGACCGGCTGCCCCTGGGACCTCGAGCAGAATTTTGCGACGATCGCCCCCTACACGATCGAGGAGGCATATGAGGTCGCCGACGCGATCACGCGAGGCGATCTCGACGATCTGCGCGAGGAGCTTGGGGATCTCCTGTTGCAGGTCGTGTACCATGCCCGGATGGCCGAGGAGCAGAATGCGTTCGCGTTCGGTGACGTCGTCGAGGCCATCACCCGCAAGATGATCCGACGCCACCCTCATGTGTTCGCCGACATGGACGGCAACCTCGCGCCCGCCCACGTCACGGAAGTCTGGGATCGCATCAAGGCCGAGGAGAAAGCCGAGCGCGCCGCGCGGCGGCCGCCGGAGGAGACCTCGCACAAGTCGCTCTTGTCGAGCGTGAAGGCCGGCCAGCCGGCGCTGACGCGCGCCATGGAGCTGCAGCGCAAGGCCTCAACCGTCGGCTTCGACTGGAACGATCCGCGCGCCGTGCTGCAAAAGATCCGCGAGGAAGCCGACGAGATCGAGGCGGCGCTGGACCGCAACGACAAGCAGGAGCTGGCAGAAGAAACCGGCGATCTCCTGTTCGCGCTGGTCAACCTCGCCCGCCATATCGACGCCGATCCGGAAAGCGCGCTACGGACCACCAACGCGAAATTCGAACGCCGCTTTGCCTATATCGAGCGCGCCCTGCAAGCGCAGGGCCGAACGCTGGAGCAGGCGTCGTTGGCGGAGATGGACGCGCTGTGGAATACGGCGAAGGGCGAGGAGAAGAAGGCTCCAGCAGTCGAGAAAAGCAAACAAGCCCGTCGCTAACTCTGATGTCGTCCTGACGAACGCCAGGACGACAGACACTATGCCGCGTGATGCGGCACGGCATCGAACCGCGACACCACGAGGTCACGCTTGGTCTCGTCCACGCGCACGGTCATGTCGAAGCGGCCGTCGTGCAGCTCTTTCGCCAGCACCTCCGAATTGCGGTGCAACCAGGAGATTCCGGCACCGTCGGCGGCGTCGATCGACAGGTCGAGCGTGGTGCGCTTGGTCGCGAGCCGCTCCTCGATCGTGACGAGCAGCGCGTCGATCCCCTCGCCTGAGGTGGCCGAGACCAGCATCGCCGGATGATCGGCCGGCCGGCGCGCGGCGATGTTGAGCAACTCCTCGCGCTGCTCCGCATCGAAGCGATCGACCTTGTTCCAGACCTCGATGATGCGGCCGGAGTCGTCGGGGTTGATGCCGAGCTGGCGCAGCACCGCATCGACGTCGCTCTGCTGCGCCTCGGCGTCCTCATGCGAGATGTCGCGGACGTGCAGGATGACGTCGGCTTCCAGCACCTCCTCCAGCGTCGCGCGGAAGGCGGCCACGAGCTGCGTCGGCAGATTTGAAATGAAACCGACGGTGTCGGACAGCATCGCCTTGCCGCCATGCGGCAAGTTGAGCGCGCGCAGGGTCGGATCGAGCGTGGCGAACAGCATGTCGGCGGCCTGCACGTCCGCGCGCGTCAGGCGGTTGAACAGCGTCGACTTGCCGGCATTGGTGTAGCCGACCAGCGCCACGACGCGATACGGCACGCGCTGGCGGCCGGCGCGGTGCAGGCGGCGCGTCGCCTGCACTTTCCTCAATTCGTTCTCGAGCCTGGAAATGCGCTCGGAGATCAGACGGCGGTCGGCCTCGATCTGGGTCTCACCGGGGCCGCCCATGAAGCCGAAGCCGCCGCGCTGGCGTTCGAGATGGGTCCAGGATCGCACCAGGCGCGAGCGCTGATAGTTCAGATGCGCGAGCTCGACCTGGAGCGCGCCTTCCTTGGTCTTGGCGCGGCGGCCGAAGATCTCGAGGATCAGCCCGGTGCGGTCGAGCACCTTGGCGTTCCACGCCTTCTCGAGATTGCGCTGCTGGATGGGCGACAGCGCACAGTCCATCACGACGAGGTCGACCTCCAGGCTCTTGATCAGCCCGGTAATCTCTTCGACCTTGCCCTTGCCGATATAGGTCGCAGGCCGGATCTGGCTGATCGGCGCGATGATGGCATCCGCAATGACGAGATCAATCGCGCGCGCAAGGCCCGCGGCTTCGTCGAGCCGGGCTTCTGCATCGCGCAGGACATGACCGTCCGATTGCGCGTCGGCTCCGCCCGCGCGCACCCGCGTGTAGGGGCCGATGACCAGCACCCGCCCCGTCGGTTTAGCCCCTGCCGACCGCGGACGGTCGGCATCCCCGTCGAAATTCCGGGGTTCCAATCAGATCACTCTCAAGCCGGCTGGTCCTCGCCGCCTTCGAACAACTGGATCGGAGCTCCCGGCATGATGGTCGAGATCGCATGCTTGTAGACAAGCTGCGAGTGACCGTCGCGCCGGAGCAGCAAACAGAAATTGTCGAACCAGGTCACGATGCCCTGGAGCTTCACTCCGTTGACCAGAAAGATCGTCAGTGGCGTCTTGGTTTTGCGAACGTGATTAAGGAAGGTGTCCTGTAGGTTTTGTGCGCGGTCTGCCGCCATTGTTTTTATCTCGCTTTGAGTTTCTTTTTATTGCGCCGGTTGCGGCCCTCTTTTGAAATTCGAGGCCTCGTCCGGTTGCCGGCCCTCATGAGATCCCCCTCGGAGGGCCAGCGGTTCGATTAGAGGACAGGTGGACTTATTAGGCAAGCCGCTTCACGCGGCACAGCCCGTCCTACTGGACCGAAAAATTACGGAAATCGATGGTTTTCCTCGGATATTGTGAACGTGTGGCCGTGAGGTCGCGGCCCTCAACCGACGCCGAGGGCCTTCAACTTCCGGTGTAGGGCCGAGCGCTCCATGCCGACGAACTCAGCCGTGCGCGAGATATTGCCGGAAAAGCGGCTGATCTGCGCAATTAGATAGTCGCGTTCGAACACTTCCCGCGCCTCGCGCAGCGGCAGGCCCATGATGTGCTCGCCATTGTTGCTGGTCGGCATCGCCGGCACCATGGAGCCGACGTCCTGCGGCAGCATGTCGGCGGTGATGATCACCTCCGGACCGCCTGCGGCGAGAATCATGACTCTCTCAACGTTGTTGCGGAGCTGGCGCACATTGCCGGGCCAGACGTGCGATTGCAGCACCGCCATAGCGTCCTGCCCGATCTGGCGCTTGGGCAGGCCGCTGCCGGCCGAGATCTGCTCCATGAAATAATCGATCAATTCCGGAATATCCTCGCGCCGCTCCGACAGCGCAGGCACGCGGATCGGCACCACCGAGAGGCGATGATAGAGGTCCTCGCGGAAATGGCCGGCCGCGATCTCCTCCTCCAGGTTGCGCGCGGTTGAGGAGATGATGCGCACGTCGACCTGCACCTTGGCGGTGCCACCGACGCGCTGGAACGACTGCTCGACCAGCACGCGCAGGATCTTGTTCTGGGTCTCGCGCGGCATGTCCGCGATCTCGTCGATGAACAGCGTGCCGCCATGGGCCTCTTCGAGCGCGCCCGATTTGCGCGGCTGCTCGCCGTTGGTCTGCTCGATGCCGAACAGCTCGTGCTCCATGCGCTCGGGCGTGATCGCCGCCGCGTTGATCACCACGAACGGACCATCGGCGCGGCCGGAGGCCGCGTGCAGCGTGCGCGCGGTGAGCTCTTTGCCGGCGCCGGCGGGGCCGACGATCAGGATGCGGCTATTAGCCTTGGCCGCACGCTCGATGGTCTGGCGGAGTTGGTTCATGCTGGGCGAGCGGCCGACGAGCTGGCTTGCGCTCGGCGCGAGTTGCTTCAGCTCCTTGACCTCGCGCTTGAGCCGGGAGTTTTCCAGCGCGCGTGTCGCCACCAGGATCAGGCGGTCTGCCTTGAACGGCTTCTCGATGAAGTCGTAGGCGCCCCGCTTGATCGCGGCCACCGCGGTCTCGATGTTGCCGTGGCCCGAGATCATGACGACCGGCAGGTCGGCATTGTCCTTCTTGACCTGCTCGAGGAGCTGCAATCCGTCCAGCTTGGAGCCCTGCAGCCAGATGTCGAGAAACACCAGATGCGGTCTGCGGTTGGCGATTTCGGCGAGCGCCGTATCGCTGTCGCGCGCGGTCCGGGTCACGAACCCCTCGTCCTCGAGAATGCCCGCAACGAGATCCCGAATATCGGCCTCATCATCGACAATCAGAATTTCACTAGCCATGGGTCGCGCCTGTGTTGTCAGTTGCCTGTTGAGGCTTCGATTTTCGTTGAGTCATTAGTCTTTTCGGCCGGCTCTTTGGTTCCGCCTGCCGGTTCTTTTGTGTCCTGGGCCGTCGCGGCTGGTGCCGTCTCCGCGACCTCGATCTTCTTGGGATGGCCGGAGATCGCAAAGCGCATCCGCATCCAGGCACCGCGCTGGCCCTCGCGGAAGTCCGCGGCGTCCTTCAATTCGATGCGCCCGCCATGGTCCTCCAGCACGCGGCCGACGATCGCAAGCCCAAGGCCGGTGCCCTTGGCGCGAGTCGTCACATAGGGCTCCAAGAGCCGCGAGCGCGCGACCTTGGGCAGGCCGATACCGTTGTCGACGACGTCGATCAGGACGTCCTCGCCTTCGCGCGATACCACGACGTCAATGCGGCCGCGGCCCAGCTCCTCGGGCGGGACCTGCTCGATCGCTTCCGTGGCGTTCTTGACGATGTTGGTGACCGCCTGCGAGATCAGTCGCCGGTCGAACTGCGCGCGTAGCGGATCCTCCCTGAACTCGGTCTCGATGTCGAGCTCGGGATGCGCCACCTTCATCAGGAACACGGCCTGCCGCACGGTGTCGGCGACGTCCTCGCCCTCCATCACCGGCTTCGGCATGCGCGCGAAACGCGAGAACTCGTCGACCATGCGGCGGATGTCGTCGACCTGGCGCACGATGGTGTCGGTGCACTGGTCGAAGATTTGCTTATCCTTGTCCTCGGTGATGGTCTTGCCGAACTTGCGCCGGATGCGCTCGGCGGAGAGCTGGATCGGCGTCAGCGGGTTCTTGATCTCGTGGGCGATGCGGCGGGCCACGTCGCCCCACGCCGAGGTCCGCTGCGCCGAGACGAGCTCGGTGATGTCGTCGAGCGTGATGATGTAGCTGTCGCGCGGCTGGCTGGTCTTCTCGGCGCTGACGCGGACCGACAAATTGCGCTCCTGCCCATCGCGCGTGATGGTGATCTGGCCCTGCACCAGGCGCTGCGTCCCTTCCCGCGCCGTCTTCATCATCTCGTCGAGCTCGGGCAGCACGTCGGAGAGCGGATGGCCGAGCGTCTCGGATTCGGCGTGCCCGATCAGCTTCTCGGCCGAGCGGTTGAGGATGCCGACGCTGCCGGACGCATCGACGCCGATGATGCCGGCACTCGCCGAGGACAGCACCGCCTCGATGAAGCGGCGGCGGCTGTCGATGAGATCGCTGGCGTTAACGAGCTCGTCGCGCTGGCTGCGCAATTCCTGCGTCATCTTGTTGAAGGTCTCGCCTAGCTGCGCGAGATCGCCTTCGGATTTGTGCACGGGCACCTGGACATGCAGGTTACCGGTCGAAACCGTATGGGCCGCGTTCATCAGCCGCCGGATCGGCGCCACCAGCGAGTTGGCGAAGTTGAACCCGATCAGCACCGACGCCATCAGGATGGTGAGCGCGATCACCGCGAACATTAGCGCGAACGCGACCTGGATGCCGAGCCGGCGCGACTCGATCTGGGCGTATTCGGCGACGCTGAGCTCGGTCTGCTTGAGCTGGTCCACCACGCGCGGGTCGAGCTGGCGGGCGACATAGAGGAAGAAGGTGTCGTTGAAGGACCTCAGCCTGATCACGGCGGCGACCAGATTCTGGTCGGGCAGGACCGCGATCTCGGGCTCGTTCTCGTTGACGTTCTTCAAGAATTCAGGATTTGGCGGCGCGAAGGCGAGCGGGATGCCGCCGGTTTCCGCCGACAGGATCGGATTGGCGTCCTTGCCCATGATCATCGCGCCCGGCAGGTTTCTGGCCGCCGCCCCCGCCGTCAGGAGCTGCAGGAAGGACTGCCGATCGCGGTCGAACAGCAGCGAGGCGCGCGAGACGTCGTTGGCCATGCCGATGATGTCGCCGCGAATGAGCTGCGCGTGCTCCTGCATGTAGGCGCGCGCGATAATCAGCGAGTTCTGAATGACCTCCTTGGTCGGTCCCGAGAACAGGCGGTCGAGGCCGCGCTCGATGGTGACGTTGGCGACGACCGCAACCAGTACCGCCGGCAGCACCGCGACGATCGAGAACAGGCCGACGATCTGGACATGCAGCCGCGCCGCGGCCCTGCCCCGCCGGCGGGCCTGGATCATCTGCCAGACCTCGCGGATGATGATGCCGACCAGCAGCAGGATGGTCCCAGCGTTGATCAGCAGGAAGGATCTGACGACCTCGGGCGTGGGTTCGATGCTGGTCAGGCCGGTCAGGACGACGAAGGTCAGGAAGGCCGACAGCAGCGCCAGGCCGACCGCAAAAGGTGCCAGCCACCGGCTCAACGACCAGCGTCTGGGCTCTTCGGGTGGGGCCGTGTCAAAGGATGCGGCCGAGGTATCTGCGCTGGTCATTCCGGCAATGGCGATGCTGAAAAACGGGTCCGCGGCGGCGGATACTGATGCATTCGTACCACAATGTTGCCGAATTGCGACAATTCCGCGGCGCCTACGCCGCTGTGGACCGGTGCATCCACAGGGCTGCGGCTCGCTCGAGGGAGCGGGTATGTCGGGCCGACGGCCATCACGCGGAACGGATTGCCGGCTTCAGGGCTTGAAGGCGATGGATCGCTTCTTCCTCGCGATGATGGTTTCAGCCGTCCTGCTGCTGATCGTGGCCACGGACCTCCTGGTCAACGGCCCCGGAATGCAGGAGCCGGCCAATGTCGCCAACATCCTGCCCGCGGCACCAGCCCGGCTTGTGAGATAGGTGCGACGTCCCGCCCCGCCACCGAGCGACCAATTCACGCGAGAACGCGGAACATTTCCGTCATAGTCCGACTTCCGTTCACCGCGGGCCACCCAGTCAGCGCGATTCGGACAGGCTCAGCTCCCGCTTTGGTAGGGAGCTGAGCTACTGTTCGTCGTTGGAACTAGCCTCCGCTGCGGTAGACCTGGATATCCAGATCCCGAATCTTCTTGCGCAGCGTGTTGCGGTTGAGGCCGAGCAGGTCCGCGGCGCGGATTTGGTTGCCGCGGGTAGCGGCCAGAGCGGCCGTGAGCAGCGGCACCTCGATTTCCTTGAGAATGCGGTGATAGAGGCCCGGCGGCGGCATGCCGTTCGGAAACCCCTGGAAGTGCGAGGACAGATAGGCCTCCACGGCCCCGCCGAGATTGTCGACGCCCTGCTGGACCGCTGTGCCCGGGCTGACCGATGGCGGCGCCAGCTCGCCATCGATGACCGAGGACGTGATCACGTCCTGAGGGTAGAGCGCCGCAAGGCGCCGGGCGAGGTTCTCGAGCTCGCGCACATTGCCCGGCCAGCGGTGCTGCTTCAGCCGCTCCAGTGCCAGCGCATCCAGCTTCTTTGGCGGCAGGCCGTCCTTCTCGGCGAGCGCGAAGAAGTGACGCACGAGATCCGGCAGATCTTCGATGCGCTCGCGCAACGGCGGCAGCCGCAGCGGCACGACATTGAGGCGGAAGAACAGGTCTTCCCGGAACAGCCCCTGCTGGATCAGGACGCGCAGATCCTTGTTGGAGGCAGCGACGATGCGCACGTCTGTCTTGATCGGGGTGCGACCGCCGACCGTGGTGTACTCGCCCTGCTGGAGCACGCGCAGAAGACGCGTTTGCGCCTCCATCGGCATGTCGCCGATCTCGTCGAGGAACAGCGTGCCGCCCTCGGCCTGCTCGAAGCGGCCGGAGGCGCGGGTGTTGGCGCCGGTGAAGGCACCGCGCTCATGGCCGAACAATTCCGATTCGATGAGGTCGCGCGGGATCGCCGCCATGTTGACGGCAACGAACGGCCCGTTGCGGCGCTTGCCGTAGTCGTGCAGCGCGCGCGCCACCAGCTCCTTGCCGGTGCCAGATTCGCCCGTGATCATCACAGTCAGATCGGTCTGCATCAGGCGCGCGAGCACGCGGTAGATTTCCTGCATCGCCGGCGAGCGGCCGACCAGCGGGATCGCCTCCATCTCGGCGTCCTCGTCGGGACTGGGCGTGCGCTCCTTCGGCTCGGCGAGCGCGCGGCCGACGATGGCGATCAGCTCTTTCAGGTCGAAAGGCTTCGGCAGGTACTCGTACGCTCCGCGCTCGGAGGCGCGGATCGCCGTCATGAAGGTGTTTTGCGCGCTCATGACGATGACCGGCAGATTCGGCCGCATCTTCTTGATCCGCGGCAACAGGTCGAAGGCGTTCTCGTCCGGCATCACCACGTCGGTGATGACGAGATCGCCCTCCCCCTGGCTGACCCACCGCCACAGCGTGGCGGCATTGCCGGTCAGCCGCACTTCATAGCCGGCGCGGGAAAGTGCCTGATTGAGAACCGTGCGGATGGCGGTGTCGTCATCAGCAACGAGAATGCTACCTGCGGGCATCGTTATTCCTCATTTTGCCCCCTGTGACGCAGGCGACGACTTCCCGGCAGAGTCGGCGTGGCTGCTTTGATCGGCGTGTTTGAGAGACGTCGAGTACATCGGCATCAGCACGCGGAAGGTGGTCTTGCGCGGCTGAGACTCGCATTCGATGATGCCCCCGTGATCACCGATGATTTTCGCGACCAGCGCGAGGCCCAGACCCGAGCCGGTCTGCTTGGTGGTCACGAAGGGATCGAACAGGTTGGGCAGAAGATCGTCCGGCACGCCTGGTCCATTGTCCTTGACGCAGAATTCAAGCGGCAGCGATACCCGGGATTTTTGACCGGGCACTGACAGGCGGACGCCGGGACGGAACGCGGTGGTGAGCTGGATCTCGGCGTCGGGGACGTCGATCAGGGCTTCGGCGGCATTCTTCACCAGGTTGAGGAACACCTGGATGAGCTGGTCCTGGTTGGCCAGAACCGGCGGCAGCGAGGGATCGTAGTCCTCGATGAAGCGGATGTTGCGGGCAAAGCCGGACTGCGCCAGTCGCTTCACGTGATCGAGTACGGAATGGATGTTGACCGGGCCACGCACCACGGGCCGTTCGTCGCCGAACACCTCCATGCGGTCCACCAGCGTCACGATTCGGTCGGCCTCGTCGCAGATCAGCCGAGTCAGCATGCGGTCCTCGGACGAGGCCTGCTGCTCGAGAAGCTGCGCCGCGCCGCGGATGCCGGAGAGCGGATTCTTGATCTCATGCGCAAGCATCGCGGCCAGCGCGATCACCGAGCGCGCGGCACTGCGATGGGTGAGCTGGCGGTCCATCTTGTCGGCGATGGTACGCTCCTGGAGCATCACCACGATATGGCCGGGCCGTTCCGTCAGCGGTGCGACATGGAGGTCGACTTGACGGTCGCCGCCCATGCGCGGCGTGCCGAGGTCGACCTTGTATTCATTGACAGGCGAATTGGAGGAGCGGACCTGATCGATCAGCGCCAGCAAGGGGCTTCCGAACGGCACCAACTCCTTCAGCGACTGCCGCTTCAGGAATTGCGTCGAGATCTCGAAGAAGGCTTCAGTTGCGATGTTGGCGGCGACGATCTTGCCGTCAGGCCCGATCGTGAGCACGGGATTGGGCAAGGCATCGAGGATGGCGTCGCTCTCGGACGAAAGCGGCCGACGATGGTCAGCGGCTGAGCTCATGCGGCAGCGCTCCATGCGAAGTCGTCGAAGGCGTCCTGCAGCGACCGCTGGACAAGGCGCGGGTCCTCCGAGGTGAGGATCGTCTGGCGCCAGGCTCTCAGCTTTTCGGCCGGCGCGCGGCTCGCTTGCGCGGCCACCTCGAGGGCCCAGCCGAGATGTTTTCGTGCATGCTTCAGGCCGATGCGCAGGCCATAGAGCGCGCAGACGCCCTCATAGAGCGTGCGGACATAGTCGAGCTGCTGCTCGAGCGACGGTGCGGCCTCGGCTTCCCCGCCGTTGAGGCGGCGGCCGATCTGGCCGGGCAGCCAGGGCTGGCCTTGCGCGCCGCGTCCGATCATCACCGCATCAGCGCCGGAGGCATCGAGCGCCGCGATCGCCTTGTCGTAAGATGTAATGTCGCCATTGACGACGAGCGGGATGGAGATCGCCTCGCGCACCGCGCGAATTGCGTCCCAGTCGGCTTCGCCCTTGTAGAATTGGGCGCGGGTGCGGCCATGCACGGTCACGAGTTCCACGCCGGCAGCCTCCGCGCGCCGCGCCAGCTCCGGCGCATTGCGGGTGCGCTCGTCCCAGCCAAGTCGCATCTTCAGCGTCACCGGCACCTTCACCGCCGCGATTGTTGCCTCGATCAGGCTGACGGCGTGGTCGAGGTCGCGCATCAAGGCCGAGCCGGACTGGCCGCCGGTGACGTGACGGGCGGGACAGCCCATGTTGATGTCGATGATGTCGGCGCCGCCGGCCTCCGCGATCCGGGCGCCCTCGGCCATCCAGCGCGCCTCGCAGCCGGCAAGCTGTACGACATGAGGGCCGATCCCGGTCGCTTCGCAGCGCAAACGCGACATCGTATGGCCATTGGCGAGATCGTCGCTGGCGGTCATTTCGGACACGACAAGGCCGGCCCCAAGCTCGGCGGCCAGCCGCCGGAACGGCGAGTCGGTCACTCCCGACATCGGCGCCAGGAAAACCGGGGTGGCGACGTCAATATCGCCTATCTTCAACGGCTTAGCGCCGAATGCTTCCGAGCCGGTCACGAAGGTCTCGTTCACAAGACAGGGGCCTCATCGCACCTGTCATGATCTATCTTGCGCACAATTCTTGTGCAGTCAAGCGTCATGCCTACAGTTTAGACAGTTCTTCCAATCTTTCAAGTGCAGTGCAGCAAAATGCGATTTCCCACAACGCAGGGAAACCTCTTTTTTTGCGGCCCTGCCGTGCTAGAGGCATGCCGGCAATCACCCCACTCCCCGACTCTTCACCAGCAATTGAGTAATCGAGCCCTATGGCGAAATCAGAGCGCACTGGAGTCGTTCTCGTCGCAGCCGGTCGCGGACTGCGCGCAGGCGCCGGCGGGCCGAAGCAATACCGCACGATCGGCGGCCAGCCCGTGATCTTTCGAGCCATGGAAGCCTTCAGCCGCCATGCGGATGTGTTCGCGGTGCAGCCGGTGGTCAATCCCGACGACAGCGCGATGTTCACGGCCGCAGTCGCAGGGCTGCGGCACGAGCCGCCGACCAATGGCGGCGCGACCAGGCAGGCTTCCGTGCTCGCCGGTCTTGAGGCACTCGCCAGACACAAGCCGGATATCGTCCTTATCCACGACGCGGCGCGGCCCTTCGTCTCGCAGGCGCTGATCTCCCGTGCAATCGACGCGGCAAGCCGCACCGGTGCGGCGATCCCGGCAATTCCCGTCACCGATACCATCAAGCTCACCGGCGAGGCCGGCGACGTCGAAGGCACGCCGGACCGTACGCGCCTGAGAATCGCCCAGACGCCTCAATCCTTTCGTTTCGACGTCATCCTCGAGGCGCATCGTCGCGCGGCAAGAGAAGGACGCAGCGATTTCACCGACGATGCGGCGATTGCCGAATGGGCGGGATTGACGGTTGCAACCTTTGAAGGCGATGTTGCCAATATGAAGCTCACCACTCCCGAAGACTTCGTGCGCGAGGAAGCGCGCCTGGCCGCCCAGCTCGGCGATATCAGGACGGGCACGGGCTATGACGTGCATGCCTTTGGCGAAGGCGACCACGTCATGATCTGCGGCGTCCGTGTGCCGCACACCAGGGGGTTTCTGGCCCATTCCGACGGCGATGTCGGCCTGCATGCGCTGGTCGACGCGATCCTCGGAGCACTGGCCGACGGCGACATCGGCTCGCACTTCCCGCCGAGCGATCCGAAGTGGAAGGGCGCCTCCTCCGACCAGTTCCTGAAATACGCCATCGACCGCGTCTCGCAGCGCGGCGGCCGCGTCGCCAATCTCGAGGTGACGCTGATCTGCGAACGGCCGAAGATCGGCCCGTTGCGCGACACCATGCGGGCGCGCATCGCCGAGATCTCGGGCGTCGACATCTCCCGCATTGCCGTGAAAGCGACGACCAGCGAGCGGCTCGGCTTCACCGGCCGCGAGGAAGGCATCGCGGCGACCGCGAGCGCCACCATCCGCCTGCCCTGGAGCATCTAGGCCATGGGCGGCAGCGACGCACGCGCCCTCTCCCGCTCGCTGCTCGATCTGTGCCGGATGCGCAAGCTGACGATCGCGACCGCGGAATCCTGTACCGGCGGCCTCGTCGCCGGCGCCCTAACCGACATCCCCGGCTCTTCCGATGTGATCGACCGCGGCTTCGTTACCTATTCCAACGACGCCAAGCGCGCGATGCTCGGCGTCGAGGCGGGCACGCTGGCGAATTTCGGCGCGGTCAGCAAGGAGACCGCGACTGCGATGGCAGTCGGTGCGCTGGAGCGCGCTGGCGTCGATCTCGCGGTCGCCATCACCGGGATTGCCGGCCCCGGCGGCGCCACGCCCGGGAAGCCGGTCGGGCTCGTGCATTTCGCTGCCGCCGCGCGGGACGGCCGGATCATTCATCGCGAGCACCGCTTCGGCGCCATCGGCCGCAGCGCCGTGCGGCTGCGCTCGGTGGTCGAGGCACTGCGTATGCTGATGGATCTCGCGCGCGGCCCGCAGGCCCAGGTCAAGCCGCGCCGCGAAGCCGTAAGCCGGCTGCGCCCGCGCGTCGCCCGCTCGCCACGGCGGCATGCGGTGAAGCGCCGGCGACCGCCGCGCGGGTAAGGCACGGCTCACGCAGCCGCCAGCAGCGTGCTCGCGTGATCGAGCACGCGCTGCTTGACGGCATCGGTATCGGACGGGTTCACCGTCGCGCTGACGGTCAACTCCACGACGGGTGCGGTGGAGTTTGCGACATCGATCACCTTGGACACATGGACTGCCGGATTGACCCGCGTGTCGATGCGCGGATCTTCGCGCAACGCCTTCAGGATCTGGCCGGCCAATGTATTGGCCGTCCCGGCCCTGACCGGGAAGGTCACCTTGATCTCGCCTGTGCCGGGATAGGCGCTGTGGTTTATGATGGCTGCGCCCCAGACCTGTCCGTTCGGCAGCAGGATCTGCGTGTTGTCTGGCGCGACCAGCTCGGTCATGAACAGCGACAGCGATCTCACCTTCCCCGCCTTGCCGGCGACCTCGACGTCATCGCCGATGCGAAAGGGACGAAACAGCAGCAGCATCACGCCGGCGGCGAGATTGGAGAGTGTGCCCTGCAAGGCGAGGCCAATGGCGAGTGATGTCGCGCCCAGCACGGCGACGAGACTCGCGGTCTGGATGCCGAAGAGCTGAAGCACGGCAATGCCGACCACCGCGAGCACGCCGTAGCGCGCGACGCTGGCCACGAACAACGTCACCAGCGGATCGACCCGGTGCGTGACGCTCAGCATCCGGGTGAGGAAGCGTTGCAATGCGCCGGACAGATACCAGCCGATCGCAAGCAGCAGGATCGCATAAAGCACGTTCAGCCCGTACAGGACGAGCGACGCCTTCAACGTGTCGAAATTGATGGTCATGGCGGCTCCATCCGGAACAATCGGTTGAGAACTCGCAACGCCCTGAAATGATCCCCCCGGCAGCCTGCCAAAGCATCGAACGAAGAGACGCCGGACATCTATTCCGCGAGAAGCAGTATCGGGCTCGGAACGCAACCGGCTCGGATTCCACGCTCCCACAGCGGCGGCGATCATTGTCCCGTCTGTTTGATCCGATGCAGGACGGGAAGCTTTTGCTCGATCGCCTTCGCAAGCACCGTGCCCGTGGTGCGGCCAAGCTCCTTGGCGATGATCGCGACCGGTTTAGTGCCTGCGAGTGTCCTGAGCTTGCTCAGATCTTCCGCACTCCAGGACTGCTTCCAACGTCCCATGTCCCTTTGGTCCTGCCCATACATTCCCCCATCCACCGATTCGTATTTTAGTTGAACAGTCCATGAAATGCAGCTTCACCGGTGTGCCGCTCGCGGCAAGGGGTGTTCCGTCAGGACGCCGCGCTTTGGCACAAACTGCACTTGTCGCCGCCCATGGCGCACAGTTTGAATGTGGGGTTGCGCGCGGGAGGCGCCTTGGAAGCCACAATGTGTGCGGGAACGCGAACGCGCGTCTGCATCAACCTCGTAACCGCCGCTGTCGTCAACAAGACGAATTGACGTGGAGTTGTCTCGGTTAGGACGGTGCGAGCTTGGGCCGACCGTAGATCGCATCGGCCCGTTTTTCGAACGCGGCGGAAAAGCGCGCGAACGCGGTATCGAACATCGAGCCCATCAGCATCGCGAGCATGCGGCTCTTGAACTGATAGGACAGGAAAAAGCCGACGTCGCAGACGCCATCACCCTTCGGCTCGAACGTCCAGCGATTTTCGAGATTGCTGAACGGCCCTCGCAGATATTCGACGAGGATTTTCAGGTTGGCGCGGTCGAGCGTCACGCGGCTGGTGAAGGATTCCTTGACCAGCTTGAACGACACCGTCATGTCGGCGACCAGCACCTCCGTCCCGTCGGGCTTGGCCATCCGCTGGCGCACCTTCAGCGCGCTGCACAGCGGCACGAATTCCGGATAGCGCTCGACATCGGCGACCAGATCAAACATCTCGGACGCACTGTGGTTGACGCGGTGCTTGCTCGACACTCGATGCATTGAACGTCAGCGGGCTGTTGCGGCCCGGGATGCCTTCAGTCTTGCAAAATCCTCGCCGGCATGATGCGACGAACGGGTGAGCGGGCTCGCCGACACCATCAAGAAGCCCTTGGTGTAGGCGACCTTTTCGTAGGACGAAAACTCGTCCGGCGGCACGTAGCGCATCACCGCGTGATGCTTCCGGGTCGGCTGCAGATACTGGCCGATGGTCAGGAAGTCGACGTCCGCGGAGCGCAGATCGTCCATCACCTGCTGCACCTCGTGACGCTCCTCGCCGAGGCCCACCATGATGCCGGATTTGGTGAAGATCGCCGGATCGATCTCCTTGACCCGCTGCAACAGCCGGATCGAATGGAAGTAGCGCGCGCCGGGCCGCACCGTGAGGTAGCGCGACGGCACGGTCTCGAGATTGTGGTTGAAGACATCGGGCTTGGCCGCCACGACAACCTCGAGCGCCCCCTCCTTGCGCAGGAAGTCGGGCGTCAGGATCTCGATCGTGGTCGACGGACAGGCGGCGCGGATGGCGCGGATGGTCTGGGCAAAATGCTCGGCGCCGCCATCGACAAGATCGTCGCGGTCGACAGAGGTGATGACGACGTGGGCGAGGCCCAGCTTGGCCACTGCCTCGGCGACGTTCTGCGGCTCGGCTCCATCCAGCGCGTTGGGCAGGCCGGTCTTGACGTTGCAGAAGGCGCAGGCGCGGGTGCAGGTATCACCCATGATCATGAAGGTCGCGTGCTTTTTGTCCCAGCACTCGCCGATGTTCGGGCAACCCGCCTCCTCGCACACCGTGTGCAGGCCATTCGCCCGCACGATGTTGCGGGTGTCGGCATAGCCGCGGGTGTTGGGCGCGCGCACGCGAATCCAGTCCGGCTTCGGCGGCGAAGCGGAATCGGGCCGGTTCACCTTTTCAGGATGGCGCGGGCGCAGCGGGTTCGAGATGGTATCGACGATAACGACCATGGGATGTCCGGTCTGTTCAGGTCCTACCTAGTCGGTATCGCATGGCATCGCAACCCGGCTCGCCCTGCTTCAGGGAACATGGCAGATATGGGGAATATCCTGCTCTGTTCTCAAGCGATTCTCACCTCGAATGGCTCCAAGAAGACTACCAAGATCGAACGCATCCACGCCCCGCCTCGGCAAGCCGCTGAAGCGTGGCTTCTTCGGCCGCAGCGTCCATGAGGTCGCTCCCGACCTGATCGGCGCGACCCTGCTGGTCGGGGGCGTCGGCGGGACAATCGTCGAGGTAGAGGCCTATCATCATACCGACCCGGCGGCGCACTCCTATCGCGGGCCAACGCCGCGGAACAGGGTGATGTTCGGCCCGCCGGGCTTTGCCTATGTCTACCGCTCCTACGGCATCCATTGGTGCGTGAATTTCGTCTGCGAGGAGGAAGGCTCGGCCAGCGCGGTCCTGATCCGCGCACTAGAGCCGACACACGGGATCGCCGCGATGCGCCGCCGCCGCCATCTCGACGACGTGCACGCGCTGTGCTCGGGCCCGGGCAAACTGACGGAAGCGCTCGGCGTCACCATCGACCACAACGCCCTGCCGCTGGACCGGCCGCCGATCGCGCTGCATGCGCGGACCGAGGACGTCGAGGTCGCGGCCGGCATTCGCATCGGCATCACCAAGGCGGTCGAACTGCCCTGGCGTTACGGCGTCAAGGGGTCGAAGTTTCTGAGCAAGCCGTTTCCGAAGTAAACCGTCATTCCGGGGCGATGCACAGTATGGACCCCGGAATGACGGAAGCCTCACGATACCTGCTTCAAACGCTCCAGCGCCTCGAGCAGTTTCGCCTTGCGCGCGATCGCTGTCTCGAGCTTTTCGCGCTCCTCCTCGACGACCTCTTCCGCCGCGTTGGCGACGAATTTCTCGTTCGCCAGCTTGGACTCGGCGCGCCTGATGTCGGCGTCCGCTTTCGCGATCTCCTTGTCGAGACGCGCGCGCTCTGCGGCGAGATCCACCACGCCCTTCAGCGGCAGGGCTGCGACTTCGCCGCGCACCAGGATCTGGACGGCGCCGTCGGGCGCACGATCGGCGAAGGAGATGTCCGACAGCCGCGCCATACGCTTGATCACGTCGGTCCAGCGCGGCGCGCGCTCTTTCGTCCCGGCGGATGCACCGGCGAGCACCAGTGCCGTCAGCGTCGCCGGCGGGATGTTCATCTCGGCGCGCACCGAGCGGATCTGCGTGACGAGGTCGATCACCCAGCCGATCTCGGCCTCGGCCGCAGGATCGGTGAAGTCAGCATGATCGAAGATCGGCATAATGAGAGCCGGCGAGATGAGCGGATCGGTCGGCCCGGCGGCCGCCGCGAGCATTGCAAGCTGCTCCGGGGTCGGTTCGGCCGGTTTCAGCGGCCACGGCGCGAGCGCCAGCAAGACCTCGCGCTTGGCGGTCACCTCCCACAGCTCCTCGGTGATGAAGGGCATGAAGGGGTGCAGCAGCTTCAGGATCTCGTCGCGCGCCCAAGCGACCATGGCGCGGGTCTCGGCCTTGGCGGGGCCATCCGGGCCAAGCAGCACGGGCTTTGCAAGCTCGACATACCAGTCGCAATAGACGTTCCAGACAAAGCGGTAGATCGCGCCGGCGGCATCGTTGAAGCGATAAGCCTCGATCGCTTCGGTCACTTCGCGCGTGGTGTGCGCGGTCTCATGCGCGATCCAGCGGTTCAGCGTTTCCTTCGCTTTCGCCGGCTCGAAGCCATCGGGCACGGTGCAGTGATTCATCTCGGCGAAACGGCAGGCGTTCCAGAGCTTCGTCGCGAAATTGCGGTAGCCCTCGACGCGGCTGGTCGCGAGCTTGATGTCGCGGCCCTGCGCTGCCATCGCGGCCAGCGTGAAGCGGAGCGCATCCGCGCCGTACTCATCGATCAGGTGCAGGGGATCGATAACGTTGCCCTTAGACTTCGACATCTTCGCGCCCCTCTCGTCGCGGACGAGAGCGTGGATGTAGACCGTCGAGAACGGCACCTCCTTCATGAAGTGCAGGCCCATCATCATCATGCGAGCGACCCAGAAGAAGATGATGTCGAAACCGGTCACCAGCGCGTTGGTCGGGTAGTAGCGCTTCACCTCAGGCGCATCTTCGGGCCAGCCGAGCGTCGAGAACGGCCACAGCGCCGAGGAGAACCAAGTGTCGAGCACGTCCTCGTCGCGGGTGATGAAGCCCTCGCGCTTGTTGCGGTCGAGCGCCATCTCGCGGCCCTGCTCGGCCGTAATCACCTCCTGCTCGACGTAATAGCCGAGTGCGTGGCTGACGGCCTCCTCCTCGGTCTCGGCGACGAAGACCTTGCCGTCTGGCCCGTACCAGGCCGGGATCTGGTGACCCCACCAGAGCTGGCGCGAGATGCACCAGGGCTGGATGTTCTCCATCCATTCGAAATAGGTCTTTTCCCAGTTCTTCGGCACAAACGTCGTTTTGCCCGAACGCACCGCCGCGATCGCGGGGCTCGCGAGCGTCTTCGCATCGACGTACCACTGGTCGGTCAGATAGGGCTCGATCACGGTGCCGGAGCGATCGCCATGCGGGACCATGTGGGTGTGCGGCTCGATGCGCTCGATGAACCCGAACGTCTCCAGCCGCTCGACGATGCGCTTGCGCGCGGCGAAGCGTTCGACCTTGTGAAACTCCTCGGCGAACTGTGATGCGCCTTCGGGCAGGTCGCGCAGATAGTCCTCGTTGCCGAGAAGATCGAGGCAGCCTTCCTTGTCGAGCACGCTGATCTGGCGCAGCCCATGGCGCCTGCCGACCTCGAAGTCGTTGAAGTCATGCGCCGGCGTCACCTTCACCGCGCCGGAGCCCTTTTCCGGATCGGAATACTCGTCGGCGACGATTTGAACCTTGCGACCGACCAGCGGCAGGATGACGTGCTTGCCGACCAGCTTCCGGTAGCGCTCGTCCTCGGGATGCACTGCGACGCCGGTATCGCCGAGCATGGTTTCAGGACGCGTGGTGGCGACGACGATGAAGCTCGAGGGATCGTCCGGGCTGAATGTCTTGCTTTCAATCGGATAGCGCAGATACCAAAGGCTGCCCTTGACCTCGACCTGCTGCACTTCGAGATCGGAGATCGCGGTGAGCAGCTTGGTGTCCCAGTTCACCAGCCGCTTGTCCTTGTAGATCAGGCCATCGCGGTGCAGCTCGACGAACACCTTGACGACGGCTTTCGACAGGCCCTCGTCCATGGTGAAGCGCTCGCGCGACCAGTCGCAGGAGGCGCCGAGCCGCTTGAGCTGATTGATGATGGTGTCGCCGCTCTCGGCCTTCCACTCCCAGACCCGCTCCAGGAATTTCTCGCGGCCCATCTCGCGGCGGCCGGGCTCCTGGCGCTCCATCAACTGCCGCTCGACCACCATCTGGGTCGCGATGCCGGCATGATCGGTCCCAGGCTGCCAGAGCACGTCACGTCCGCGCATTCGCTCGAAACGGCACAGGATGTCCTGGAGCGTGTTGTTGAGTGCGTGGCCCATGTGCAGCGATCCCGTCACGTTCGGTGGGGGGATCACGATGGTGAAGGGCGCCGCATTGCGACGGTCGGGGCGGCCGGCCTTGAACGCAAGGCTGTCCTCCCAGACGACGGACATGCGGGTTTCGATATCGGCGGGCTGGTAGTTTTTCTCGATCATGGGGCTGCTAGAAAGCCGCGCGCGGGGTTCAAGTCAACGGAAAGCTCAGCGACAAAAGAGCTTTCCGGCCCGCCAGACAGACCAGATAGGACACGAAAGCAGGGCTTTATCGGGGCCGGGCGGCTCGGTCTCACCGGCCGCCGCGCGAGACCCTCTCGATTTCCGCCTTCACGATGCGTTCAACGAGGCCCGGCAGATTGTCGTCGAGCCAGGACTTCAGCATCGGCCGCAGCATTTCCTTGACCAGATCCTCCAGCGTCCGCGCATTGCTGCTAAGCACCGTGTGAGCCAAGGAATTGAAGGCTGATTCGACTGCGGAAACCGTCGATTGCGCCAGGATCGGCTGCTGTGGCGGTAGCGGCGGGGCGTCGAAATCCACGGGTGCATATGACGGCGGCGGCGCGGACTGACTGGGTGGCACCGCTTCGGCGAACTCGAGGTCGTCGCGCGGCTCGACCTTGCGGAAGCTCGGCGGCGCAGGCGGCGTCGGCTCGACGGCCATCTCGTCGGTTAGTTCGAGCACATCGGCTTCAGGCTCGGGCTCCGGTTCCCGCACCTCGGGTGCAGGTGTCGCCTCGTCCAACCCGGCCAGGAGAGCGTCGATGTCGTCTTGGCTGTTGGATGCCGCGGGCGCAGGCGCGGGAGTTGGTGCCGGTTTGGCGGCCGGCGGCGGCGCGGCTTTTTCGACCGCGGGCTTTGCGGACGCGATCTTGGTGGGGGGAATGTCGTTCACGACCTGCGGCTTTGCCGCAGGTGCGGCGGGCGCAGCAGCTTTCTCCGGTTTGGCAGCTTCCGTCGGCGGCGGCTTGGCCTCGTCGTCGGCAATGATGCGCCGGATCGAGGCCAGAATCTCCTCCATCGAGGGTTCTGAGACCTTTGCAGGCTGCGTCATCTCCGACTCCACATCATCAACGCCCTCGCATGCGTTGTTTTACACCAAGCACGACAGGATTGGCCGGTTCCGCGAAAAGCAGTCCGACATTTTCGTCGTGACGGCCTGACTTGTCCCCAGTTCACGGCTCAACGTGCGGCGGTGCGCCCCTGCCCCCGGCACCAAAGCTTTACGCAAACGACATCGCATGCAGGGCGAATCGCTCCGCAGCTTCCTTCAAAGGCTATGTCAGGGATTTTGATGATTGCAAGCAAACCGCCGATTGGCCTCGCCCTTTTGCGAGGCCAATCTCATTGCGGCAATCAGCGTCCGTCGGGCGTGCGCACGCCGGCCCAGCTATCGCGGACCTGATGGTAGTGCACGCTGGGATCGTAGGTCGTGGTGGCGAGACCGAGCACCTGCGGCGACAGGCGGCCGACCGAGCTCAGCACGGAGTAGGACGCAACCACGCGATCATGCTGCGCGGTGACCAGCGCGACGCGGGCATTGACGAGCGCCTGCTGCGCGTTGAGCACGTCGAGCGTGGTGCGCTGTCCGGCCTTGGCTTCCTCGCGCACACCGTTCAGCGCGATCTCGGAGGCCGTGACCTGCGCTTGCGCCGAGGCGACCTGCGCCTTGCCGGCCTGCAACTGTCCCCACGACTGCACGACGTTGGCGCGGGTCTGGTCGCGGGTCGTTTCGAGATTGAGACGCTGCTGCGCCAGGTTTTCCTTGGATTGACGGATCAGCGCATATTCAGCACCGCCCTGATAGATGGGTGCGGAAACCTGCGCGACCGCCGAGGCACCGAACGAGCGGAAGATCGTCAAGGTCTGCTCGTATGACTGCGTCGCCGCGACCTGGAAATTGATCGTCGGCAGCAGCGCGCCTTCGTTGATCTTCACCTGGAGATAATTGACGTCGATGCCGTACATGGCGGCGGTGACGTTGGGGTTCTCGACCAGGCTGAGACTCACAGAGGAAGCCAGCGTTGCCGGCAGGAAGCGATCGACCGGCGAGCCTGGCGCGAGGTTTTCCGGCTCGTTGCCGATGATGCGGCGGAAGTTGGCGCGGGTCGTGACCAGGTTCGATTCGGCCTGCAGCGCCTGCGTCTTGCCGGCGGCGAGCTGGGCCTCGGATTGCGCGACGTCGGTGCGGGTCACCTCACCGACGTTGAAGCGGTCGCGCGTCTGCTTGAGCGTCTGCTCGAGCACGCGCACGTTGCTGCGCTGGACTTCCAGCGTCGCCGAATCGCGCAGGTAGTCCATGTAAGTGGTCGCGGCCGAGAGTAGAACGCTCTGCTCCATCACACGCAGCGCCTCGCGCGCGCCCGAGACCTGGCTCTCGGCGGCACGCGTCCTGTTGGCGGTCTGGTTGCCGTTGAACAGGTTCTGCGTCACCGTCACGCCGGCGCTGCGCGGCGCATTCACGCCGTGGTTTTCGGTCCTCACGAGCGTCGTCGGTGAGCCCCCGGAGGTAATATTCGTATCCGTGTATTGAACGCCGACGCTTGCGGTCAGTGCGACCTTGGGGCGATAGCCCGATAGCGCCTGCGGCACGTTTTCGTCGGTCGAGCGCACCTGGGCACGCTGTGCGTTGAGCTGCGGGTTGTTCTGATAGGCGCGAACCAGCGCAGCCTCGATCGTGTCCGCCAAGGCAGGCGTCGGCCCGGCAAGCGCCGTCAGCAGGACCGAAACCGCAGCTCCGGTGAAGAGCTTCACCCCATGCATCCCTTAAATTCCGTTTCATCTCACGCCAGGTTCGTGCCCGCGAACCTGGTTACCGTATCCGAGTGGAGTCGTTGCCCCTGGGCAACATAGGACGCGGTTAAGCGCAACGGAACTACCTCGAGGCAGTTCTCAGCCGAAACTCTTCACGTGCAGCTTCCCGGCCACACTTCTGATTCAGAACGGTATTTTAACGGGTTATCGGCGGTCAGAAGACGAAGGCGGCGGCCCGTTCCAGCCCGGGAAGGACCGGGGCGGAGGCATCGAACAGCGTCCGATGACCGAAATCGCCGTGAGAATGGGTCACGATCATGGCCCGAGGCGGCTTCGATTCGGCGGAGACCCCGACCAAGCGCCCGCCGTCCTTGAGCTGGGCAAGTAACCCTTCCGGCGTCACCTCGGTGGCACCGTTGAGGATGATCACGTCATAGGGGGCTGCCGTCGCGTCCCCCTCGGTGCAGGCCGCAGCCTCGCAGGTGACATTGGCGAGCCCGAGCTTGGCAATGATGTCCTTGGCCTTCGCAGCAAGTGCCGAATCGCATTCCGTCGCAGTGACCTGTCGTGCAAACTTCGCGATCAGCGCGGCCAGATATCCGCTCGCACAGCCGACGACGAGCACGTTGTCGCCCTCCCCAATCTGGGCGGCCTGAAGCAGCTTGCCGGTCAGTGCCGGCTTGATCAGGAACCGCTTGGCGGCCCCCTCGCTCACATCGAGATCGAGGTCGAGATAGGCCAAGGCCTGCCGGCCGGCCGGCACGAAGACCTCTCGGGGAACCGTGAGCATGGCATCGAGAATGCGGCGATCGGTGACGTCATTGGTGCGCACCTGGCCATCGACCATTTTTTGGCGCGCGGTCGAAAAACCGGACATTTGGGACCCTGAAATGCGGATGATGCCGCGGACGAAAGTTGGCGGCATCTTTGGAACAAGCTCCGCGAAAACGCAACACGGGCGTTGGCCCGGAACAGCCGCGGTGGCATCCCGGTGCCCGTCACCGCGAAACGATCCAAGCAGGTCTATTCGATTGCGACCGCGAGCCGGGCAATCAGCGCCGCAACCTCGTCGAGCCGCACCGAATCGGGCGCGTTGACGGCACGCGCTAGCCGCGCCAGGCATTCATCGTCACTGAGCTCCGGAACGTCCGCCGGCAGAATCGAGGGGGCCACACGGGTATGGTCGACCTGGGCGTCTGGCATAGGAATCAGCTCCACAAGGGTCAGGCCTCTGGAACCTCGGTTTGAATTGGGCCGATTTGGCGTCCTCGCCATGGCACGACGATGCGACGTCACACACAAGGGCTTGAAACGAGTTTACGTCGGATGCGCACCAGCGCACGCTTGCGGGCCTACTACAGCGAGATCGCGTAGCGGATCCGAAGGTAACCGTAATCCATTGAGATTGTGCGGAAAATTGGCTCCCCGGGCTGGATTCGAACCAGCGACCATCCGATTAACAGTCGGATGCTCTACCGCTGAGCTACCGAGGAAAAGGGCGAACCGGCGTTCGCGCGCGGCTGCGTATAACAAAGCCGCTTGCGCTTGCAAAGGACGAATTCGTCATCTTCCGCAAGCGCGTCGAGGAAAGCCCTGAAGGAGCCTTCAGCCCCCTCCTCCCGGCCATCGGGCGAACTACCGCCTGTTCTTATCGATCGGCAATCACCGCAGCAATGAGCGGGCATTCATAAATCTGCGGCGTTTGTCTTCCCGGCGAGTGCGCTTCAAAACGTGGACGTACAGGTCCGCGTCCTCACGGCCCACTTCGCACCAGCCTTTCCCTCGTGCCGAATCCTGACGAACCGCGCCGCAATTTCGTGCGACCGCTGAGCGATATGATTTCGATCCTTGACAAATATGCGTCAGCATTCCGTCCCTCAACAGCATATCCGCAGCATATCCACAGCCACGGTCCGGCAGATTTGTGCAGGCATCGCAAACTACTTGCTGCGCACAAACCCACAGGCCGCGCTCAGCCGCCCCGCATTGGCTGGGCGTCGCATGAAGAGCTGGGGAAATAAGCTTGCGAGGATGTGACTTCTTTCACACTTGGCCCCCGCGGCGCGATCCTAGGTTGGCATTGGGATTTTCAGGAATCGCTAACCAATCGGGTCCCGATCGCCGGATCGTTAAAATGCGAACGATCGGCTCAATCGAGAAACAAATCGGTTTTGCGACATTGCGCCATCCGCGTTCCGGAGGGTGTGATGAGCGAAGCCGAATTCAACTTGATGCTGGATGCCGTCCGGGACGCCATGGCGCCCGCGCCGGAGGAGGAATTCGTGCCCCGCTCGTGGACGTACGACGCAGCGCCCAAGGCTGCCAATGACAACGAGGGCGCCTGGCCCCTCTTGCCTTTTCCGGACGACTGGTACGCGGCCTGCTGAACGATCCGCGCCTGACCAAATGGCCCGGCGCATGACGATCAATTCTTGGCGCCCGGTACCTCCTCGCCTTCAGGCAAACTGAATCATCACGGCTCCGCCGCCATCAGGGGCGCACGGCCGTGGCGGCCGGATCGCCATAAACCGTATAGGAGAGCCACGACAACTCGCCGGCGTCTTTCGAGGCGTTGCGGGCCGCGCGGGTCGCCTCCACCAGCGTCTGGCCGCCCAGCAGGCTCTCGTAGAATTTCTTGGCAAAGATCAAAGCCGTTGAATCGCCGACCGACCATTGCGCCCCGATGAAGGCGCCGGCTCCGCGGGTCGATACCGGCTTCAGGAATGCGGCGGCAAATCCGCCGACCCCCACCATCGAATTACCGGAACGGCCGGCCTGACAGGCGTTGAGGAAAACGATCGGCTGACTGTTGGCGTCGAACGCCAATGCGGTCTTCACGATCGAGTCCGTCAATTCATCGGTCTCGTAGCGCCCATCCTGGCCAAGGCGCCCGGTCATCAGCAGGCTCGCCCGGATGACACCGCCGACCGTAGACGTTCCGTGGCCGCTGACATGCAGAATGTCGATCGGGCCCGGCCGCCGCAATTGCGCGTTCAACACCACAGAATCCGCCTCGAGCTGCACCGCGCCCGGAAACATCGTCTTCAAAACCTCCCGCTCCTGTTGCGCCTCGGGAAGCTCGTAGTCTGGCACCGGATAGTTCGGCACGACATAGCGAACGTGGTTCGGCCGGACCGACAGCCGCCGCGGCGGCCATTGCGTATCGTGCAGCCAGCGGATGAGGCCATACTCGGCAAGGAAGCCTTCGCCGTCGACGTCCTGGCGATCGGGATCTGCCAGGAACATCATTTCCCAGGGAAAGCTGGTGTCTTCCGACAGGACCTGGATCCCCGCAATGCGCTTGCGGTTCGTCCATAACGCGCGCCGCAGGCGTTCGGGGAGCAGTTCGTTGGCCATGTCCTCGCCGATCGCACGCAACCGTGTCATGAAACGCTCGCGCGAGATCGAGTCGCTGAACCAGGCCGTCTCGACATTCTTGAGCAGTTCGGTGACGTAGCTCTCCCGATTGAAGCCGTCGCGCAGCGATATCGTCTGGTTGATGTTGATGTTCGGATCGGCGCATTCGAGATCGAAGCGCAGGGAGATGCGGCCGGGAACAGGCTGGATCTCGTAGATGCGCAGGACGGCGTTGCGCTGCGCGGCAGGATTGACGGTCGCAGATGCAGTGACCGTGAGCATCTCGCTTTCGTCGTCGATGAAGATTGGGCGCAGCGTGAAGGATGTCAGGACGCGGGCGGATTGACGGATCTCGACCAGAAACTCGGCAGCTCCGAATGCCACACCGTCGACCCGGAAAACGAATGTCACCGGATTGTCGTCGGCTGGAGCTTCAGTGACGACCTCGGCGGGCACGGGATCGACCACGCGCGCATTCTTTAATCCGATGACCTCGATCGTCAGCGGTTGAGCCAACGAGACGGCCACAGGGCCGCTCTTGGCACTCGTCGCCGAGACCGCGAGATCAATGGCGGCGCGCGACACGATCACCTCCAGACGCGTTCGCTTGCCAAGCGGCGGGTTCGGCGGCATTCGCGCGGCAAAATGACATTCCGAATCCGTCCTGACCCGGCCTGTCGCCGGCTGGTTTTCGGAATCCGGCAGCAGCTTGTCGAGTTTTATCCCGCGAAGCTCGTCCGACATCAGGACGCGGCCAGTGGGCAGCGCGCCTCTTCTGAGCGGCCTTCCAACAGGCGCGGTTGGTGTGACTGGCGGCACGACCGGTGCCGCCTCGAGTACGACTGATGGTGCAGAGGCCGGAATCGGCGGGGCGAGCAATTCCGCTGGAGCTGGCAATCCCAGCCACCCCGACAGTTTATCGGCGACTTCGGGCTGAGCAAAATACGTGATGTGGTAGACCCTGTCGGTCTCGCCAAACGGAAATTCGTGCTCGCTGGCGAGGCGGGCTGAAAGTGTACCCAACGCGGTCATCGCGGCCGTGTCGACCACCAGATCGTTGGCCTGATCCTTGAACAGGCGATCGGCGATACGATCGATCAGCAGTTCCGCCGTTTCCTTGGCGATCCCCGCTCCGATCTCGAATGCCGGCTCGAAGTTGGCCGAAACCGCGAAATATGTCGTGTTGGGCGAGCCGGGATTCTGCGCTTGATTCAACTGAGTGACAACGTTCCCATCCGGGCGCATCGCCGCCAGACCGGGCACCACGTTGTCTTCGATCGCCGCATCGGCAAGCGCTTGAGCGAAACGCCCCAACAGGCTGACGCTGGTCGAAAAGGCTTTTCCGATCGCTATCCCGGTCGGTCCACCGAACGAACCGAGCATGGTCGAGCCGCGTGCGAACAGATTGGTGTAGGTGTCGAGAAGGTCCTTGACGTTTTCCGGCTCGGCCAGATGCGTCCCGCCATTGGTGCAGCCGACGAATACCGCGCGGTTGAAGACCACGCCGGGCAGCACGGCATCGGCACCACCGAGCAGCCCTTCCATCAGGCTCCTCAGCACGAGTCCGCCGCGGCTATAGGCGATCGCATCGATCTTCGAGCCTTCCGGCAGGGCGAGGCCGCCGAGGGCCGTCAGTATCTGCTGCGCATTCGTCATTGGGTCTTCGGTCAGCGTGCGATGATCGAAGCCGAGAATGAGATGGTACGCCTTCAGCGCGCCCGAAAGGAATGCGCGACCCTTCGGATGCGAGACGAGATGGCCGAAGCTGCCCCGCGTTGACGAGAACGTGCCATGGACAAACAGCAGGATCTTCTGCGCCGGTCCGGCCGTCGTCGCCTGGATCGTGAGAGGTCGCCAGGTCTCGATGTCCAGACTCGGCATGGCAACGGGCCCAGGCTGGAGCGCGCCTTCCAGGCGCGCGGCAAGCGTTGCCGCCGCCCACCGACCGACATATTTGAACACGACGACGCGGACCTGATCGAGCACCGCATCGACCAGCCAGTCGGTGAAGACGTTGCGGCGCGGCGGTGCCGCCCCAGGGGGAGCGACGGCCGGCGGCCTCACCAGGGTGAAAGAAAGTTGACGCTGAGCCCGGCGCGCGCCGGGCGGACCGGGCACCTCGTCCGGCGTGACCCAGGTAAACACGCCGTTGGCCTCGACCAGCACCACGGCGCCCTCACCCGGCGCGATATCGACCTCCACGCGCGGGATGTCCCCCGGAGTTGCTCGCATGGATCGTTGCGCGCCACGCGGCGGCACCAGGATCCCGTCGGCGGCCACGGTCAGGCCGGCATCGGCGAGACCCGACGGCAATGCGGGCGAGACACCCGGACTTGCCCGCATCCGGCGAACGGCGACGCCGGGCACATCGGGAGTTAGGACTTCCACACGAACGCTCTCGGGGTGCGTGATGGTCACGCCGGTTGCCATCGGTGTCGTTGCCATGTGGCCCCCTCCATTGGCGATCAATGAGGATTCCTACCAAGGGTTGTATCCGTCAAGCCTGTCCCGACGTTCAATTCCTGACCGTGCGCAGATGAATTTCAGTCCTTGGCGCCGTCCTGCGAATGAGCTCATCCGATGCGGCGTTCGGCCTCACGGACTGCGAGACCTTTTGTCGTTGACGGGCTTGTCGGCGTCGCGTGAAAATCGTCCCGAGCCCCCACGCACATCGGAGCTGAGCGAGGACTGCTTTGGTCAACTCGTGCCGCGAATTTCGACCGCCCGATCGTGCGCGAATGCGGCCGTGCCAGCCCGATCCGCGGGGCCCGGCAAAGTCGGACGAAGGCGGTTGCCTAAACGGTTGATCCCCTATATTGCTCCGCCCTCACAGGGGCCACGTGGCGGAGTGGTTACGCAGCGGTCTGCAAAACCGTTTACACCAGTTCAATTCTGGTCGTGGCCTCCATTCCAACTCATTGAAATATTTACAGCATTTTTCGTCCCCGACGGGATGGAGACTTAGTGCCGCTTGCCGCGTCGGAAGTCGCGCCGGCGCCCCTTTGGAACCGGCTTGGGTGCCAATTCCGGCATCGTCGCCTGGACCTCGCGATACCGCGCTAACATCCGTTCAAAACTGGCGTGCAGCGCCTCGGCGATGTCGGGACGCCGTTCCAGGCCCGCCAGCATCACGGCAGCCGCCTCGATGGTCGAGAGCCCATCGCGGCGCGGCTCGCGGCGCAGGCGCCCGTAGCGCGACGGGTGGGCCGGGTTGAGGATCACGCGCTGGCACTTCAGCATCCAGGGATTGCGCCACCACAGCGCTTTGGCCTGGCTCCAGGTGCCGTCGAGCAGCACCACGCCTTCGATCTTGCTCAGGATGGCGCGCTGGTTCTCGGCAATCTCGCCTTTGCGGGTGAGTGCCACGATGTCGCCCTCGGCCTCGAGTTCGGCCGCGCGCGCCGAGCCGAGATAGAGTACGGCCCAGCGCGCGGGATTTTCGACCGGCCGGCCCAACGCTTTGGCAAGGCTTGGCCAGGACAGGCCGACCCGCACCGTGGCGTTGGCAAAATGCCTCGCCGTCAGGCGCGCAGTGCCGAGCGCCCTGTCCTGCTCCTGCGGATGCTGGAGGATCAGCAGCGCGATGCGGCTCTTGAGCGGCATGACGCTGTCGCAGATGCACAGCGGCATCGGCTTCTGGCAGTGCGGGCATTCGGGGATCGGCGCGACTGCCGCAGCCGTCGTGTCCTGTGGGTTCGACATGGCCGCCGCTATACGCTCCGCGGGGCGCGGCAA
The DNA here is from genome assembly GCF_029909975.1 of Bradyrhizobium sp. ISRA430. Lineage (NCBI taxonomy): Bacteria > Pseudomonadati > Pseudomonadota > Alphaproteobacteria > Hyphomicrobiales > Nitrobacteraceae > Bradyrhizobium > Bradyrhizobium sp. ISRA430. The sequence goes on from NZ_CP094516.1 coordinate 1,231,359, forward strand.
CAACCCGCCTATTCCGCCGGCGCGGCCAGCGCGCGCGGCTCGGAGCGCCGCCGCAGGCGGTCGATCAAGAGATAGATCACAGGCGTAGTGTAGAGCGTCAGGACCTGCGAGACCAACAGGCCGCCGATGATGGTGATTCCGAGCGGACGCCGGAGCTCCGTACCCGGACCAGTCGCGATCACGAGGGGGATGCCGGCGAACAGCGCCGCCATGGTCGTCATCAGGATGGGACGGAAGCGCGCCTGGCAGGCCTCGAAGATCGCCTCCGCCGAGGACAGGCCACGCTGGCGCTCGGTATCGAGCGCGAAATCGACCATCATGATGCCGTTCTTCTTGACGATGCCGATCAACAGGATGATGCCGACGAAGGCGATCACCGTCAGCGGCGTATTGGTGACCTGCAAGGCCAGGAGCGCGCCGAGGCCCGCCGAGGGCAGCGTCGAGATGATGGTCAGGGGATGGGCGAGGCTCTCATAGAGCACGCCGAGCACGATATACATCGCGACCAGCGCGCCGAGGATGAGCAGCGGCTGGCGGCCGCTGGTCCTGGCGAAATCGCCGGCATTGCCGTCAAAGCTGCCGCGGATGCCCTCGGGCATGTGCAATCCCTCGACCGCACGCTGGATGTTCTCCGTGGCGACCTGGAGCGGCACGTTCGGCAAGAGGTTGAAGGATACGGTGGTCGAGGGGAATGCCTGGGAATGATAGACCGCGAGCGCGGCAAGGCCACGCGTCGCGTGCACCACGGCCGACAGCGGCACCTGCGCGTCGCCCGCGCCGGCGACGTAAATGCGATCGAGATTGGAGGGATCGACCTGGAATTTCGGATCGATCTCCAGCACGACCATATACTGGTTGCGCTGGGTGTAGATGATCGAGATCTGCCGCTGCGAGAACGCGTTATTCAGTGCGTTGTCGATGTCCTGGACTTTGACGCCAAGCGTCGCGGCCTTCTGGCGGTCGATATTCAGCGTAAGCTGCAGGCCGCCGGGATCGCGGTCGCTGGAAATGTCGGTAATGCCTTCGACCGTCTCCATGCGCTTGGCCACGATCGGGGCCCATTTCTGCAACAGGCCGAGGTCCGTGCTGGTCAGCGTATACTGGTAATCGGAGTCGCTCTGCCGTCCACCGGCGCGCACATCCTGGGCGGCAAACATGAAGAGCCGGATGCCGGGCACGGGATACAGCGCGCGTCGCAGCCGGTCGATCACGAGCTGCGTCGAGATATAGCCGCGCTCTTCCGGCGGCTTCAGGCTGATGTACATGATGCCGCGATTCGAGGTCGCGCCGCCCGGTCCCCCGCCGCCGCTACCGACCGTCGAGCCGATCCCGGCCACCGCTGGATCCTGCATCACGATGTCGGCAAGCCGCTGCTGCAGGCCCAGCATCGACTGGAACGAGATATCGGCCGAGGCGCGTGTCGCGCCGATGACGAAGCCCGAGTCATCGGTCGGGAAATAGCCCTTGGGCACCTTGACGTAGAGCGTCACCGTGAGGCCGATGGTGGCAAAGAACACCAGCAGCGTCAGCAGCGGAAACTCCAGCACGACGCGCAAGGTGCGCGTGTAGAAGGCGACGATGCGCGACAACGATCCCTCGATCATCCGATCGAACAGCGTTGCGGTTCCCGAGGTGGTCTGCCGGACATAATGGGCGCAGATCATCGGCGTCACCGTCAGCGACACCAGCGTCGAGACCAGAATCGCGAAGGTGAGCGTCAGCGAGAATTCGCGCAACAGCCGGCCGACGATGCCGTCCATGAAGATCAGGGGCGTGAAAGCCGCGATCAGCGACAGGCTGATCGACACCACGGTGAAGCCGATCTGACGAGCCCCCTCCTGCGCTGCCTGGAACGGCCGCATGCCATGCCCGAGGTTGCGGAACATGTTCTCGATCATGACGATGGCGTCGTCGACCACGAAGCCGACTGAAATCGCGAGGGCCATCAGCGACAGATTGTCGATGGAGAAGCCGGCCAGCCACATGCCGGCACAAGTGCCGGCGAGCGCGAGCGGCACCGAGATGCCGGCTGCGATGGTCGGGGTGAGGCGACGCAGGAACACGAACACCACGACCATCACCAGGACGGCGGTCGCAAGCAGCGTCCACTGCATGTCCTGCACGCTGGCCCGGATCGTGCCGGTGCGATCGACCAGGGTGGAGATCTCGACGCCGGCCGGAATCCATTGCTTCAGCTTGGGGATCAGCGCCTTGACCCGGTCGACAGTGTCGATGACGTTGGCGTCCCCCTGCTTGGTGATCTGGATCAGCACCGCCGGCTGCTTGTTGAACCAGGCGATCGAACGCGCGTTGCGGACGGCGTCCTCGATCTCGGCGACGTCGGAGAGCCTTACGAAATTGCCGTTCGAGCTTTTGATGACGATGTCGCGAAATTCTTTGGCCGTGCGCATCTGCCGGTTGAGCGATAGCGTCTCGCTCTGGCGATCGCCGTTGAAGATGCCGACCGGGCCGAGGGGATTGGCGTTGATGATCGCGGTGCGCACGTCATCGGTGGCGATGCCGGCGTTCGACAGCGCTACCGGATTGAGCTGGATCCGCACCGCCGGCTGGTCCGCACCGCTCACCGTCACGTCGCCGACGCCCGGCACCTGTGAGATGCGCTGCGCCAGCACGGTATCGGCGACGTCGTAGATCGCGCTCGCCGAGAGCGTCTTCGAAGTCAGCGCCAGCACGAACACGGGCGCGCCTGCGGTGTTGGCTTTGCGAAAGCGCGGCAGCGTCGGCAAGTCGCTCGGCAGGTCAACGAGCGAAGCATTGATGGCGGCCTGCACGTCGCGGGCGGCCTTGTCGATGTTGCGGCCGATGTCGAACTGGAGCTGGATGCTGGTCGTGCCCAGCGAACTCGTCGAGGTGATCTGGTTGATGCCTGCGATTTCGCCCAGCCGCCGTTCCAACGGCGAGGCCACCGTCGCCGCCATCACCGAAGGATCGGCGCCGGGCCGCGTCGCGGAGACGAAGATGGCGGGGAAGTCGACATTCGGCACCGAAGCGACCGGCAGGAACTCGTAGGCGACGACACCCAGCAGAAACAGCCCGATCGACAGCAGCGTGGTCGCGACCGGGCGGCGGATGAACGGCTCCGAGATCGACGCCATCACTGCATCCCTTCGGTCGCGCCGGCGACCGGCGGACCGCCGGATTCGGCCGGCGGCAGCGCCTGCTCGAGGCGGCGGTTGATGCGGTCAAGCGCGAGGTAGATCACGGGCGTGGTGTAGAGCGTCAAGAGCTGGCTGAGCAGCAGGCCACCGATGATGGAGATGCCGAGCGGAAAGCGCAGCTCGGAGCCGGTGCCGCTTTCGATCGCGAGCGGCAGTGCGCCGAACAACGCCGCCAGCGTCGTCATCATGATCGGGCGGAAGCGCAGCAGACAGGCCTGCACGATCGCTTCGGTCGCCGACATCCCCTGCCCGCGTTCGGCCTCGAGCGCGAAGTCGATCATCATGATCGCGTTCTTCTTGACGATGCCCATCAACAGGATGATGCCGATAAGGCCGATCACCGAGAGGTCCTGGCCGCACAGCACCAGCGCCAGGATCGCGCCGACGCCGGCCGAGGGCAGCGTCGAGAGAATGGTGATCGGGTGGATGTAGCTTTCATAGAGCACGCCGAGCACGATGTAGATCGTGATCACGGCGGCGAGCAGCAGCCAGGGTTGGCCCGCCAGCGCCTTGGCGAATTCGGCGGCATCGCCCGCATAGACTCCGACGATGCTGTTGGGCATGCCGATGCGGGTCTCGATCGTCTTCACCGCCGCGACTGCGTCGCCGAGCGCCGCGCCCGGCGCGAGGTTGAAGCTCAGCGAGACCGCCGGGAATTGCGCCTGGTGCGAGATCGCAAGCGGCGCGGTGGTACGCTTCAGTGTCGCCACGGCGGACAGCGGCACTTGAGCGTTCGGCGCGCCGGCGATGATGCTCGCGGCACCCGGCAGATAGAGCTTTGAGAGGATCGAGGGGTCGCGCTGGTACATCGGCAAGGCCTCCAGCACCACGCGATACTGATTGGCCTGGCCGTAGATCGTGGAAATCTGCCGCTGCGCGAACGCATCGTTCAGCGTGTCGGTGATGCCCTGGAGGCTGACCCCGAGCTGGCCGGCGCGAGTGCGATCGACGTCGAGCTGCGCCCGCAGCCCGCCTTCCTGCGCTTCCGAGGAGACGTCCCGGAACAGTGGATCACGCCGCATCTCCGCGACCAGCTTGCGCGCCCATTCCGACACCAACGTCGCATCGGTGCCGGTCAGCGTGTACTGGTATTGCGACCGGCTGGACTGGGTCGAGATCTGCACGTCCTGCACCGGCTGGAAATAGACGGTCATGCCGGGGATTCCGGCCACCCTCTGCTTCAGCCGGGTCACGACCACGCCGACATCGTCGCGCCGCGCACCACGGGGCTTCAGCGTCATGACGAGGCGTCCGACGTTAGTGGTCGGGTTGACCGAGCCTGCGCCGATCACCGAGACGACGCCGGTGACGTCGGGGTCGGCCTTGATGGCATCGGCGGCCTCGGTCTGCCGCTTCTGCATCTCCGCGAAGGACACGTCCGCCCCCGCCTCGGTCACCGCCGTGATCGAGGCGGTATCCTGCAGCGGCAGGAAGCCCTTTGGCGCGACCACGTAGAGAACCAGGGTCGCAATCAGCGTGGCGAAGGTGACGACCAGCGTGGCACGCTGGCGCTCCAGCACCCAGAGCAGCGTCGAATGGTAGACCTCGACGGTGCGGTCGATGAAGCGGCTGATGGCTGCCAGGCCCGGCACCGCCAGCTCCTCATGGGCAGCCTTGAGCAGGCGCGAGCACATCATCGGCGTCAGCGTCAGCGAGACCACGGCCGAGGTCACGACTGCGATCGTCAGCGTCAGCGCGAATTCGCGGAACATCCGCCCGACCAGGCCCGACATGAACAGAAGCGGGATGAAGACCGCAATCAGCGATACCGTCAGCGAGATCACGGTGAAGCCGATTTCGCTGGCGCCCCTGAGCGAGGCCTCCATCGCGCTCTCGCCGTTCTCCATGTGCCGGACGATGTTCTCGATCATCACGATGGCGTCGTCGACGACGAAACCAGTACCGATGGTCAGCGCCATCAGCGACAGATTGTCGAGGCTGAAGCCGGCAAAGTACATGATGCCGAAGCTCGTGATCAGCGACAGCGGCAGTGCTACCCCCGCGATCAGCGTCGCCCGCAGCGAACGCAGGAACAACAGCACCACCAGCGTCACCAGCACGACGCTGAGGATCAGCGTGAACTGGACGTCGCGGACCGAGGCGCGAATGGTCTCGGTGCGGTCGGAGACGACCGTCAGGTTGACGCCCGCCGGAATGGCGCGCTGGACCTTCGGGATCTCGGTGCGGATCTGGCGTACGACGTCGATCACATTGGCGCCGGGCTGGCGCTGGATGTCGATGATGACGGCCGGCGTGCCCTGGTACCAGCCGCCGGTGCGGTCGTTCTCGAGGCCATCGACGATCTGCGCGACGTCGCCGATCGTGACCGGCGAGCCGTTGCGGTAGGCGATGATGATCGGTCTGTAGGCGTCGGCTGCAGCGATCTGGTCATTGGCTGCGATGATGTAGGATTGCTGCGCGCCATCGAGCGAGCCCTTCGGTCCGGATACGTTGGCATTGGCGATGGCGGTGCGCAGATCCTCCATGGCGATGCCATAGGCCGCAAGCCGCGCCAGATCGGCCTGGATGCGCACCGCAGGCTTCAAGCCGCCGAGCACCGAGACCCGCCCGACGCCGGAAATCTGGCTCAGCCGCTGCGCCAAAATCGTATCGGCGATGTCGCTCATCACCCGCAGCGAGATCGTCTCGGAGCGCAGCGCCAGGGTCATGACCGGCGCGTCCGCCGGGTTCACCTTGGCGTAGGTCGGTGGGTAAGGCAGCGTCTTCGGCAGTACGCCGGCGGCGGCGTTGATCGCGGCCTGCACGTCTTGGGTTGCGCCATCGATGTCGCGATTGAGGTCGAACTGGAGCGAGATCTGGCTGACGCCGAACGAACTCGTCGAGTTCATCGCTGACAGCGACGGGATTTGCCCGAGCTGCCGCTCCAGCGGCGCGGTGATCAGCGAGGCGATTACGTCGGGGCTGGCGCCCGGCAACTGCGTCGTCACCTGCACCGTCGGGAAGTCGACCTGCGGCAGCGCGGACACTGGCAGCGCAAAATAGCCAAGCGCGCCGCCGATCAGCAGCGCGATGCCGAGCAGCGAGGTCGCGATCGGACGGCGAATGAATGGTTCGGAGACGCCCATGGGATGCGCCTGCCGCTCAAGCGGCTGTTGTCGGGATCATGGCTGCTTCGCTCCACCTCCCGATGATTCAGCCCCCTGCGCCGGCCCGGTCTGGCCCTTCTGGTCGCCCTCGCCATTCATTCGCTTGGCGCGGCGCTCCTGCCCGTCCTTGGCCTGACCATCCTTGGTCTGGCCGCCCTTCTGCCCGTCATTGCCCTGCGGTCCGCGCGAGCGCTTGCGCGGGGCGAGATCGGCCGATGGGGTCTGGTCGTCGCGGCCCACGACCACCTTGGAGCCGTCGGACAAATTGGCAAAGCCCGTGGTGACCACCCGGTCGTTCGGCGATAAGCCGCTCGCGATCACGGCGTCATGCTCGTTCTGCTGCGTCACGGTCACGGGCTTGGCCGAGACGATATCGCCCTCGCCGATCACGTAGCTGAAGGTCCCGATCGGACCGCGCTGCACCGCCGATGTCGGCACCACCAGCGCCTGCGGCAGCGTCTCGACCTTAAGGCGGACATTGACGAACTGACCCGGCCAGAGCTGGTAATTGGCGTTGGGAAACTCGGCCTTCAGCCTGAGCGTGCCGGTGGTCTGGTCGACCTGGTTGTCGATGCCGGTCAGCTTGCCGGTATCGATCACGGTGACGCCGTCATTGCCGAACACGTCGACGGCGAGCCGGCCCTTGGCGGCAGCCGCGTTGACGCGGGTGATCTGCTGCTGCGGCAGGCTGAACCACACCGCGATCGGCTGAAGCTGCGTGATCACCACGAGGCCGGTGGTGTCGGCGGCGTGGATGATGTTGCCCTGGTCGACCTGGCGCAGGCCGGCGCGGCCCGAGATCGGCGCCACGATCTTGGTGTAGCTCAGGGTTGCCGCCGCATTGTCGATCGCGGCCTGGTCCGCCTTGACCAGTGCCTCGGTCTGCGCGACCAGCGCGCGCTGCGTGTCGGCCTGCTGCTTGGAGCCGGCGTTGGAGGCGGCGAGTTGCTCATAGCGCGTCAGATCGATGCGCTGGTTGGCGAGCTGGGCCTGGTCCTGCGCCTTCTTCGCAACCGCCTGATCGTATTGAGCCTGGTAGATCGCGGGATCGATCTCGGCGAGCACATCGCCTTTCTTGACGTCCTGGCCTTCGGTGAAGTTGACCGCGATCAGCTTGCCGTCGACCTGCGAGCGCACGGTCACGGTGTTGAGGGCGCGGATCGCGCCGACGCCATCGAGATAGACCGGCACATCCTGGATGCGCGGCGTTGCCGCCAGCACCGGCACCGGCAGATCAGGCCGCGCGTTGCGGCCATTGCCCTGCTGCGGCTGCTGATGCATCGCGGTCCAGCCGACATAGCCGAGGCCGCCGAGGATCGCGAGCGTGATCAGCGTCATGACGAAGCCGTGGCCGCGCGAGGATTTTTTCGCGATCGCCTCCTTCGTGCCTTCCTTGGCATCCGGCTTAAAGAGCATTGACCGGTTTCTCCATCCTCGGCTCCCAGCCGCCGCCGAGCGCCTGGTACAGGCTGACGATCGCCAGCAGCCGCGCGAGCTGCGCCTGCCATAACGCATCTTCCGCCTGAAATAGTGTTTGCTGGACGTTCAGCACGGCCACGATGTCGGCCGTTCCAGCGCGCAACTGTTGCTCGGCAAGATCGAAGGCGCGACGCGACGACGCGACCACCTCGCGCTGCAGTTGCAACCTGATCGTCGTCTGCCTGATCGAATAAAGCGCGTTGTCGACGTCGGCGAAGGCCTGGACGATGGTCTTGCGATAAGTCTGCAGCAATTCGTCCTGACGCGCCTTGGCGAATTCGAAATTGCCCAGAATCCTGCCGCCGTCGAAGATCGGCTGCGTGGCGCTACCGACGAGCTGGAAGAACGCCGCATGCGGCTGGAACAGCGATGTGAGTGCCGAGCTCTGATAGCCGCCATTGCCGGTGAGCTGGATGCTCGGGAAGAACTGCGCGCGGGCATTGCCGATGTTGGCGGTCGCGGAGGCAAGCTGCGCCTCCTGCCGTCGTATGTCGGGCCGCTGCGTCAGCAGCTCAGACGGCAGGCCCGGCGTCACCTTGGGAATCGCGATCCGGTTCAGCGAGCCGCCGAGAACGCGTACGCTCTCCGGCGGGCGCGACACCAGTACGGCGAGCGCATTGACGTTCTGGTCGAGCGTCTGGCGCAGCGGCGGCACCAGCGCCTTCTGATTGCCCAGCACGCTCTCCTGCTGCGCGACGTCAAGATCGGTGCCGGTGCCGGCCTTGCGGCGATCCTTGATGGCATCGAGGATGCGCTGCGCGCTCGCGATGTTGCTCTGCGCAGTCCGCAGGCGGTCCTGCGACGCCAGCACCTGGAAATAAGCGTTGGCGACGCTTGCGAGCGTCGTCAGCGCGACAACGTCCCGATCGAAACGGTTCGCATTGGCGGTTTCTTCCGCCGTCTGCAGCGCGTCGCGGTTCTGGCCCCAGAAGTCGAGCTGATAGCTCGCGCTCAGCGAGGCCGAATAGTTGACGACCTCGCGGCCGCCAATGGAAAGGCCCGACGCGCTCGAGCCGGACGTGCGTGAGTAGGTTTCCGATCCGGTGCCCGACACGCTCGGCAGCAGCGCCGCGCCGGCCTGCCGCGCCTGGGCATCGGCCTCGACGATTCGCGACACCGCGGCCGCGATGTCGAGATTGACCGTCTGCGCCTCTTCCATAAGCTGCGTCAGTTCCGTGGAGCGGAAGCCACGCCACCAATCCAGCGTCGGCGGCGCGTCGGGCTTGCCGGCATATTTATATTTTGCGGGCACATCGAGCGCGGGATCGGGCAGATCCTGCGTCAGCACGCAAGCACCCGAGCCTGCTGCAAGACACATCACCGCGAGCCAGCGCGCCGCACGCAGCGCCCGGGAAGCCGAACCAAGGGATCGCCACATGGCGACCGCCGGGACTTCCTCTGTCACATCCACCCCCTGCCGGGCAGATCAAGCCGCCGCCGCGCCATCGGAATAGCCGATTCGCGGCGGGACAGTCGGGGGCCTTTGTCTAACTCGCTCACAACGGTGATGCTTTCCTGGAACCTTAATTCCATACTACCCGGGTGCGGAACCGCGGGACAGTCCCGCAACAGCGAAACGCACACTTGTGAGGCGCGATCTCCAAACCGCAGAAATGCAAATTGTGCCCATGCCGCAAGGGTTTTTTGTATTTCCGCGACGCCGCACAGCGCCGTCAGCTTACCAAGATTTCATCTGATATTGCCGCCACAACGACACCCTGACGCCGACGTCGGTTTTGCACGCCACCGAAACCCCACAGCGTAGCCGGCCCGACATCGGGCCTGGAACGCTTTCGCACGCGCATTGCAGTCGTCGGAACAGACATGCCCGGCAATGCGGTGGCCTGGACGCCGTCACGCCGCTATGCCGTGAAGGCATATGGCCGCCCGCTGCACGCCCGGCGGCACGCCGTTCGCGATCGCGATCGGCATCACGCTACAACGAGCTCAACGATCCCCGCGATGTTCGCCCATCTGGGCGTCGAGACCGTCGAGGTGCATGCGCTTCGCCGTGCCCGCCGCTCGCGCGTTTCAAATGGCGCGACTTGCCCACTCTTGAAACCGGCTCCAACGCAAGGGCGGACGCCTGGTCCCATGATGGAATGTCGCTGGCAGCATCGCCACGAAACCATCTTGGCGGCCGACAAAACACCCGCCTATATTGTCCGCCGCTGACCGTTTGGGGGGCGCGCTTGGGTCCAGCGACAGAAGCCGGGATGGGGCGCGCCTGGCTCGCGGTCAGCCTGAACCAGTTCAGGTGATGGATCCGCCGATGCCGAACGCCATCTCGGTGACCCCCGACAATGTGGAGACGGTGCTTGCCGACCTGCCGCGCATCGTTCGCCTCGCGCTGGCTTTCGGCTCGCGCCTGAGGCGCGGCACACTCGACGTCATTCTGCCGGATGGCCGTGTGATCCGGCTCGGCGGCCTGGAGGCCGGCCCGAATGCAACTATGCGGCTGCATAATTTCGGCTTCGCTTCGCGGCTGATCAATGGCGGCGACATCGGAATCGCGGAAGCCTATCTCGCCGGTGACTGGGACACGCCGGACCTCACCCAATTCCTCCTGGTGTTCTGCGTCAACCACGACCTGATCCGGACCATGCTGCGCGACAAGCCGCTGATCCGGTTCGTCCAGGTGGTCCGGCACTGGTTCAACCGCAATACCCGCCGCCAGGCGCGGCGCAACATCCACGCCCATTACGACATCGGCAACGCATTCTATTCGGCTTGGCTCGATCCGAGCATGACCTACTCCTCGGCGTTGTTCGAGGAGAGCACGGCCGATCTTACGGCCGCGCAAACCAACAAGTACCGCAGGCTCGCCGAAGCGCTCGATCTCCGCCCTGGCCAGAAGCTGCTCGAGATCGGTTGCGGTTGGGGCGGCTTCGCCGAGTTTGCCGCGAAAACCTTTGGCGCGCGCGTGGTCGGGTTGACCATCTCGACCGAGCAGCGCGACTTTGCGCAGAAGCGAATTCACGAAGCAGGCCTGTCCGAGAAAGTCGAGATCCGTCTGCAGGATTATCGCGACGAGCGCGACCGCTACGACCGGATCGCCTCGATCGAGATGATCGAGGCCGTCGGCGAGCAGTTCTGGCCCAAATATTTCGCGCAGGTGCGTGATCGGCTGCTGCCAGGCGGCCTCGCCGGGATCCAGGCCATCACCATCCAGGACAAGTTGTTCCAGAGCTACCGGCGCGAGGTCGACTTCATCCAGCGCTACGTGTTTCCGGGCGGCATGCTGCCCTCGCCCGCCGTGCTCAAGTCGCTTGGGGACCGGTTCGGCGTTCCTGTCATCCGCGAGCGCATCTTCGGGCAAGATTATGCCAAGACACTTGCCACCTGGCGAAATAACTTCCGCTCGGCATGGCCACACCTCGCCCCGCTCGGCTTCGACGACCGGTTCCGGCGGCTATGGGAGTACTATCTCTCTTATTGCGAGGCCGGCTTCCTGTCCGGGAATATCGACGTCCGGCAGGTCATCTTCGCAAAGCAGCAATGACAGTTCGAAGCCTCGGCTTGTATGCCCGGCAACCCTCCTTTAGGGTCGACCCCGAATTGCGAAACCGACCGGTAAATGCCTGACATGACCATTCGAAATGACGTTGTCGAAGCCATCGGCAACACCCCGCTCATCAAGCTCAAGCAAGCCTCGGAATTGACCGGCTGCACCATCCTGGGCAAGGCTGAGTTCATGAATCCGGGCCAGTCGGTCAAGGACCGCGCCGGCAAATGGATGATTCTGGAGGCGGAGAAGCGCGGCGATTTGCGGCCCGGCGGTCTCGTTGTGGAAGCGACCGCCGGCAACACCGGCATCGGTCTTGCCGTCGTCGCTAGCGCCCGCGGCTATCGCACGTTGATCGTGATCCCGGAGACGCAGAGCCAGGAGAAGAAGGATTTCCTGAAGCTGTGCGGCGCCGAGTTGATCGAAGTGCCGGCGCTGCCCTATGCCAATCCCAACAACTACCAGCATGTCGGCCGCCGCCTAGCCGACGAATTGCGCAAGCAGGAGCCGAACGGCGTCCTGTTCGCCGACCAATGGAACAACCTCGACAACGCCAAGGCGCATTACGAATCCACGGGGCCGGAGATCTGGGAGCAGACCGGCGGCAAGGTCGACGGCTTCGTCTGCTCGGTCGGCAGCGGCGGCACGCTTGCCGGCGTTAGCCGCTATCTCAAGGAGAAGAACAAGAGCGTCAGGATCGCCTGCGCCGATCCGCATGGCGCCGGCATGTACGAGTATTTCAGGACCGGCGAAGCCAAGGCCACGTCGGGCGGCTCGATCACCGAGGGGATCGGCCTCAACCGCGCGACCGCGATCGTCGAGACCGCGAAGGTCGATGATTCCTATCTCATTCCCGACGCCGAAGCCGTCAGCGTGATCTACGAGCTGCTCCAGCACGAAGGCCTGTGCCTCGGCGGCTCGACCGGCATCAACATCGTCGGCGCGATGCACCTCGCCAAGCAGCTCGGACCGGGCAAGACGATCGTCACCGTGCTCTGCGATTCCGGCAGCCGCTACCAGTCAAAACTGTTCAATGCCGACTTCATGCGCGCCAAGAACTTGCCGGTGCCGGAGTGGCTGGAGAAGCGCAGCAACATCAAGCCGCCGTTCGTCTAAGTGGGCGAATGGTGAGTGGCGAATAGCGAATGGATCATCCAATTCGCTACCGGCCATTCGCTATTCGCCTAACGCAGGATCTGGCTCAAAAACAGCTTCGAGCGCGCGTGCTGCGGGTGGGCGAAGAACTCGCCGGGCGTGTTGGCCTCGATGATCTGGCCGGCATCCATGAACACCACGCGGTTGGCGACTTCCTTCGCAAAGCCCATCTCGTGAGTGACGACCAGCATGGTCATGCCCTCCTTGGCGAGGTCGACCATGGTGTCGAGCACCTCCTTGACCATTTCGGGGTCGAGCGCCGAGGTCGGCTCGTCGAACAGCATCACCTTCGGATTCATTGTCAGCGCCCGCGCGATCGCGACGCGCTGCTGTTGGCCGCCGGACATCTGCCCCGGAAACTTGTTGGCCTGGTGCGGGATCTTGACCCGCTCCAGAAATCTCATCGCGGTGGCCTCGGCGTCCTTCTTGGGAATGTTGCGGACCCAGATCGGCGCCAGCGTGCAATTGTCCAGCACGGTCAGATGCGGGAATAGATTAAAACTCTGGAACACCATGCCGACCTCGCGGCGCACCGCATCGATGTGCTTGAGGTTTGGCCCGAGTTCGATGCCGTCGACGACGATCTCGCCCTCCTGGAATTCCTCGAGCGCATTGATGCAGCGGATCAGCGTCGACTTGCCCGAGCCGGAAGGGCCGCAGATCACGATGCGCTCGCCCTTCTCGACCTCGAGGTCGATGTCGCGCAGCACGTGAAAGTCGCCGTACCACTTGTTGAGACCGGAAATCTTGACGATCTGGTTGTCTGACATGGTGAACTCGATCAGTTGCGACGGTGGGCGTTGAGACGGTGCTCGACGAAGAGCGAGTAGCGCGACATTCCAAAGCAGAACATGAAATAGATGATCCCGGTGAAGGCAAAGCCCGTGAACGCAGTGGATGGCGTGGACCATTTCGGATCCGAGAACGATGCGCGCAACGAGCCCAAAAGGTCAAACAGTGCCACGATCGAGACCAGCGAGGTATCCTTGAACAGCGAGATGAAGCTGTTGACGAGGTTCGGTATGACGTGGCGCAGCGCCTGCGGCAGCACGATCAATGAGGTTGTCTTCCACCAGGATAGCCCCAACGCCGCCGCGGCCTCCCCCTGTCCGCGTGGTATCGCGGCGAGCCCGCCACGGACGTTCTCGGCCTGATACGCGCCCGTGAACAGCGCAATGCCGATCAGCGCGCGCACGAGGCCGTCGACCGTGAAATTGCCAGGCAGGAACAGCGGCAGCATGTAGGTGGCGAAGAACAGTACGGTGATCAGCGGCACACCGCGCCAGAACTCGATGAAGGTGATCGAAAATATCCGGATCAGCGGAATGGTTGAGCGGCGGCCAAGAGCCAGCGCGATGCCAATCGGCAACGAGGTGACGATTCCGGTCACGGAGACGACCAGCGTCACCAGAAGACCGCCCCACAAATTTGTCTGCACGATTGGCAGTCCGCCGTGGTCGAGCCCCATCAGCTTGATCACCGCGGCAATGCCGATGAAGGTGGCGATGCTCGCTGCCAGGGCGCGCCAACCGGTGCGAATGCCGCCGCCCAGGAAGAAGGCGATCAGGGAGACGACCGCTGTGGTGATGGCGAAATCGACCCACACCGAGCGGCCCGTCTCCTGGATCTGATCGCGAAGCCAGGTCAGCGGGAAGATCAGCCAATAGATCGCGGTACCGACCAGCATGACGAGGTGGCCGACAGCCCAAAGGAGCGGTGCGATCGCCGAGTTCTTGCTGAGACCGAGCAGGACCTGTCCGGCGCCGATGATGCTGTCGTCGAACAATTGCAGCAGGCCGGCTGTCCAACTGAGACCGAAGCCGGTAATGCCGCCGCCATGCAGCAGGAAGAATGCGATCACCGGCAAGGCGAAGAAGAACAGGCCTGCGTTCAGCCCCTTGGCCGGCAGGCGCGGAACGAGCAGCGGCAATAGCAGGATCACCGCCAGGATGAGTGCGAGGTTGACCCGCCAACGCTCGGCCTCCGGATAGAAACCGTAGATCAGTTGCGGGAGCTTTGCCTGAATGTAGGGCCAGCAGGCTCCAACCGCAAACCCGACATTCTCGGTCAGGCAGGCCGTCCGGTCGTTGCCGGTCCAGACTGCGTCAACCATCAGGAACTTGACGGAGGGAACGATGGTGAACCAGAGCAGCAAGCCGCCCACTATCGTGAGCAGAATGTTGGTCGGCGAATTGAACAGACGGGTGCGTATCAGGCCGATGAAACCGGTGGTCTTCACCGGCGCCGGACGCTCGGCGACCAAGTCGTGACGGACGAAGGAGGACGAGGCGATATCGCTCATGCGCCCAGGCTCCGGCTGATGCGCCAACCGTAGATGCTCATGACGGCGCTGGTGATGAGCGAGATCAACAGATATACGCCCATCGTCATGGCAATGATCTCGATCGCTTGCCCGGTCTGGCTCAGCGACGTGCCGGCAAACACGGAAACCAGATCAGGATAGCCGATCGCGACCGCCAGCGAGGAATTTTTGGTGAGGTTGAGGTACTGGTTGGTCAGCGGCGGGACGATGACGCGCATCGCCTGCGGCACGACAATCAGCCGGAGCGTGTTGCCGCGGCTCAGGCCCAGCGAGGATCCCGCCTCCATCTGCCCCTTGTGGACGGACAGGATGCCGGCACGCACGATTTCGGCGATGAAGGCGGCGGTATAGGTCGACAAGGCCACCGTCAGCGCCACGAACTCCGGGATGATCCGCGAGCCGCCGGCGAAATTGAAGCCCTTGAGCTGCGGCAGCTCGAAGGTGAAGGGCAGGCCGAACACCAGCATTGAGACGAGCGGGAGCCCGAACAGGAGGCCGAGCACGTAGGGCCAGACGACGATCATCCTGCCGTACCGAAACAGCGCGCGCCGCGCATAGACCCTCAACACAAGCGAGGCAATGATGCCGAATGCGAGTGTCGTCAAAAACGGCTCGAGTCCGGATTCGCCGATCGGGCGGGGAATAACCAGCCCGCGGTTGCTGATGAAGGCGATGCCGAGGAGGGAAATGCTCTGCCGCGGATTTGGCAAGGCGGCAAGCACCGCCAGGTACCAGAACAGGATCTGGAACAGGAGCGGCAGGTTACGGATGACCTCGACATAGATCCCGCCGACGCGCGACAGCAGCCAACTGGGCGAAAGCCGGCACAGCGCAACGATAAAACCGATCACGGTGGCGAAGACAATGCCCACCACCGAGACCACGAGCGTGTTCAGAAGCCCGACCACGAACACCCGCAGGAACGTGTCCGAGCCCGTATAGGAGATCAGGGTCTGATTGACGTCGAAGCCCGCATTGTTCCTGAGGAAGCCGAATCCCGCGGCAATGTGCTGGTTTTCCAGGTTGGCACGGGCATTGGAGATGATCTCATAGCCGATCCAGCCCAGCACCGCCGCGAAGGCAAACTGGACGGCAACGCCGTTCCAGCCGGCCTTGCCGCCAAGCACGCGCCTGATCTTCAGCGCGATTTGCAGCGGCGGTTTACGGGGCTCGGTGTTCATCGCCGCAGCCGCGGATCAGGCGGGATCAGCGGATTGGCGGAGCGTACTGGAGACCGCCCTTATTCCAGAGATTGTTGAGGCCGCGATTGATGCCGAGCGGCGAGCCGGAGCCGACGTTGCGGTCGAAGACCTCGCCGTAGTTGCCGACGGCTTTCACGATCCGCACCACCCAGTCCTTGGTCAGGCCGAGCTGTTCGCCGAAATTGCCGTCGGTGCCGAGGACGCGTTTCATCTCCGGGTTTTCCATTTTTGCCTTCTCGTCGACGTTCTTCGAGGTCACGCCGAGCTCTTCGGCCGTGATCATGGCGAACAGCGTCCATTTCACGATGTCGAACCACTGGTCGTCGCCGTGGCGCACCATCGGCCCGAGCGGCTCCTTCGAAATGATTTCCGGGAGCACCATATGGTCGGCGGGATTGGCGAGTTTCAGACGATTGGCGTACAGGCCCGACTGGTCCGTGGTGAAGACGTCGCAACGGCCGGCTTCATAGGCCTTGACGGTTTCGTCGTTGGTACCAAACGCGATCACCTCGTACTTCATGTTGTTGGCCCTGAAGTAGTCGGCGAGGTTCTGTTCGGTTGTGGTGCCGGTCTGCACGCAGACCGAGGCGCTGTTGAGCTCGAGCGCGGAGTTCACCTTGAGAGACTTCTTCACCATGAAGCCCTGCCCGTCATAGTAGGTCACGCCGGTGAAATTGGCGCCGAGCGAGGTGTCGCGCGAGATGGTCCAGGTCGTGTTGCGTGACAGCACGTCGATTTCGCCGGATTGCAGTGCCGTGAAGCGATCCTTGGCGGAGGTCGGCACGTATTTGACCTTGGACGGATCGTTGAAGATGGCGGCCGCGATGGCGCGGCAGACGTCGACGTCGAGGCCGGTCCAGTTGCCCTTGTCGTCCGGCGACGAAAAACCCGGCAGGCCCTGGCTCACGCCGCAGGACAGCACACCCCGGTCCTTGACGGTCTTGAGCGTCTGTGCGTCGGCAGCCTGGGCCGTCAGGCCTGCGGCGAGAGCAAGAGTGAGAGCCAAAGTTACGCGTTTCATGGGCTAAAGCCTTTCAAAGTCTTCTCAAGGTCAGGATTATTGTCTCAGGATCGTCTCTGCCAAGGCTGTCCCTTGCAAGAGTCATGCTGTGAAGCTTTGCCGAACACCCACCCATCCTGGAGGGCCACCCCTCAATCCCCGCAGGCGCCTGCCGTTGTGGCTATGACGCATGGTCCGGTCAGGCGATGGATCGAAGGTCGCGGCAGGCCCCTCAACATGCGGCGACTGAATAGCACCTGCGCATCACAGAACGACTGGCGAGCCGGGTCAAGGGGTTGACGGGACTCTTCTGTATTCTGTTATTAACGATGCGGCCTCCCGCCGGCCCGCGGGCGCCACGCGTGCGTCTTCGCGGAAACGAACTTTTGAAAGCAGACGCATGGACTCTTCGCAGGGCGGTGCCCCCCTTCAGCAGCATGCCGAGACCCGGCTGGTGACCTCCGGCCGTGACACCAAGGCGCAGAAGGGGTTCGTCAATCCGCCGGTGGTCCACGGCTCGACCGTACTCTATCCGACCGCCGAGGACCTGCATGCCCATCGTGGCGAGTTCCAGTATGGCCGCCACGGCACCCCCACCACCCGGGCGCTCCAGGAGACGCTGATGGCGCTGGAGGGGCCGCAATGCGCCGGCGTCGGCATCGCTCCCTCGGGGCTCGCGGCGATCAGCACCACCCTGCTCGCCGTGCTGAAGGCCGGCGATCACCTGCTGGTCTGCGACAACGTCTATCGTCCCTCGCGCAATTTCTGCAACGGCCTGCTCGCCCGCTACGGCGTCGAGACCACGTATTTCGATCCGCTGATCGGCGCGGGAGTCGCCGCGCTGTTCAAGCCCAACACCCGCGCGGTGCTGGTCGAGGCGCCGGGCTCGCAATCCTTCGAGATGCCCGACATTCGTGCCATCGCCGACGCCGCCCATGCGCGCGGCGCGCTCGTCATCGACGACAACACCTGGGCGACGCCGCTCTATCACCGCTCGCTCGAGCAAGGCGTCGACATCAGCATGCAGGCCGCCACCAAATATATCGGCGGTCACTCCGACATCATGTTCGGTACGATCTCCGCCAACGCCGAGGCCTGGCCGCTTGTCGCAGAGACCATCCGACTGCTCGGCGTCTGCGCCGGCCCGGATGACGTCTTCCTCGCGCTGCGTGGCATGCGCACACTATCGGTGCGCCTCGCCCAGCACTATCGCTCAGGGCTCGAAATGGCGCGCTGGCTCGCGAGCCGGCCCGAAGTCGCGCGGGTGCTACACCCCGCGCTCGAAACCGATCCGGGACACGCGATCTGGAAGCGCGACTTCACCGGCGCCTCCGGCCTGTTCAGCATCGTACTGAAGCCCGCGCCGCAAAGAGCGGTCGACGCCATGCTCGACACCGTCAAGCTGTTCGGCATGGGCTATTCCTGGGGCGGCTTCGAGAGTCTCGTGATTCCCTTTGACTGCGACAGCTATCGTACGGCCACCAAGTGGTCGCCGGGCGGACCGACGCTGCGCTTTCACATCGGGCTCGAGAATGTCGACGACCTCAAGGCCGACCTCGATCGCGGCTTTGCTGCCCTCAGGGCGGCAATGTGAGCCTGCGGACCGGGCATCGCGCCTGCGGAACGCGCTGCCGTCGCAAGCGTTAATGCCGACGCGCCAAGAAATGTATTGATCCCTGACTGTTTGGCGCTAGCCTGACCCCTCGACTCCAATCCGGACACGGAGCATGGGAACGTTGGTTCTGCTCGATCTGATGGGCGGTGTTGCGCTGTTGCTGTGGGGCCTGCACATGGTCCACAGCGGCATTTTGCGCGCGTTCGGTCCGGACCTGCGGCGACTGCTCGGAAAGGCGCTGGGCAACCGCTTCAGTGCCTTCGCCGCTGGCCTCGGGCTCACTGCGCTGCTCCAGAGCAGCACGGCAACTGCCCTGATCACCAGCTCGTTTGCAGCCGAGGGCCTCGTCAGCCTTGCTGCGGCGCTCGCCATCATGCTCGGCGCCAATGTCGGTACGACGCTGATCGTCCAGGTCCTGTCCTTCAACATCGCTGCCGTCGCGCCGGTGCTGTTTGTGCTCGGGCTCGTTGCCTTCCGCGCCGGTCCACGCTCGCGGATCAAGGACATCGGCCGCGTCTCGATCGGTCTCGGCTTGATGCTGCTGTCACTGCACATCCTGCTCGACACGCTGGCGCCGGCCGAGAACGCACCCGGCGTCCGGGTCGTGATGTCGGCGATCACGGGCGATCCCGTGCTGTGCATCGTCATCGCCGCGCTCCTCACCTGGGCGGTGCATTCGAGCGTCGCCAGCGTGCTGCTGATCATGTCGCTGGCCTATTCCCAGTTCATCTCGCCTTACGCGGCGCTCGCCCTGGTGCTCGGCGCCAATCTCGGCAGTGCCATCAATCCCGTGTTCGAGGGCGCCAGGCGCGATGATCCCGCGAGCTATCGCCTGCCGGTCGGCAATCTCATCAATCGCGTGATCGGGATCGCCCTCGTACTGCCCTTTCTGAGCGTGATCGCCGGGCATCTGCAGGCCTGGCAGCCCGATCTCGCCAGGATGACCGCCGCCTTCCACATCGCCTTCAATGTCGGCACGGCCATCGTCTTCATCGGCCTGCTCGACACCATGTCGCGTCTGTTGAGCTGGCTGCTGCCGGACCGCGTACAGGAGGCCGACCCGGCCCGCCCGCGCTATCTCGACGAGAGCGCGCTGGAGACGCCGTCGCTCGCGCTCGCCGACGCCGCCCGCGAGACCCTTCGGATGGGCGATTTCGTCGAGATCATGCTGCGAAAAGTGATGGCCGCGATGACGACGGGCGACCGCGCGCTGGTCGACCAGGTCTCGAAGATGGACAACGCCGTCGACGGCCTCGATGAGGCCATCAAGCTCTACGTGACGAAACTGACGCGGGGCAGCCTCGACGAGAGCGAGGGCCGGCGCGCGATGGAGATCATCTCCTTCGCCATCAATCTCGAGCATATCGGCGATATCATCGACAAGAACCTGAGCGAACTCGCGACCAAGAAGATCAAGCGGCGCCTCCAGTTCTCGGCTGAGGGCGCCGAGGAGCTCGCCGCCTTCCACAAGCGGACAATGGATTCGCTACGGATCGCCTTCGGCGTGTTCATGTCGGGCGATGCCAACGAGGCGCGCAAGCTGCTTGTGGAGAAGACTGCGCTAAGGAACACCGAGCTCGCTGCAGTCGAGCGCCACCTCGACCGCCTGCGCGAGGGCCGCCCCGAGACCATCGAGACCACGTCGCTGCATCTGGACGTGCTGCGCGATCTGCGTCGCATCCACTCGCACATATGCTCGGTGGCCTATCCCGTGCTTGATGCGGCGGGAGAGCCCTATCGCAGGAACGAATCGGATCAAGCCGCCCTGCCCGCCTCCGGTGCGGCGTCGGCGCTGCGCTAATTTAGTGCCTTTGCTCAGCGATCGAGCGTCTTCGAGCCGCTGCCGCGGTTCTTCCAGATCAACATGATGTTGCGAACGTAGATGATGGTCGCGAGGGCCTGCCCGAGGATGATGACCGGCTCGCGCTTCACGATGCCGTAGACCAACGTCATCAAACCACCGCCCATCGAGCAGAACCAGAACGCCATGGGCACCACGCTGTTGCCGGCGCGCTCGCTCGCGATCCACTGCACCAGAAAACGAGCGGTGAAGAACAACTGCGCGACGAGGCCGAACGCCAGCCAGAAATCGAACTTGGCGACGAAGACGTCGTAGAGATAATTGCTCAGCGCCTGACCGTATTGGATGATCATGCCGTCACCTCAGCCACATCCGGTGTCGGCTTCTTGCGGCGGATCAACCACCACACGCCGGCGAGATCCATGATCCCGATCCACAGTCGGTCGAAGAAACCGTAGTTCGACACGCCGGAATGGCGCGGCCGGTCGATCACGTCGACATAGGCGATCTCGTAGCCTTCACGGCGCACCAGCGCCGGCAGGAAGCGGTGCAGCCCGTCGAAATAGGGCAGCATCAGGAACACTTCGCGCCGGAACGCCTTCAGCCCGCAGCCGGTATCGCGCGTGCCGTCCTTGAGGATCGCGTTGCGCACGCCGTTGGCGATGCGTGACTGCAGTTTCTTGAAGCCGGTGTCCTTGCGTCCAACCCGCTGACCGGCGGCAAGACCGACGTGTGCCCCCTTCTCGATCGCAGCGATCAGGTCAGGCAGAAAGGCCGGATTGTTCTGGCCGTCCCCATCGAGCGTCGCCACGATCGAGCCGCGCGCCGCGCGCACGCCGCTGCGCACCGCCGCCGACTGGCCCCCCGACTTGGCGTGGCGGAGCTGCCGCAGATTGTCCCGCTGCTTCATCACGGCAGAGAGGCGCTCGCCGGTTGCATCCGTCGAGCCGTCGTTGACGTAGATGATCTCATAGGCCCAGCGGCCGTCCAGCGCCGCAGTGATCTCCTCGATCAGGGGCGCAATGTTGTCGGCTTCGTTGCGCACGGGAACGACGATGGAAACCGAAGGCTGGGACGACGACAAATCGGAGCTCGTGGTTGGAATAGGGCTTCCCCGGGAACCGGCACCCCCCGGCAGGCAGCAGCTTTTATGGGGCGGATGCCCCGCGAGCAACCCTTTTAAGGCATCCCGCGCCCGCTCCCGGAAGGGGCACGATGGTGCCGTCGGCGCGAATCGCAAAGCCCAACCTGCGAGCCGCGAACCAGTAGCGGACCGCCATGGCGCCGACCACGCCGACCAGGGCGCCGGCCACGACGTCGCTCGGGTGATGCGCGAGCAGCACCAGCCGCGTCAGTAGGATGACGACTGCGTAGGTGAACATGAACACGCGTAGGCGCGGCCACAACGCGCTGACCGCAAACGCCAATGCGAACGCCGTCACCGCATGGCCCGACGGCAGGCTGGCATAAGCCCCCGTACCCTCGAACGGTATGAAGTTGAACGGATTGGCCTCGCCGCCCACAAATGGTCTTCCGCGGCCGATGAGATATTTCAGGATCTCGGCGACGAGCACTGATACGGCAACAGACAGAAACATGAACTGCAGCCGAGTGCCGAAGCCAAGCAGTAGCGCTCGGCGGGTGCCGTGAACCCCCGTCGCAACGAGCGCCACAGCCACCAGCGAAACCCCTAGCACCGAGAGCACATACTCGTCCTTGCCGAAATCGGTGAGGATACGGATGGGCCACAGGCCGGGCGTACCGCGTGCGGGCATCAACTGGATCTCGGCAGAATCGAAGGCGATCATCAGGGCGATGATCACGGCCGCTCCCGCCGCGCTGAGCCAGAGCGAATGCCGCGCCAGCCTACGTGCGGCCTCGGCCCGGCGCGAATGCGACGGCGCGCGCACAAGCTGCGCCAGCGCGCGCCAGGACACGGTCGCCAGTTGCGCCGGATAGCTCGCGCGCGGCGCGATGTCGGCCGGTGTCGACATCCTACTCGGTGCCCTCCGAGCGGAAGATCGAAATCGAGATCGCGCGCCCTTGCGAGAAATTATAGCCGTCGATCCGTGCGCCGACCTTGTAGCGCAGCCCGATCGCTTCGGCGCGCTGCACGAAGCTGCGCTCCGAGCGCTGCTCGATCAGGGCGAAGCGGCAGCTCCCTTGCCTGAGAAAATCCGCAGCGCCCGAGCCGTCGGTCAGCAGCGTCTGGGTGCCGGTCAGAAACACGAGGCTCGGCTCGTGATAGCCGGCCGAGGCGGCCTTCGGCCCGACGCAGGTGACGTTACGAAGAGCGCGCGCGATCTCGATGCTTGGGAACAGCGGCGTCAGCGATGGCAGCACGATGCCGTAGACCGCGACCGCCAGCATCAGCGCGGCGACCAGCGCGTTGAGCAGCGAGCGCTCCGCTCGGTTGTTGTCGTAGAGCCACCAGGCAAACAGGCCGAAGATCAGGGACGCCGCGATGAATGGCCAGGCCACGAAGGCGGGCTGACGGGTCAGCATGACCGCACCAACCACAACGACGATCGAGGTGGCCGCGGGGATCGCGAACCACCAGGCCGAGCCACGCATCACCCAGGACCGCGACAGCACCCGCCGCTCCAGCGCACCGACGGTGAGGATCGCGATCGCCGGATAGAGCGGCAGCACGTAATGCGGCAGCTTGGTCAGCACCGCCTCGAACACGATCCAGGATGGGATCAACCAGGCCAGCAGGAATTGCGCACCGGGCTCGCGGCGCGCGCGCCAGACCGCGGGTGCCGCCATTGCCGCGAGCGGCGCGCCCGGCCAGAAGGTGATCCAAAACAGAACTAGATAGAGCCCGGGCGGCGCGCCATGGGATTCCTGGGCGCCGAGCTTGCTCAGCATGTCGCCGCCGACGGAATCGGCAAAGAAGGCATCGCCCGCGCGCCAGAAGATCGCGATGAACCACGGCAGCACCAGCACCAGCATCCACATCAGGCCCCAGACCGGGCGCAGCCGCCACAGCCACGAGGAATCGCGGTCCTGAATCGCGAGCACGACCACGGTGAGGGCTGCGAACATCAGGATCAGCGGGCCCTTGATCAGGATGCCCACGGCCAGCGCGGTCCAGAAGATCGCGGGCCAGCTCCAGGGCGGATGCATCTCATCCTCGGCGCGCTGCCAGGACAGGTAGGCACGCGCCATCGCCCCCATCGCCGCGACCACACAGAACAGCAGCATCGCGTCGGTCTTGGCGAGCCGCGCCTCGACGCCGAGCAGGACCGAGGCGCACATCATCAGCGCCGCCAGCACCGCGGCGCGCCGCGTGACGAAGGCGAGCGCGGTCCAGTAGGTCATTAGCACAGCGCCGATCGCGCCGATCAGTGAAGGCAGCCGATAGACCCAAATGCGCAATTCGGCCTTCGGCAGCCGCAGCGCCGTGGCGGTTTCAACGGCGGCGGATTGCAGCCAGTAGATGCCGACCGGCTTCTTGTACCGGACGTCATCCTGGAAGCGGATATCGACATAGTCGCCGCTCTCGACCATCTGCTTGGTGGCCTGCGCAAAGCGCGCCTCGTCGCGGTCGATCGGCGGGATGGTGAAGAAGCCGGGCAGGAAGAGCAGCAGCGCGCACAGCACCAGGAAGCCGACGGCCCGGGCGTGGCTGGCGGTAGCGATATCGATCAGGCGCACCAGTCGACTGCCCGGATTCGCCGGGGATTTCGGCTCGCGCGGCGCTCCAAAACGGGGGCTTGGGTAGGTCTCGGCCATTGGTTCCGCTTACGCTGAAACCGCCATCGCCACAACCGCTTAAGCCGACATCATTGAATTCGAATGACAACTGTGTCCGCGGCGCCCGTGGCGTCGATGACGGTCAGGCGGGCAAAGCCCGGACCGGGCGGATCGATCAGGAGCTGGCGCCGGCCGTCGATTTCGCCGAGCGCCGTGCCATTGACCAGGATCGTCATCGGCAGGACCCCACCGGCCACCTTGACCGGCATGGCGGCCGCTTCAACCCCACCGGAGCGATCGACGTCGATCCGAGAGCCGTTCAGTGGGAACTGGATGTGGAGGGCCTGCTCACCCCCGGTCCGGACCAGCTCGCCCACCGGGCGGAACCGCTTCAGGGGCAATGGCAGTTTGGTGTTGCTGGCAACCAGGGTTCCCTTCGGCGGCTTGGGCAGCGGCGCCGGCAATTTGCCGGTCCGAGCAAATGCGTCGAACAGGATCGGCGCGGCGGCCACGCGGCCAATCAGGCCGGGAACCGGCGCCCCGTCGGGCCGGCCGACCCAGACGCCGATGGTCATGCGGCCGTCGAACCCGACTGACCAGGCGTCGCGGTAGCCGTAGGAGGTACCGGTCTTGAAGGCGATCCGGTTATGGACGGCGTTCTCCGGCGGTGGCGTGCTCAGCAGCACATTGCCGACCTGCCAAGCCGCTACCTGATCGAGCAGCCGCATCGGCTCGCGGTCGTCCTTGCCGGTCATGACCTCACGCAGCGGCTTTGTGGTGCCGAGCCGCGCGAAGCCTGTATAAAGTTGCGCCAGGTCCTGGAGCGTCACGCCGACACCGCCGAGCCCCATCGCGAGACCGGGCGCCTCCTCCTTGGGCAAGACAAGATTGCCGCCGGCCTGCCGCAGCCGCGACGCCAGCCGGCTCGATCCGACGCGATCGAGCAGCACGATCGCCGGCACGTTCAGGGACAGTTGCAGCGCCTTCCTCACCGGCACCGTGCCCTGGAACGTCATGTCGAAATTTTCCGGCGCGTAGGAGCCGAAGCGGACCGGCCGGTCGTCGATCAGGCTCTCGGGATGGACGAACCCGTCCTCGAAGGCGAGGCCGTAGATGAACGGCTTGAGCGTCGAGCCCGGCGAGCGGACGGCGCGAGTCATGTCGACCTGCCCCGCCCGGCTGTCGTCGAAGTAATCGGCGGATCCGATGCGCGCGAGCACGTCACCGCTCTCATTGTCGACGACGATGATGCCGACCGAGATGTTCGCTCCCAGCGCAATGGCGCGGTCGCGCGCCAGCGACTCCAGCACCTTCTGGAGATTGGCGTCTAACGTGAGCTTGATGACGGGCGTATCCTTCATCGTCGCAAGCGCGGTGTCGGAAGCGTGCGGCGCCAGGATCGGCATCGGCTTGCGCAGCTTCGGTATCGGGACAGCCTTGGCCTGCTTCGCATCCTCGGCGCTGACCTGATGTTCCTCGACCATGCGATCGAGCACGCGGTCGCGCGCAATGCGGGCGGCCTCGGGATGGCGATCGAGCCGCCGCGTCTCCGGCGATTGCGGCAGCGCGACCAGAAGCGCAGCCTCCGCCAGCGACAGCCTCTTCGGCTCCTTGCCGAGATAGGCGATCGAGGCGGCGCGGATGCCTTCGAGATTGCCGCCATAGGGCGCGAGCGCGAGATAGAGATCGAGGATCTGGTCCTTGGTCAGGGTCCGTTCCAGCTCGATCGCGCGCACGATCTGGTGCAGTTTTGCGTAAACCGAGCGCTGCCGTCGCGGCTCCATCAACCGCGCGAGCTGCATGGTGATGGTCGAGCCGCCCGACACGATGTGCCCGCGCGTCGCAAGCTGCGCCGCGGCGCGCCCAAGCGCGAGCGGATCGACGCCGCCATGGGCATCGAAGCGCTGGTCCTCATAGGCGAGCAACAGCTTCAGGTAAGTCGGATCGACGTTCGCCTTGGCGTCGACCGGCAGCCGCCAGCGACCGTCCGCCATAGCATAGGCGCGCAGCAGCTTTCCGTTGCGGTCGACGATGGTGGTGGAGACCGCGCGCGCCTGCTCGAGCGGCAGCGGGCCAAGGGAGTAGACCCAGGCGACGAAGCCGATGATCGCGAGGATGAAGGTGAGCGCTAGGGCTGAGAGGACACGAGCGGCATGTCCCCGCACTCCGTCATGGCCGGGCTTGACCCGGCCATCCACGTCTTGTCCCGCGGCACCAAAGCGCGTGGATGCCCGGGTCAGGCCCGGGCATGACGGCGGAGTTGGTGGACCTATCGGAGCGTCACTCATCCACGTTACTCACTTCGCCGCGCGCACCTCGACCGAGCCCGTTCCCGTGCGGCCATAGCGCGAGGGATTGTACATGTCCTCGACATAGGCCTGCGGCAGCACGTATTTGCCGGGGGAGACCGCGCGCACGATGTAGGCGACGGTGAAGACCGACTTGGAGTCCGAGGCCCGATCGACCGCCGCTGTGAAGCGGTCGTCGCGGAACTCGGTATCCTCCGGCTCCTCGCCGTCCTCGATCCAGTCCAGTGTACCGCTGTCGCCCGACGACACCAGCCTCGGATTGTCGATCTCCAGACCTGCCGGCAGATAGTCTGACACCATGATGTGCCCGTACTCCGGCTTGGCTTCGGTAATCTTCAGCACCACGGCAAAACGGTCGTTCTGCTTGACCTTGCTGATGTCAGCGGGCTTGCCGTCGAGCGTGAAGTAGTTGCGCTCGATCTTGAAGCCGTTGGAGGCGGCCGGCTCAGGCGTGACCGGCGAGCCCGACACCGAGACCACCGCCTGCACTGGTGCGTCCCCGGTGTTGCTGATCTTCAGCGGCTTGCCCTCCAGCGTCGCAGCCTTGTAGCTGCGATAGAGCGCGGTCTTGACCGGCTGGCCATCGACATCGAGCGACAGGTTCTCCTTGGCTAGCGCCCGTGCCGCCAGCACCAGCCACGCATTCTCCTGCGTCGAAGTGTACGGCGTCAGCCCGCGCGCGGTCTCGACCCGCGAGACGGCCTGCGTCAGTGTCGCCTTCGGCGCATTGCCTTCGCTTGCGAGCGAGACGAGCGCTGCGGCATCACGGAGCTGCGAGCCATAGTCGGTGCGGCCGAACTCCAGCACCGGCTTCGGCGCAAGGCTGTCGAGCGCAGCGCCATAGACGCGTTCGGCGCGGTTGCGGTCGCCGACCAGCGCAAGCGCCGCCGCAAGCTGCGACTTCGCGATCGGCGTTGCGAGGTTGCTCAGCTTGGTGTCGGCGAGGTAGCGGAGGTCGCCGATGGGCGCTGCGCCGTTACGGGCGAGCACATAGAGGCCGTAGGCGAGATCGCGGCCGCCGTCCTTCTCCGGCTCGTTGGCGTTGACGACGGAGTTGCGGATGCGGTCGAGCGCGTTCTTGAACAACACGTCCGGTACCACAAAGCCCCTCTCGCGGGCACGGGTCAGGAAGTCGGTCACATAGGCGTCGAGCCAGGCATCGTCGCCACCCGCCGACCACAGCCCAAACGAGCCGTTGGAGCCCTGGCGCGCCAGCAACCGCTCGATCGCATCGCGGATGCGCTGATCGACCTCAGTGTCCATGGCGAGATGCGCGCCGGCCGCAAGCTCGTTGACATAGAGCAGCGGCATGGCCCGGCTCGTGATCTGCTCCGAGCAGCCATAGGGATAACGATCCAGCGCCTTGAGGATGGTCGCGGCATCGAGGGCAGTCGACAGGCTCGCCGAGATCGAGACGCTACCGGTGCCCGGCACCAGGTCGGAGAACATGTCCGAAGTCAGGGTCAGGCTCTCGCCCTTCGCCAACGTGCGGATTGAGCGGCGCGCCAGCACCTGGGTCGCCGCCTTGACGTCAAGCGCGTAGTGGCGCGCGAGAGCAAGTCCGTTCGGTCCCGCGATGTCGACGTCGAGCGTCGCCTGCCCCGCGGCCGTCGCATCGAGCGCGAGCGACAGCGAGTTGCGCTGCTTGGCGGCAAGCTTGACGGTAGTCGCGGGATTGCCGGTCATCTTCACCGGGCCGCCGGCTTTCACGCTGATCTTGTAGTCGCCGGCCTGTCCCTCGACATTGTCGATCTCGAGATTGACCGTG